>JBMFHR010000026.1:0-13502 GCA_049976725.1 Conexivisphaera sp. | reverse complement strand
CGGAAAGCCGGCGGAGGCGATCCGCGCCGCCGGCGCGTTCGGGCGGAATGAAACCCCCACCGGGGAGGAGGCGCACGCGCGTGAGGATCACTGTGGGCTCGCCGTACCTGCGGAACCAACCCTCCGCCCTCCCGGGGGCGTCGCCCTCACCCAGGGCAGCTTCCTCAGTACCTCCGTCCCGAACGCGTAGCCCACGTAGTAGTCCAGGTACGACCCGGCATGGATCCCGCGAGCGCCGCCAAGTAGCCGCCACGGATCCATTACGTCCCCGTGCACCAGGTACCCCGACGTGGACGGCGCGACCTCGCTCGGCACGGGGAGCGAGGAGCTCCCGAGCGCCATCAGCGCCAGAAGCCCGACCCATTCCCGGGCCCTCACGGCGTCGACGCTCCTCGCCACGACCCAGGGCGCGATCTCCAGCGCGGAGAACCCTCCGGTCACGTCCACGTCGATGGCGCAGAGCGCCAGGAACGTCGCCGCCGCGGCCTGACGCTAACAGGTGGCAGCGGGTCGGGATCCCGGATGGCCACCGCGGGGGCGGGCGGAGGGGGTGACCATGACTTGGCGAGCTGGCGCGGCCTGACGCTAACCGGCGGCAGAACCTCCGGATCCATCAAGCGAGGAGCCTCCCGCGGTCCAGGCAGAGAACCCTGTCCCCGTGCGGCCCGCGGAGGAGGAAGTACTCGCGGATCCCGTAGAACTGGAGCGCGCCGGCGGGTCCCCTGAGCATTTCCACCAGCCCGACCGGGCCGCTCCCCAGGCGAACCGTGGAGCCCCGCAGGTCCCCCGACTCGCAGGGGATCTCCGGGGCCAGGCGCCGCACGGCCCCCATGTAGGCGGCCGCCGGGTTCTCGAGCCCGGAGAGATACTCCTCCAGCAGGCGCACGTCCGGGCTGTAAGTGAAGTACAGCCAGAGCGCGTCCACGAGGAGGCTGACCGCGCCGCCCAGCGAGCGGCACTCCCCCGCGTCCAGCATTGCGCGCAGCAGCCCGTGGCTGCCCGAGGGCCCGTAGCGGTGGTAGATGGCCGTCGACTGGTACTCGGGGTAGCCGAGCAGGCGCACGCCGGGGCGCCAGTGGACCGCCTCCAGCCCCACGGCGCCGGCCACCCTCCCCAGGCCAGGGTGCGCCGAGAGCGCGACCTGCTCCAGGTTCTTGCGCAGGGTCCAGAGGAAGTAGGTGACGCGGTTGTGGGCCGGCGAGAAGTTGATGTAGCGCTCGAGGAACTCCGCCAGCGCCTCCAGGAACTCCTCGGACGTGGCGGGCGTCCCGGTGCCCTCCGCGGCGCGCGCTCCGGGAACGCACCTCTCAACGGCCTCCGCCACCGAGGAGACGAAACCGACGAACGGCGTCCAGGCGAAGCCCAGGCGCTGCGAGGGGGCGGCGCCGGCCCTCATGTCCGATAGCACTCCCTCGACGTCGCACGTGAGCCCCAGGATCCTCGAGTGGAGGGCCTGCGAGGACGCCCCCTGCCCGAGCCCGCCCACCACGGCGTCTGCGTGCGGCCCTCCCAGCGCCTCCGAGGCTGTCCTTCCCTCTAGCTCGCGGCGGAGGGCCTCGCGGTAGCCCAGGATCCGTAGGGCGCTCGCGCGGAGCGGCGCCAGCGAGCCCTTCACGTATGCGGCGAGCTCCTCCTCGTCCGGGGCCTCCACGGAGGGGGGAGGGGCCCGTGCGCCTATAAGGGATCCCCGATCCCATCCTTTATAATGCCCATCCCCGAGCTCCCCACGATGGGCGACGAGGACAGGGCCGTGATAATGGTGATCGGCGCGGACAGGGTGGGGATAGTCGCCGGGATAGCGGAGGCGCTGGCCGAGTACAACGTCAACATAGTGGACCTGGCCTCTACGAAGATGGGCGACCTGTTCGTCATGGTGCTCATGGCGGACATATCGGGCGCCAGGGAGGGCATGTCCTCCCTGAAGGCCCGGCTAGAGGCGAGGGCCAGGGAGCTGGGGGTGCAGGTCGCGGTCTATCACTATAATATATTCAAGGTAATGCACAGGGTGTGAGGCGGCATGTCGACCCGCATCAGCATCGACGAGATACTGGAGACCGTCGACATGATAGTCTACAAGCACCTCAACATAAGGGCAGTCACCCTCGGCATCAACGTGCTGCCGGCCGCGAGCCCGGACCCCGGCGCCCTCAGGAGGGGCGTCGCGGGCGCCATACGCGAGGGCGCATCGCGCCTCGCGGACGTCGTCAGGGACGTGAGCGCGAAGTACGGGGTAGAGGTCGTGAACAGGCGCGTTGCGCTGACCCCGCTCGCCCTCGTCGCCTCCCCCATGATACGCAGCGCCGGCCCCCGCGCGAGGGAGGAGCTGGTCTCCCTGGCGCAGGAGGTGGACGACGCGGCCGCGGACGTCGGCGTGGACCTGGTGGGCGGCTACGGCGCCCTCGTCCAGAAGGGGGAGACCGCCGCCGACGTGGAGCTCGAGGAGAGCATACCGGAGGCCCTGGCCTCGACCAGGAGGGTCTGCGCGGCCGTCAACGTGGCCGACAGCCGCTCCGGCGTGAACGTGGACGCCGTCCTGAGGATGGGGCGCGTCATCTCCAGGGCAGCCCAGCTGTCGCCCGGGGGGAGGGGGGAGTCGTGCGCCAGGCTCATGGTGCTCGCGAACGCGCCCGACGACAACCCGTTCATGGCGGGCGGCTTCCACGGCCTGGGAACCCACGACGCGGCCGTCAACGTGGGGATAAGCGGCCCCGCGGTGCTCCTGGCTGCGATAAGGGAGTCGGGGGGCGTCGACGTGACCAGCCTCTCCGAGGTCATAAAGAGGGTCGCCTTCAAGATAACGCGCGTGGGGGAGCTGATAGGGCGCGAGGTGGCGGCGCAGCTCGGGGTCCAGTTCGGCGCCGTCGACATATCGCTGGCGCCCGCCCCGGCGGAGGGCGAGAGCGTGGCGGAGGTCCTGGAGGCCATGGGCGTGGACGCCGTGGGGGCGCCTGGCACGGTCGGCGCCATGATGATACTGACGGACTCCCTCAGGAAGGGCGGCGCCATGGCCGCCTCCAGAATCGGCGGGTTCAGCGGGGTGATGACGCCGGTCTCGGAGGACCTGGGCATGGCCAGGAGGGCCGCCGAGGGCACCGTGGGCCTCTGGGCGCTGCTCGCCATGAGCTCGGTGTCCGCGGCGGGCACGGACATGGTCCCCCTCCCGGGCGACACCCAGCCCGAGGTCCTGTCCTCCATAATCCTGGACCAGGTCGCGATAGGCGTCATCGCGGGCAAGCCCGTGGGCGTCAGGCTGCTTCCGGTGCCCGGGGCGAAGCCAGGCGACCGCGTGGACTTCGGCGGCCTCTTCGGGAGCGGCGTCGTCATGGACGTGCCCAGGCTCGGCGCGTCCCGCCTCATAGCCCGCGGGGGCCGCGTCCCGCCCCCGCTCACCAGCCTCAGGGGTTAGCGCGCCGTGCTGGCCGTAGCCCTCCTTCTGTTCTCGGCGGGATCAGGCTGAGAGGCCCACCCGGGCCTCGCCGGGGGAACTCATCGGCCCCGTTCGGCCTTGCTCCGCGCGGGACGGCCGTTTCATCCTCCCCAGCGGCTCCTCCGGGGTTCCACCCCATCACCGTCACTGGCCGCCGGGGGGTTCCGTTTCTCTTCCGTTGCCGGCGGTCTCCCGCCGCGCCTCGCGGCGCCGCGCCCCCCGCCGGAGGGAGGAGCTTCCCCGGGAGATCCCCGTGGCCCGCCCGCCAGCTCGGCGCGCGCCCCACCGGGGGAAGCGGCCAGCGTTAAACCTTGCCCGGAAACGCTTTTAGACAGGACCGATCCGCGAAAACACGGCCTTGGCCAAGGCGTACGTCCTGGTGAACACGGAGATGGGGAAGGAGGAGGACGTCCTCAGGGCGCTGAAGCAGATCCCCTACGTGACCGAGGCGTACATAATATACGGCGTCTACGACCTGATAGCGAAGGTGGAGTCCGACTCCCTCGAGAAGGTGAAGGAGACCGTGAGCGCCCGCATAAGGCGGCTCGAGGGCGTCAGGTCAACGCTCAGCATGATCGTCGTGGAGCCCTGAAAGGGGGCCGCGGTTGCCGGTCGCGCACATAGGCATCGACGACACCGACTCGAACCAGCTGGGGATGTGCACGACCTACATAGGGGCCCTCGTGGACGAGAGGCTGAGGGGCCTGGGCTACGCTGCCGCGGGGGATCCCAGGCTGATACGCCTGAACCCGGCCTACCCCATGAAGACCAGGGGAAACGGCGCGGTGCACCTGAGGTACCGCGTCCGCGACCGCCGCGAGGCCATGCGCGCGTTCGACGAGGCCGAGTCGCTGGTCGCGCGCTACGCCGCCCTCGGGGACCCGAAGGTCGATCCCGGCGTCGTCATGGTGCTCACAGATGGCCCCGAGCCTCCCGGATCCCTCTCGGGCCTGCACGCCCTCGCCCTCAGGGGGATCGTGGACCGCGCCGACGCGCTGAGGGCTATCCTCTCGCTCGGCGGCGTCGCAACGTGGTTCAAGCTCGGGAGGGGACTCGTGGGCGCGGCGGCCGCGATCGGCGCGCCCGAGGATTCCGCCCGCGTCTACGAGCTGCTGGCATACCGCTCGCCCGGCTCGGGGCGCGGCCCCAGGCCGGTGGACGAGGAGTCCGTCAGGCTGGCCGACCTCGAGACGTGGCCCATGACGTACGACAGCTACGACTGGTACTACATGGAGCCGCTGGTGGCCCCCCGCGGCCCGGACCCCGTCCTCCTCGGGATCAGGGGGCCCAGCCGCGACGCGGTGATCAGGGCCTACGACGCGATAGTGGTCGGCGCCCGCGTCGAGAGGCTCCTGATATACAGGACCAACCACGGATCGGACTCGCACGTCGTCGACGTCGGCTCGGTGTCCGAGATCAGGCCCTACACCACCGTGAGGCTCGAGGGGCGCGTCTCCGGCCGCCCCAAGCTGGGGCCCGGCTCGCACGTGTTCTTCACGCTCGAGGATCGGCGCGGCGGGACCATAAGGGTGGCCGCCTACGAGCCAACCAAGCACTTCAGGCTGATAGCCCTCGCCCTGGAGCCGGGCGACGCGGTCAGGGTGACGGGATCCTACAGGCCGCATCCTCCCGATCCCCCCACCCTCAACATGGAGCGGCTGGAGGTCCTCGAGCTCGTGGAGCTCAGGAGGGCGGTGGCCCCCAGGTGCCCCAGGTGCGGCTCCAGGATGAAGAGCGAGGGATCCGGGAAGGGCTACGCTTGCCCCAAATGCGGCCACCGCGATCCGACGGCGCGCCCCGCCGAGGTCAGGGTCCCCAGGAGGATCCTCCGCGGCGCGTTCGTGCCCCCTCCCAGGGCCCATCGCCACCTGACGAGGCCCGCCGAGTCCTTCATCTGGGAGGGCGGGTCGGCGTGCGCCGCGGAGGACTGACGCGGCGCGCTCAGCGGGAGGGGCCGCCGCCGGGACTTTCGAGCCGCGCTCGGCCTATCGAACCCGGTCTAGGGGCTCCACAGGCCCCTGTGCTGCCGTTACACTACGGCGGCCACCGCCCCCTCGGGCGCTCGACCGGGAGATAAAATTTGCCGCGCCTCCCGGCCTGTTCAGGGAAAGAATATATTTAGGATTTCTTAACGCCAGGTGATGAGCGTAAGGCCCGTGGAGCTCGGCGACATAAAGGAGGGCGCCTTCGTCGTCATAGAGGACGAGCCCTGCAGGGTGGTGGAGGTGGAGAAGAGCAAGCCCGGGAAGCACGGGAGCGCCAAGGTCAGGCTCGTCGCCATCGGCTTCTTCACCGGCTCCAAGAGGTCCTACATGGGCCCCTCCAGCGCCAGGATAGACGTGCCGGAGGTCGAGAAGCGCGTCGGCCAGGTGCTCAGCGTCTCGAACGGCAACGTGCAGATAATGGACCTCGAGACGTTCGAGACCTTCGAGACGCAGTACGTGGAGGAGGACGTAGCCGATAAGCTCGAGCCGGGGGCCGAGGTCGAGTACTGGCGCATGATGGGCAAGTCGAAGATAGTGAAGGTCAAGAAGTAGTCGGCGCGTGCGAAACGTTTATTTCCGGCGGCCCGGAAAGCCGGCCCCAGCCGGCCACAGCGACGGGGACCCACCCGGTCTCGTCCGATCCCGGAAGTGAAACCCGTCGTCGCCGCCGTGCTAGTGAGGTGCGCGAGCCCTCGCGAAGCGGCGGTGCCGGCGCACTCCCAGGGTCCCAGGGCACTCGCTGGGCGACGGTGTCTCCCTTAAATACTGGCGCACCCCGAGGACCGGGACGTTGGCGGCGACCGGCGACCAGCTGATATATTACTACCTGGCCTGGTACATCGTACTGCCGACGATCTACGTGGCCCTGATGACCGTCTACGCCAACAAGTTCCAGTTCTGGACGATGAGCGGCGAGGTGTACAGGGCGTTCAGGGAGCTGAAGGATCTGAGGGACCGCGGCATCTCGAGGTACGAGTCCTACATATCGTCCACCACCCAGGACGAGAACGCGAGGGCCCGCCTGAGGTCCCTCCTGGACTTCTTCGCGGTCTTCCCGGTCGACCTGGACCCCGTGGGCATAGTCGGCAAGCTGAAGCACCTGATGGACAACTACGAGCGCAGGTTCAAGGCGGAGGTCTCCGCCGCCCTCAGGACGGACGACCCCGTCTCCGTGGGGAGGGCCGTGGGGTACGCGGAGGCCGCGGCCTCCCTCGAGATCCTTTACAAGATCGTGAACCACCTCCTCTGGCTCGCCAACAAGTACTCCAGCCTGGGCCTCCTGCAGCAGCTCTACGCCGTGATGCCGCTCGTCCTGAAGCAGGGGAAGGCGTTCTTCGGGTTCATGGACGCGCTGGACAAGGGGGCCCCGATAGGCGATGGGGTGGGCCCGATGAGCGTCGGCCTCCTCATGCTCGGGCAGCGCAAGTTCGAGATAGCGCCCGACACGTCGGCGGCGCTGCGCGAGATCGAGGGGCGCAGGGTCCTCCTCATCAAGGCCAAGGGTCCCGCGAGCAACCTCGGCAACCTGGACGACGCGGTGCAGCGCGCCCGCCTCATGTACGGCGACATATCCGCCATAATCACGATAGACGCGCAGCTCAGGCTCGAGAGCGAGCGCAGCGGGGACACGGCCAGGGGCGTGGGCGTCGCCATAGGGGGCATCGGCGTGGAGCGCTTCAACATAGAGGAGAGGGCCTCGGCGGACGGAATTCCGGTGTACGCGATACTCGTGAAGGAGAGCTACGTCGAGGCAATAACACCCATGACGAGGGAGATAGCCGAGGCGGTAGACCACGTCCACGACGCGCTTGCGGAGATCCTGCGCGAGAGGGTCCCCCAGGGAGGCCTAGCCGTGGTGATCGGCGTCGGCAACACCCTGGGCGTCGCCCAGTGAGGGCGCCGGGGCTCCGCCGGCCGCGCGGGCGGCCTCCTCGAGCCTCGAGAACGCGTCGTCGCAGAGGCCCTCGAACGAGATGACCAGTATCCTGACGGCCGGGGCCCCCGGCCTCCCCCTCGGCTGCGTCTTCACGTAGACGCGCCCGTCCCTCGAGAGCTCCGACAGGACGTCCGCCAGGTCCGCCTCAACTATCCCGCTGAAGGTCGCCTCGCGCCTGCAGGGGGGCCCGCGCCACAGGTCCCTCAGGCGCCCGACGGCCTCCTCGAACATCGGCTGCATCTCGGCCGGGACGCCCGGCAGGACGACGAGGGTCGTGCCGCCGTGCCTCAAGATGGCCCCCGGCGCGGTCCCCACGCGGTTCTCGAGGGGCTCGGCCCCCCTGGGCATCTCGGCCATCTTGAGCCTGGCCGGGGTCATCTGGAACCCCCTCTCGGCGACCCGCCTCCTCACCATCTCCTCCGCCCTCGGGTTGACCTCAAGGGGCAGTCCCAGGGCCCTCGAGATCAGGTACATGGTCCTGTCGTCGTAGGTGGGGCCGAGGCCCCCGGTGGACACCACCAGCTCGACCCTGCCGATCGCGTCGCGGAAGACCTCAGCCGACTCCTCGTCGTCCGGGGACGTCACCATCCTCCTCACGGCTACGCCGAGCGAGGTCAGCCTCCTGGCCAGCCACCAGGCGTTGGTGTTCTCGACCTCGCCCAGCAGCACCTCGTTGCCCAGGGTCACGATCCAGGCGCGCGGGGCGCTCACGGTATCCGGAGCCCCGGGGTCATATTTATCCTGCGCCGCGCTCCCGGAACCTATCTTGGTTCCCCGGCGCCGGCCTCGACGCCGAGCGCGGCCAGCGCCTCCCCGATGCCCACCGCCCGGGGCACCGCGCCCTGGCCTATCTTCCCCCTCCCCCCTCCGCGACCCCCGAGCGCCCTGAGGGCGCGCGCCGCCAGCTCGCCCGCGTCCACCCTGTCGCTGTGGGAGATCACCACCAGCGCTGTGCGCCCCTCGTCGCGGAGCGCGCTGATCCCCACGTAGACCGACTGCGGCACGGCCCTGGCCACGGCGTCGCCCACCTCGACGAGCGTCCTCTGCGAGACGCCCTCGAGCTCCGCCGCGTAGACGGGGAGCCCCCCCAGCGTCCCCCTGGGCCCCGAGGCCACCACGTACGACGCCACGGCGCCGCTGAGCCTCCTGCGCTCGGATTCCCTGGCCTCGAGCTCCCCCAGGAGCTCCTCCAGCTTCCTCAGCGCGCCCTCCGGCGGGGCCCCCAGCCTGCCGGCCAGCTCCGACAGCGCCCTGGCCTGCCCCATGGAGTGCTCCACGGCCCTCATCCCCGCGACGAACTCCAGCCTCACGACGCCGTCCTGAATCCTCTCCGAGCGCAGTATCCTGATGCACCCTATCTCGCCGGTCCTCGTCACGTGCGTCCCCCCGCACGCCTCCACGTCGAAGTCCCCCACCTTCACGACGCGCAGCTCCCTCTCGGGCACCGCGCCGCCCTGATAGAGCCTGAAGCCGTAGAGCGACTCCGCCCTCCCCCTGGGCATGACCTGGACGTCCACGGGCAGGTCCTGCTGGACTATCTCGTTGGCCAGCCTCTCTATCGCCTCCACCTGCTCCCTGGTCAGAGCGGAGTGGTGCGTCACGTCCAGCCTGGCCCCGTCCTCGTCCTTGAAAGCCGAGTGCTGCCAGACCCAGGGCCCCAGGACCCTCCTGGCCGCGCCGTTCACCACGTGGGTCGCCGTGTGGTGCCTCATCAGGGACCTCCTGCGCGCCGCGTCTATCTCGCACTCCACGATCTCCCCCTCCCTGGGGACTCCTCCCTCCAGGAAGTGCACTATCACCTTCCCGACCTTCACGACGTCCCTCACGCGGAACCCGCCCAGCGTCCCGCGGTCAGGCTCCTGCCCCCCGCCGCGGGGGTAGAACACCGTGCCCTCCAGGACCACCGCGCCGACCTCCGGGTAGGAGCGGAGGACCCTGGACGTGCACCTGGTCAGGCGGACGTCCTCGTAGTAGATCTCCCTGGTGGGCGGGAGGCCCTCCACGTCGACGGCAGGCCCCGCTCCCCCTCCCTTCCCCTCCTCCCTGGGCTGGGCCGAGTGCCGGCTGGCCAGCCTCGAGTAGAAGTCCGCCGGCACGGACCTGAGCACCCCGGCCTCCACGAGCATCTCGGGCGTGACGCCGTTCGACTCGTAGAGCCTTATCACGTCGTCCGTCGTCAGCTGCCTGCCCGAGCGCCTGATGCCGTCGACTATGCTGCCTATCCTGGCCTTCGTGGCCCTGTAGCGCTGCAGCTCGACCTCCAGCACCTCGCGCAGGGCCGGCATGGACTCGAGGAGCTCCGGGAACATCGGCCTGAGCGACTCCGCCACGAGCTCCGCCGCGTCGGCTATCCCTATGTCCCACGAGTTCGATTCTATGATCCCCTGCGCGCGCCTCAGTATCGCCCGCAGGTTGTAGCCACCCCCGACGTTGCTCGGGAGCGCCCCGTCGGCCACCGCGAACATCAGCGCCCTCGAGTGGTCCAGCACCGCGTACAGGTCCACCCAGGGCTTCACGAACTCCCTGAACTCCTCCTCCCCGATCCCCGCCTCCGAGAGCACCTCCCCCAGCGCCCCGGAGGGGTCCGCCACCTCCGTCAGGTCCCGCCGCCCGCTGGCCGCGAAGAACCTCCTCGAGAGCTCGGGGTCGAGCCGCAGCCCCAGCCTCCTCCTGAGCTCCTCCAGCTCCCGGGAGAACACCGCGTCGTAGCTCGTGGGGGTGGCTTGGGACAGCCAGACGAACCTCTCGAGCCCCGCGCCCATGTCCACGACCTGCGGCTCGAACCTCCTGTAGCTGGAGGGCGTGCCCTCGAACTCTGTGAAGACGGCGTTGCCCAGCTCGAGCCCCCTCACGTAGTACTCGAGCGAGTAGCCGAAGGCCCCGTAGCCGAGCCAGACGTCCTCCACGAAGACAACCTCCTCGCGCGGGACGCCGAACCTCTCCGTGAGGAGCCTGAAGTCCAGCTCGATGGTCCTGTCCTTCCAGTACCCGCGCCCGTCGTTGAGGGCGTGCTGCCCTATCATGACGAACTCCGTGTAGTGGCGGCCCGTGAACCCCACGTTCTCCACGTCGTTGAACCTGAGCGATGCCTGCGGCACCACGAGGGGGTTGGCCGGGAACTCGAAGACCACCTTGCCGCCCTCCACCCTCTGGAAGTCTATGATCGAGGCCACCGTGAAGTAGAGGTCCGGCCTCCACCTGGCCACGACCGGGTAGCGGGGAACGCTCGTGTGCCCCTCCGAGACGAAGAACTCCTCCACGTTCCTCCACGCGTCGACGTAGCCGAACGCGCGCGATGTCAGGCGCTCGCCGACGAACCCCTCGCCCCGGTGCTCGGGGCACAGCTCCGCGGAGGGATCAAGGGTCCAGAAGCCCCTCCCGCAGATTCTGCAGCGCTTCCTCACGAACCCCTGCTCCCTGAAGAGCTCCACCTCGTAGTATTTCTCGGGCTCCGAGGAGAACTTCTCCAACAGCTCGCGCTTCTCGCGCTCGTTGGGCACGCCGCCCGCAGGCCCCCGAGCGAAATTAAGCGTTATGGCACCGGAAAAAGCTAATTAAGGCGGCGGTTGCGGGCCATCTGCAGGTGATGGGATTGGGAATGGAGTACGTGTACGCCGCGCTCCTCCTGCACAAGGCGGGTAAGGAGGTCGACGAGGAGGGGATCAAGAGGGTCGTGGAGGCCGCCGGGATACAGGCGGACGACGTGAGCGTGAAGGCGCTCGTGGCCGCCCTCAAGAACGTCAACATAGACGAGGTCCTTAAGAGCGCGGCCGCCGCGCCAGTCGCCGCAGCTCCGGCTGCCGCGGCGCCAGCAGCCGCGCCCGCGGCCGAGGAGAAGAAGCCGGCGAAGGAGGAGAAGAAGGAGGAGAAGAAGGAGGAAGAGGAGGCGGCCCTGGAGGGCCTCGCCTCACTCTTCGGCTAGAAGATTCTCCCGGGGTACCGGAAAGGATCCCCGCTCCCGCGCGGTCAACCCTGTTGACCCTTCTATCCGAGTGCGCATTACTTATGGACACGCTGCCCGTCCAGCGTCCGGAGGGATCCCGGCTCAGGACCAGCCCTTGGACCGCAGGGCGGCCGCCAGGGCCTCGGCCTGGGCCTGTGCGGCCGCCAGGACCTGCGGCGCCGTCTCATCGCTCACGAAGCCCGAGCCGCGGGAGAGCGCCTCCGCCTCGGCCCGTGCCCTGACCAGCAGCATCGGCAGCACCTCCGGCGCCGGGTACCCGATCCCCAGCGAGAGCGCCAGCGCCTCCGCGTGCGCCGCGCCCAGCTGGTCGGCGTACTCCTTCGGGTTCACCTTGAGCCTCTCGCCCGGCACCAGCCTCCCGTTCCAGTAGACCGCGTCGAGGGACAGGCCGCGCTTTATCGGCTTGAGGCCGAGCTTCGAGAGGAGCGACGCGAGGTCCGCCGATATAGTCTCACCGGCCCTGGCGACGACGGTGTCCTGGGTCACGAATATGCTGCCGCTCTCTATCCTTGTCGGTATCTTGAACTGCTTGAAGGAGCTCAGGATAGGCCCGGGCTGCATCCCGGTGTTGCCGCTGGGCACCACTATGTCGGAGGTAGCCACGTCCCCGGCCCTGGCCGGCATCTCCACCATCGACTGCTCCAGCAGCATGTTCAGCTCGAACGGGTTCATGTTGGTGAAGATCAGCATCGCCTGGCCCGACAGGTACCGCTCGAGCTCCTCCACGCCCTCCAGCCCCGCCTCCCTCAGCGCCTTGAGCGCCAGCCTGTTCTTGATGCCCAGCATCACGACCTTGCCGCGCAGCCGCTTCCTGACCTCGCTTATCAGCGACGCCTTCACCTTGTACAGCCTGGAGATGCCCATCACCGAGTATTCCCCGTATAGCCTCTTTATCTCCCCGTAGAGCCTCGACTTCCTCTCACTGTACCTGCGCCCCTCGGCCGCAACCGCGCTGCTCATGGGCTAACCACCGCCTCCACGGGTTCCCCCATCGTCGCCTTTATCACTACCTTCCTGATGGCCCTCTCGCCCTGCGACAGCTTCGCCCTAATAGCATCCAGGACCGCGGCCGCGTTCTCCGCCAGCTCCTCGTCGCTCATCCCCTCGTCCCCTATCTTGGCGGATATCGAGAACTGCCCCCTGGCGCGCACCCTCACGCTCGACCTGGCGCGCTCGACGGCCGCGCCCATCTGCGCCGCGCCCGGCACGGGAACCGGCATCTTCCCCCTGGGCCCCAGGTACTTGCCGAGCGTCCTGCCCACCCTGGCCATCAGGGCCGCCTCGGCCAGGAACATGTCGTAGGACTTGACGAGCCTCCTCACCTCCGCCCTATTCGTGGATAGCCTGTCGACCTCCTCCGGGGGTATGACCGCGTCGGCCCCCGCCTCCCTGGCCCTGAGGGCCGCGTCGGCCCCCGCTATCACGGCCACCCTGGGAGGCTCCGAGAACCTGTTCGGCAGCACCACCACCTCGTTGAGCTGGACCTCCTCCTTCTTCACCCTGTTCGGATCCAGCACCACGTAGAGCTCGAACGACTGCTTGAAGCGCCGCTTCCCGGCCCTGGCGCGCGCGTCCCTGACGAGCCTGAGCAGCTCCCCCTCGTCCACCCGGATCACCTCAGCTGGCCGCCCCCTCGATGGCGGAGTCCCACTCGCCGCGGTCGACCTCCCTGATGACGTCCTTCGGGGACTTCCCCTCCACCTTCAGCCCCATGCTGACGCACGTGCCCAGGACCTCCTTGACGGCCGCCCTGAGGCTGCCCGCGTTCATCTCGGGCATCTTGAGCCTGGCTATCTTGACCACCTGTGCCATCGTGACGTTCCCGACGAACTCCTTGCCGGCCTGCCCCGACCCCTTCTCGATGCCCGCCTCCTTCGTCAGCAGGGCCGTCGTGGTGGGCACCCCGACCTCGACTTCGAACTCCTTGGTCTCCGGATCCACGCGGACCTTCACGGGCACCTTCATGCCGTGGAAGTCCGCGGTCAGCTCGTTGATCCTCTTGACGACCTGCATGACGTTGACCCCCAGGGGGCCGAGCGCCGGGCCTATGGGCGGCCCCCCCGTCGCCTGTCCCCCGTCCACGATGAACGAGAGAGTCTTCCTCTCGGCCATGATGGGCCCGGGCGGCCAAAGGGCCCTTATAACAATTTAGTGCCGGATTGGCGTGATCCGGCGGCCGGATCACTCCCT
>JBMFHR010000025.1:0-13536 GCA_049976725.1 Conexivisphaera sp. | reverse complement strand
CCACGCGTGATATCGAACCATTTAGACCAATGATCAATAAATATCAACCATGATTTGCCCGGCATCTGTGGGGCCTCGACCGGCCTCCCCGGGGCATCACTTTATGCGAGACCCCATGGTCGATGCGCGCGTGGAGCTCCTCCTGCTCCCGGAGGGCCTCGAGGGCGCGCTGCTGGAGCTGGCGTCCTCTCGCGGCTGCGCGATCCTCGACTACTCCGGCAAGCTCGCCAGGATGGATCCCCAGGTCACCGCGGCCATCGACGCGTGGGACCTGGAGTCCGCCCTCTCGCGCCTCATCGACGCGCTGGGATCCGCCCCCGCCCGCTGCGTCTACGCGTACTCCCTGTCGGCGCTCTGGGCGCTATCCCACGTTCAGCTCGGCCTGAGGGGTTCCGTCATCGGCCTGGTCTCCTTCGCCGTGAGGGCGAACCTGGCCTCCGAGGCACTGGGCGCGCGCCTGGTGGTCGTGGCCGAGGACTGGTTCCAGCGCAGGCACCGCTACGTGTACAATGTATTCAGTTACGCGTCCGACCGCGTCTCGACGCTCCGAGGGGCGCGTCACTCCATCCTGGGCGCCAGGTAGAACTCCATCAGGCTGCCGCGCTCGTCGAGCGGGAAGCTCAACTTTATCGGCATCTTGCTGGAGAACTCCAGGGTAGCCACCTCGGCCGGCTTCACGCTCTTCACGAAGTCAGCCAGGTACTCCAGGCTGTAGGTCGCCTCGCTGGGCTCCTTCACTATCAGCTCCAGCAGGTCCGGATCACTCGTCGTGAGCCTCGCCCTGACCCTCCCCAGCTCGCTCTTCCCGGAGAACTCTATGGAGTCCTGCCGCGCGCTCAGCGTTATGTGGTCCGAGATCGCCTCCACGTCCTCCAGGAGCTTCCTGAGTGACCTCTGGAGGATCTTCGCCTGCACGTTGAACGAGAGCTTGGGCAACGGCCTGAGGGCCTCGCCCGCCTCGACGAGCGGCACGACGAACTCGCGCTCGTAGCCGTTCCTGAGCCGGAAGGTGAGGTTGCCCTCGCCCAGCTCCATGGTGACCTTGTCCTTCTTGTCCGCGCGCTTCATGACCTTCCTCAGGTCGTCCACCCTGATCGATATCGTGGTGCTCGAGCCGCAGCTGTACTCCTCGAAGGACGCGCTGGTCCACGTCAGGCTGACCATCGCGACCCTCGACGGGTCCATCGCCCTCAGGGAGATGCCCTCCGGGGACACCTCGAAGGATGCCTCCTCGACGAGCCCGGCCAGCGCGTCCGCCAGGGCCCTCCAGGCCTCGAGGTTGGAGCTTACGACCTTGAAAGACATCCCGCACAAAACTTAACTCAGGGCTAATATAAGGATGATTCCATGCGCGGTCTTCCCGCGCGCGACCGAGGTGTCCCCGTTGGCCCTCGGCGAGGGGGAGCTCGGCGACCTGCCCTTCCTGCCGGAGGCAGGCGAGCTCCTAGTCAGGAGGGGGTACGCGCTCACAATATCCGAGCTCTCGGGGGCCTGGGGGGAGCCGTTCGTGGAGGCCGGGATCAGGCGGGCGAGGGCCGCCGTCCTCGAGGGCTCCCTGGGCGACTCCCTCGACGGCATGCCGCCCGAGCAGCGCATCCTCTCGTTCGTCATAGCGGCCCTCATCGTGGGGTCCAGCGGCAACGCTTACGCCGTCAAGCGCTTCGCGCTCGCCGAGGCCAGGCGCCTCGAGGAGCGCATCCTGCGCAGGATGAGGTCCAACCGCCAGGACGCCGCGACCCTGCTCGCCGAGATATACTCCAGGGTGCTGGGCGTGCGCCTCGATGTCCACGAGCGCAGGATAGGCGCGGGGTCCTTCGATGCCCGCCTGGGGCTCGTGGACTACCTGCGCCTTTCCTCGGCCCTGGACGCCTCCAGGTGGGGCATAGCCAACAGGGTCGTGGACGGAGGGTACGTCTACGTGAGGCTCGAGGATGCCGTCAGGCTGCTCAGGGGCGGCGTGGCCGAGGCGATAGAGCGCCGCGTCCTCTCGGCCAGGATCGCCAACCCGCCGGCCCCCCTCGCGCAGGAGGCCTCGAGGCTGGCGCAGGAGGTGGCCAGGTCCAGGCCGGCCCCCTCCGTGGCCCCGGCCGCCTCGCACGGCCAGTACCCCCCGTGCGTCAGGTCCCTGATGAAGCGCCTGGAGTCCGGAGAGAACCTGCCGCACTCCGCCAGGTTCTTCCTGGCCACCTTCCTGATCAACCTCGGGGTCCCCCTGGACGAGGTGGTCGGGGCGTTCTCGCGCTCCCCGGACTTCAACGAGAGGATCACCAGGTACCAGGTGGAGCACATAGCCGGCCTGAGGGGCGGCAAGCGCTACAGCGTGCCCTCGTGCGCGAAGCTCCAGGCGCAGGGGCTCTGCGCGCGCGACGAGACCTGCGATAACGTTAGGAGCCCCCTGGCCTACGCCAGGCGGAGGGCTCGCCCAGCGGAGGCCGGAGGTGACGGCGCCGGTGGAGGAAAGGGGACTGGGGGAAGGAGAGATAGAATTCCTGAGGACGAGCTATAGGGAATACTACTACCGCTCCTCCGGGTCCCTATGGGTCCCCCCTCGCCTCGAGTCCAGGGAGATAGGATTCCTCACGTTCGACGGCCACTTCAGGCGCCACCTGCGCGTGGGATCCAGGGGCGAGCTCGTCAGCGCGGTGCTCAGGGAGGTGCCCTGGGGGATCTTCTACTCGGTCTCGCTCTACGAGGACCCCGGGAACCCCGAGATGGACCGCAAGGGATGGATGGGCGCCGACCTGGCATTCGACATAGACGTCAAGGACCTGCACCCCGCCTGCATCGACGAGCACGACTTCTACCTGTGCGAGGGCGGCGAGGTGCGCCCCCTCGGGGCGGGCGCGTCCCCGGGGTGCAGGAGGGTGGACTGGGTCTGCCCGAACTGCGTGGAGGCCGGCAGGAGGGAGGTCCTCAAGCTTCTGGACGTCCTCCAGAGGGACCTGGGGATCCGCCCCGACGCGATATCGGTCTACTTCTCCGGCCACAGGGGCTTCCACGTGCACGTGGAGGACGACTCGCTCCTGGGCCTGGGCAGGGAGGCCAGGGCCCAGATAGTCGACTACCTCACCCTCTCGTCCCACAGTCCCGGCTTCCTGCTGGAGCTGCTGGGGAACTCCGAGGACGACCTGAGGACCCTGGTCGGGTGGCCCATGCGCGTCGCGGAGGCCCTGCGCCGCAGGTACGGGGCGCCCCCCACCCGCGCGTTCCTGGAGCACGTCACGAGGGGTGAGGCCGCGGCGGCGCTGGAGGCGGCCATAGCCGAGGTCAGGGTGCGCGTCGACCCGCAGGTCACGATGGACGTGTCCAGGATACTCAGGATGCCCACGTCGCTCAACGAGAAGACGGGCATGGCCAAGGTGCCCTGCCGCGACGTGGTCGTGTGCGATCCCCTCGAGGAGGCGGTCGCGATAGGCGACGAGCCCGTCAGGGTCGAGATATCGTACGCTCCCAGGCTCCGCATCGGCGGCTACGACTACGGCCCCTACCGGCACACTACCCTGAGGCTCCCGGCCTTCGTGTCAGCGTTCCTCATCAGCAAGGGCGTCGCGAAACTCGTAAAATAGGGCGCTTCCTCCGGGCCGCGTGAGCCAGCGCAGGCTGGAGGACTTCCTGGCAGCCCTCTCGAGGGAGGCCGGCGCCAGGGAGCTCTTCGCGGCGGACGAGGACCTGCTGGTCAGGGCGTCCGCACTCTCCCAGGAGCTCGCGCTGGGGGAGCTGCTCGGGGGGCCGGAGTCCGGGATCGCGGCGAAGGTCGCCGAGTACGGCGCCGCGGCCGCCTCCTCCCTCCTGGAGCTGAGGCTCTCCAAGGCCTCCTGGCAAGTCTCGGAGAGGGGGATCGCGCCGCAGTCGGGCCTCCTGGAGGAGGGCCTCGTGATCGGGCTCCTGGAGATGGCCGTGTCCAGGGCGGACCTGCTCAGGCGTGCCCTCGTAGACGGCAGCCCCCTGGTCATTCACGCGGCCCGCTGGAACGCCTCGAGGGAGATGGCCGTGCTGCTCATGAGGCAGGACGTGCAGGCCTTCAGGGGAGTAGACTTAAATAACTACGGCCCGTTCTCGTCGGGCGACGTAGCCATGGTGCCCAGGGAGGATGCCAGGGCGCTGATATCGAAGGGCCAGGCCGAGGAGGTGGTGGTCCTTAGATGAAGGTGCCGAACGTGATAGTCACCTACTGCCCCAGGTGCGGGAAGCACACCGAGCACTCCGTGAGCCTCTACAAGAAGGGGAAGGACCGCAGGCTCGCCTGGGGCGCCAGGCGCCACGAGTGGGAGAAGAAGGGGTACGGAGGGCAGAAGGAGCCCGAGCTGAAGAGGACGGCCAAGACGACCAAGAAGCAGACGCTCAAGCTCAAGTGCAGGGTCTGCGGCTACGTCAGCATGAGGGAGGGCATACGCCTGAAGAAGCTCGAGCTCGTCGACGTGGGGAGGTCGAAGGGCGAATGAAGAGGGAGCACGTCCTGATACCTCTCCCGAGGAGCGCGTTCCTCCTGGTCAAGTGCCCCAACTGCGGCGCCGAGCGCGTCGTGTTCTCGCACGCGAAGACCGCGGTCAAGTGCCCCAACTGCGGCGCCGAGCTCACCAGGCCGACGGGCGGCAGGGCTATCGTGCTCGGGGAGATAGTAAGGAGGCTTGATTAGGGCCCAGCGGTTCCCCGAGCAGGGGGACCTCGTCGTAGGCACAGTGACGAGCGTGGAGTCGTTCGGCCTCTACGTCTCGCTGGACGAGTACGGCGGCCTCCGCGGCTTCGTGCCCGTCAAGGAGATACCGAGCACGATGACCAGGAACCTCGTCAGCTTCTTCAAGCCGAAGCAGAAGATCGTCCTGAAGGTCCTCTACGTGAACCCGGACAAGCTCCAGGTGGACCTGTCGCTCAGGCGCGTGACCGGCGACGAGAGGAGGAAGAAGATGCAGGCATACAGGCAGGAGGTGGGCGCGTCCCGCGCGCTCGACGTGGCGAGGGCCAAGGCCGGGATAAAGGACGATCGCCAGATCAGGGAGGCGCTCGTCTCCGCGTTCGGCAGCCTGCAGGAGGCGCTCAGGGTCCTCGCGGAGGACCGCGCCGGGGTCCTGCGGGCCATCTCGGAGGCCGCGAGGGGCATCGATCAGAAGGCGCTCGAGCTCTACCTCGACGCCGCGGCCCAGCTGGCCGCGGAGCGCCTGAAGCCCAGGAAGGCCACCCTCTCCGCCGAGGTCAAGGCGTACTCGCCCGCCCCCAACGGGATAAGCGTCGTGAGGGACGCGCTCCTGAAGGCCGCTGAGGCCGCCCGGTCGGCCGGGGCGAGCCTGCGCGTGACGTACGCCGGGAGCCCCCGCTACCTCGTGAGGGTCGAGGCGGACAACTACAAGGCCGCTGAGGCAGCGCTGTCCGCGTTCGCTAGGTCGGCCGGGGAGCTGCTGAAGGGGAAGGGCCACTTCGAGCTGCTCAGGAGACAGTAACGGCTAAATAGACAGCCGTAGCCGAATCCCTCGACGGGCGAAGCGATGGGGACGAGCGGGAATGAGGCCCAGGCTGCTGAGGATCTGCAGGAGGTGCTACCGCTACACCTTCGAGCAGGCATGCCCGGTCTGCGGGGGCCCGACGGAGATCGCCCATCCCCCGCCCTTCTCGCCGGACGATCGGTACCTGGAGCTCAGGGTGAGGGCACTCAGGGGTGAGGGCGGTGGAGCTGAGGGTCCGGGGGATAAGGGTCAGGGAGCCGCTGACCTCGGCGGTCGACGACGTCGGCTCCCACGTGGCCTCACAGGTGGCCGCCTCCGGCGAGCCCATCCGCCCCCGCGACGTGCTCGTGGTGTCCTCCAAGTACGTCGCCATAGGCCAGGGCCGCGTCGTCGATCCCGGGAGGATCGCGGCCCTCGAGGACGCCCTGGGGATAGCGGCCGAGGCCGGCCAGCGCCCCGAGGTCGTGGAGCTCGCGCTCAGGGAATCCCTCGGCTTCCTGGGCCACGCCCTCGGGATAATAATAACCGTCAGGCGCGAGGGCGTGACGCCCAACTCCTCGATAGACAGGTCCAACGCGCCCGGCGGCGCCGCCGTGCTCCCTCCCAGCAGGCCGTTCAGGACGGCGGACGAGATAAGGTGGAAGCTCGAGCTGCTGGCGGGCGGCCCCGTCGGCGTCGTGATAGCCGACAGCCGCGTGCTCCCCCTCAGGAGGGGGACCGTCGGGGTGGCTGTGGCCTACTCCGGGATCCGGGGCGTGCTCGACGAGCGCGGGTCCCCCGACATATTCGGGCGCAGGCTCCGCCACACCTACAGGGCGGTAGCAGATGAGGCCGCCTCCGCCGCGGAGCTCGTGATGGGCGAGTCTGGCGAGATGGTCCCCATGGCGATAGTCGAGGGCCTCGATCGCCTCGTGGACGGCGCCGCGCACTCGCCTCGCGAGACCTACGTCAGCCCGTCCGAATGCTTATACTTCAGGGGAATCTCCGGCCACAGGGGATGATGAGACTGATCTGCTGGCCCACCGATGGCCGGATGCACCTCTCCTGATCCCGTCCCGCGCGGCCCCGGGTTCAGCTATAAATAGGCCCTCTTCGCGCGGGGGCCCACCCGCGAATGGCCAAGTGGATAGTGTGCTCCGCGTGGCCCTACGTGAACTCGGTTCCCCACCTAGGCACGTTCATGCACCTCCTCGCCGCCGACGTCTACGCCCGCTACCTGATGATGAAGGGCGAGGAGGTCGTTGCGGTCTCGGGATCCGACGAGCACGGGGCGCCGATAGAGGTAGAGGCCCTGCGCCGCGGCGTGGATCCCCGCGAGATAACGGACGCCAACCACGAGCTGATAGTGAGGCTGCTCAGGGAGTACTCAGTCGACGCGCTCTACTACACTCGCACCGAGTCCCCCGTCCACAGGGAGTTCGTGGCCGAGTTCTACAGGAAGGTGGAGCGGAACGGCTACGTCTTCAGGCAGGACGTCGAGATGCCCTACTGCCCGAGGGACAGGATCTTCCTCCCCGACCGCTTCGTGGTCGGCACCTGCCCGTACTGCGGCTACCCGAACGCCAAGGGGGATCAGTGCGACCGCTGCGGCAAGCTCCTGGAGCCCACGATGCTCATCAGCCCCAGGTGCGCGATCTGCGGGTCCGCGCCCGAGATCAGGAGGACGACTCACTGGTACCTCGACCTCCCCAGGCTCGCGCCCGCCATCAGGGAGTACGTCGCCTCGAACGACAGGCTCCCGGACAACGCGAGGAACGCCAGCCTGCGCATGCTGGACGAGGGGCTGAGGCCCAGGGCGCTGACGCGCGACAACAGGTGGGGGATACCGGCGCCGTTCGAGGGCGCGGAGGGCAAGACGATCTACGTGTGGATGGAGGCCGTCCTCGGCTACCTGTCCGCCGTGAAGGAGCTGGGCCTGAGGAGGGGCGACCCGGGGCTGTTCGACAGGTTCTGGAGGTCCCCCGACGCCCGCCCCGTGTGCTTCATCGGCAAGGACAACATCCCGTTCCACACGATAATATTCCCGGCCCTCCTGATCGCCTCGGGCGAGGGCTACGCCCTCCCCTGGCAGGTCTCCTCCACGGAGTACGTGACGATGGAGGGGGAGAAGTTCTCGAAGAGCGCCGGCGTGGGCGTCTGGATGGACAGGGCCCTGAACGTCGCCGACGGCGAGGTCTGGAGGTTCGTCGCCATGTACCTGAGGCCCGAGTCGAGGGACGCGAGCTTCTCGTGGGAGGAGTTCGCGCGCGTGGTGAACTCGGAGCTGAACGACAACCTGGGCAACTTCGCGCACAGGGCGCTCACGCTCGCCCGCAGGAGGTACGGGGACTCCGCCCCCGACTGCCCCGCCGCCCCCGGCCCCCTGGCCTCCCTCGCCGCCGACACCCTCTCGCGCTACTCGTCCGACATGGACTCCTTCAGGATCCGCGACGGGGCCAGGAGGATCCTGGAGCTCTCGGCCGCCGGCAACGAGCGCATGAGCTCCGAGAGGCCGTGGGAGCTCATCAGGTCGGGCGACCCGCGCGCCGACGAGTCGCTCTGCGGCTACCTGGCCTCCCTCGACGCCGTCGCGATCATGATGCGCCCCTTCATGCCCAGGCGCTCCGAGCTGCTCTGGGGCTACCTGGGGCGCTCCGGCTCCCCCGACGGCTCCCGCCTCGCCCTGCCGGCGTCGCCGCGCGGCCCCCTGGGCGAGCCGAGGCCCCTCTTCAGGAAGGTGCCGGACTCCCCCGACGAGCTCAGGAGGCTCTACGAGGGGGCCCCCTGAGCGGGAAAAGGATATCCGATTCCACCGGTTCCGGGCGCCCGGGCCGGTAGTTCAGGGGTAGAACGCCCGCCTTGCACGCGGGAGGTCGGGGGTTCGAGTCCCCCCCGGTCCACGGCTCAATCCGTAAATAATATCTCCGGGGGGCCCGTCCGACGTGAGCCAGCTCGACAAGGAGCGCGTGCTCAAGCTCTCGGCCGCGGACCTCGCGGCGGAGCTGGGCGTCGATCCCGGCAGGGGGCTCTCCTCTGCCGAGGCCGAGGAGCGCCTCAGGCGCTACGGCCCCAACGAGGTCCCCGAGAAGCGCCGCAGCCCGATCAAGTCCTTCCTCAGCAAGTTCTGGGGGCCCGGCGCCTGGGTGCTGATGGCCGCCGCCGTCATGAGCGGGATCCTGGGCAAGATGCTCGACCTCTACGTGGTCGTGGCGCTCCTGTTCGTGAACGCGATGATAAGCTGGATGCACGAGGAGAACGCGAACAGGGCCCTGGAGCTCCTGAAGAGCAGGCTCCAGGTCCAGTCGAGGGTCCTGCGCGACGGCGAGTGGAGGCAGGTGCCCGCCAGGCTCCTGGTCCCGGGCGACGTCGTCAGGATAAGGCTGGGCGACTTCGTTCCGGCCGACGTCAAGCTCCTGTCGGGCGAGGTCGAGGTGGACGAGTCCGCGCTCACCGGGGAGTCCCTCCCGCTCAGGAGGGGCCCGGACGAGCTCGTGTACTCGGGAAGCATCGTGAGGAGGGGGGAGGCCACAGGGATAGTCGCCCTCACGGGCGCGAGCACCTACTTCGGGAGGACCACGGAGCTCGTCAAGATAGCCAAGCCCCGCCCGAGGGTCGCCGCCATCATCAACAGGATAACGGTCTGGATGGCCGCCGTGGCGCTCGCCCTGATAGCCCTCCTCGGGATCGTGAGCGCCCTGAGGGGGAGGAGCGTGATCGAGGACCTGCCGCTCTTCCTGGTGCTGATACTGGCGGCTATCCCGATAGCGCTGCCCGCCATGTTCTCCGTCAGCATGGCGATCGGCGCCCGCCAGCTGGCCGAGTCCGGGGCCCTCGTGACGAAGCTCGAGTCGATAGAGGGCGGCGCCACGATGGACGTCCTCGTCTCCGACAAGACCGGCACCCTGACGCTCAACCAGCTGACGGTGAACGAGGTGATACCGGCGTCCGTGGACGAGGACACCGTGGTGCTCTACGGGGCCCTGGCCTCCCAGGAGGCCAACCAGGACCCGATAGACCTGGCGTTCATAGCCGAGGCCCGCAGGCGCGGCCTGGACCTCTCCAGGTGCCAGCAGCTGTCCTTCACCCCGTTCGACCCCTCCACCAGGAGGACGGAGGCCGTCGTGAGGTGCGACGGGAGGGAGATCGCGGTCGCCAAGGGCGCCGTCGAGGTGATATCGACCCTCCACGGCCGCGACGCCACGCCCATGGCCACCCCGTTGGCCGCGAAGGGCGAGCGCGTCCTGGCGGTCGCCTACAGGGAGGACGGCCGGTGGCGCCTCGCCGGGCTCGTCGGCATTAGGGACCCGCCGAGGCCCGACACCCCGCAGCTGATAAGCGAGCTCAGGAGGCTCGGCGTCAGGGTGAAGATGCTCACGGGGGACAACCTGGCGGTCGCGCGCTCGATCGCCTCCGAGATAGGCCTCGGGGACAGGATCGTCAGGATGTCCGAGATCAAGGAGGCCGCACAGAGCGACGCCCTGGCCGCCGCCGCGGCGGTGGAGGATGCGGACGGCTTCGCGGAGGCCTACCCGGAGGACAAGTTCACCCTCGTCAGGGGGCTGCAGAGCAGGGGCCACGTCGTCGGCATGACGGGGGACGGGGTGAACGACGCGCCCGCCCTCAGGCAGGCCGACGTGGGGATAGCGGTGAGCAACGCCACGGACGTCGCGAAGGGGGCCGCCGCCGTCGTCCTCACGAAGCCCGGGCTCAGCAACATAGTGAGCCTCGTCCGCACCGGCCGCCAGGTCTACGAGAGGGTCGCCACCTGGATACTGAGCAGGCTGTCCAGGCTCTTCCAGAACGTCATATTCGTGGCGCTCGCCGCCATACTATTCGACATGTACGTCGTGAACGCCCTCGGGATGCTGCTCCTCCTCTTCATGTTCGACTTCGTGACCCTCACGCAGGCGACCGACTACGTGGGCTGGTGGTCCGACAGGCCCGTCTCCTGGCGCATAGGGGACTTCATGAGGGTCTCGGGCACCATGGGCGCCGCCATGATAGCGGAGGCGTTCGCCGCGACGTTCGCCGCCCTCAGGTGGTTCGGCGTCTCCCAGGCGAACCTGCCGACCTTCGGATTCCTCTTCCTCCTGTACAGCAACATATTCACGCTGCTGAACGTCCGCGAGCGCAGGAACTTCTGGAGCAGCGTCCCGAGCCGCACGATGCTGACCGCCATGGTCGCAGACATAGCCGCGGCCGCGGCCCTCACGGTCCACGGGCTGCCGGGGCTGCCCGCCCTGCCGCCCGCGGCCGTCGCGTTCGCCCTGGCCTCGTCGGCGCTCCTGTTCCTGGTCGCCAACAACTTCCTGAAGGTGCAGCTCTTCAGGAGGATAGTCATCTGAGGAAGAAGCAGAGGTAGAGGAACGCGGAGTACGTCGCGACGTTCACCGCGGTCACGATCGCGCCCGCCCTCAGGAACCTCCAGAAGGACACCGAGCGCCTCCCCCTGGACTCCAGCCCCTCCAGTATTATTATGTTGGAGGCGGCCCCCAGGAACGTCAGGTTGCCGGCCACCGTGGAGGAGTACGCGAGCGCGAGCCAGGCCCACGCCGATCCGGGGCCGTACCCGAGCTGCCTCATGTAGTCCACGAACAGGCTCACGAACGGCACGTTGCTCATGAGCTGGCTGAGCGCCAAGGATGCCGCGCTTATCTCGAGGATCCCGCCCAGCCCCGTCGCCCTCGAGGGCACCAGCGCCTGGGACATCCAGATGAACAGGCCGCTCCTCCAGATGCCGTACATCGTGATGAACATGGAGATGAAGAAGATGATCGTCCCCCAGTCCACGCTGCGCACGACCCTCCTGGGGTCGCGCGCGAACGAGTAGGCGCCCGCGGCCGCCACGAACGGTATGAACCCCAGGTTCTGGAAGTGCGGGAGCCCCGCCAGCTCCATGTAATCGTTCGCCACCAGCGCCGCCACGACCGCGGCTATCCCCGTGGCCGCAACCGCGGCGTCCCTGCGGTCCACGCTCGGCCTAGCCGCGGCCGTCCCCCCGACCCTCCTGAGCTCCGGGTAGAGCGCCGCCAGGATCAGCGGCAGGATCAGCAGGTTGACGATCGTCGGCGCCGCCAGGTACTCGACGAAAGTCGTGAGCGGCGCCGCCATCCCGGACTCGACCGCTATCAGGACGTTCTGGGGATTGCCCATGGGGGTGAAGGTGGAGCCCACCGTCAGGGAGAAGGCAAGCAGGAGCACAATTGGCTCCGGGTCCACGCCCGCGGCCTCCGATATCGAGAGGGCCAGGGGGACCCCCATCATCGCCATGGTGTCGTTCACGATGAGCGCGGACAGGAGCCCGAAGAAGAGCGAGAGCAGGACCAGGTAGGCGATGCCCCCCAGCCTCACCGACGACATGCGATGCGCGAGGTATCCCAGGAGCCCCGAGCCCTCGGCCATCGAGACGAGGCTGAACATGCCTATCAGGAACAGGATGACGTCGTAGTCTATGGCGGACCCTATCGCGTCGACCGGGACGAGCCCCAGCGCGACGCTCACGAACGCGAGCAGGGACATGAACGCCCAGACGGGGAGCTCGGGGCGCCTCACGCGGAGCGCCAGGAAAGCCAGGAGCGCCGCCAGCTCGATCGCGGCCAGCGCCTCGTAGCCCCACGGCACGCGACCCGCCCCGCGCCGCCGCGCTAAAACGTTCCGCTGGTGCGGGGGGTGGGATTCGAACCCACGAACCCCTGCGGGACGAGGGCCTGAACCTCGCGCCTTTGGCCGCTCGGCAACCCCCGCATCCACCGATTGCCCAGGCGGCCGCTTATAGCCTTTTCCGGCGCCCGGATGGCTCGCGCGGGGACCCGGGGATCCCGGGCCACCGTTTTTAGGGAGCCCGCGCCGATCCGGGGGCGCGGGGGTTCCCGAGCCCGGTCAAAGCTTGGGCGGGGCGACAAGAGGGGGCAGACCCCCGGGAGGGGGCCCCGACTCAAGATCTGCTGCCGCAGGGCTTCGTGGGTTCGAATCCCACCCCCCGCAGATTTCCCCTGTCAAGCTTATGAGCACCCTGCGGGATGGCAGCCGCGTGTCGGGTGCCGGGGGGTGGCCGGTGGAGCCCGGGGACTACATCGTGGGGAACCCGAGGTCCCGCCTGGCCATCTCCACGCTTTCGGACGAGGAGCTCATGAGGACGCTGTACGAGCGCCTGGACCGCGGCAGCTACGCCATACTGGGCATGACGAGGACGAGGAACATAGGCGTCGAGAAGCTTGTGCGCAACGTGGTGGCCAACCCCCACATATCGCGCCTGGTGCTGATGGGGCGCGACTCGGCGACGGCCCCCGTCGCCCCCGTGCTGCTCGAGCTCAGCCGCAGCGGCGTCGCCGAGGACATGAGCCTGCGCGTCCAGGGGCGCAGGATGAGGCTGAGGAACCTCACCCGCGAGGAGGTCGAGGAGTTCAGGCGCAGGGTCAGGATAGTGGACCTGTCGGGCGTCAGGGACCCGGAGGCGCTGATCGGCGTCCCGGGACTGCTCGAGGATCAGCCCCAGCGCGATTCGGGGGAGGGCCCCGCGCGGGCGCCGCCCGTCTCGGGATACGCCAGGGTGGAGGCGGTGGACGATCCCGACGTGATCCTCGACGAGAGGGGATTCTTCATAATCTACGTCGACAGGGCGAATGGCTCCATAATATGCGAGCACTACGACGGCTCGGGGAGGAAGACCGCCGAGGTCGTGGGCAGGTCCGCCCGCGCCATCTACAAGACCGTGATCAGGATGGGGCTTCTCTCCAGGCTGGACCACGCCGCCTACCTGGGCCGGGAGCTCGCCCGCGCCGAGTGCGCGCTGTCCTCGGGGGGCGAGTACGTCCAGGACAGGGCCTGATGCGCGCCACGGATTCGTGATGTGGCGCAACACTAATAAACCCCTTCTCAACCCAGTAATGTTTGCTCGCGCGCACAAGCAAGCGGCGGCGTCGACGCCCGAGGGTGGGATGCTCCCAGTCGATGGGGCGTCGACCTCCAGTTGCGCGCACAAAATGGGGGTTCAACCGCATGGTTGGACCTGAGGTGGGCCACGCGGAATCCCTCCGTGAGGGGGAGTTAGGCGCCGTACTCCTCGATTCCGGTTGATCCTGCCGGACCCGACTGCTATCGGGGTGAGACTAAGCCATGC
>JBMFHR010000024.1:0-13704 GCA_049976725.1 Conexivisphaera sp. | reverse complement strand
GACCACTTCCCACAAAGTTGTGGGGGTGACGGGGGAGGGATACCGAGCGCGCTCGGGGTCCACGCCGAGCCGTGCGCGGAAACGGGCGCGACGCCCCTCAGTTCCGGCGGCGATCAACTCGCCGCGCTCTCTCCAGCTCCACGCCCGCTCCCCCGGCCGACGGCACCAGGCGCACGCGCACGCTGAAGCCGCGGGGCACCTCCTGGTGGCTCACCACGACCGGCCTCCGCTCGCGCAGGATGGCGCCCAGCATCCTCGACGCCCACTCCTCGGAGAGGTTCGAGAGGGGCTCGTCCAGGAGCAGGACCTCGGCGTCGCTCGCGAGCGCCATGGCCACCTGGACCACCTTCCTCTCGCCGGTGCTGAGGGAGCCCGCCCTCCTCCCGAGGGTCCACCCGAGCCCGAACTCCTCCAGGATGCCGGCCGCCGACGGGCCGACCATGCGCACCAGGTCCCCCACGCGCATCCACCCGGGCAGCACGGGGTGCGCCGGCGAGTAAGCGATCCCGCGCTCGTGCGTGGGGAGGGCCGTCACGTCCCGCCCCGAGACGCGCACGCGGCCGCTGGACTCAGCGGCCCCTATGATGCCCAGCATCAGCGTGGTCTTCCCGGAGCCGTTCGGCCCGTGCAGGAGCGCCGCCTCGCCGGCCCCGAGCGACAGGCTCACCGGTCCCACGGAGAAGCCGCCGCGGCGCGCCGAGAATCCCGAGAGCTCGAGCGACGCGCCCAGCCCCGCTCACCCTCTGCTGGCGGAGTACGCCGCGATCGACATTATTAAGGTGATCAGGAGGAGCGCCGCCGCGTACCCCACGGCGGCCCCCAGCCCGTACACGTCGTACTTGTACCATATCAGGACCGTGGCCGGCTTCACGTAGTAGAACAGCGGCGCCAGCGACACCGAGTACGCGAGTATCACTATGGAGCCGAACTCGCTCACCGCGCGCCCCATGCTGAGGAGCGCCACCCTGGCCACGGAGCCGATAGACCCCCTCAGGACCACGGAGTAGAAGACCCCGGAGGGTGACATCCCGAGGCTCGCCAGGAAGCGCTCCATGTCGGGGTCGGACCTCTCGAAGTGCTCGCGCATGGACATCACGTAGATCGGCGCCGAGACGTAGAACATGGCGAGCGACATCCCCCAGAGCGTGTCCAGCGGGTTGAGCGCGCCGAACAGGGGGCTCAGGGGGAGGCCGGCGAGAAGAGGAGGAGCAGCATGATGCCCACCACCGTGTGCGGTATCGAGACGGGCGAGAGGAGCAGGTCGTAGAACGCCCCCTCCCATCTCACGAGCCCCCTGGCCAGCGCGTAGGCCGCCGGCGTCCCGAGCGCGACGTTGAGCGCGACCGCTATGGAGGCGCCGAGCATCGTCAGCCCGAGCGACGACAGGAACTGGGGGTCCTCGAGGGCCGCCGCCAGGCCCGAGGGGCCGGCCACCCAGAAGAGGACCGCTATCGGCGCCGCGACCAGCGCCGACAGCGCGTAGAGTGGGATCCTAATTGATGGGTCCCGCATACTCCAGCACGCTCGTGTTCACAAGCGCCGACAGCGGGTAGGGCACCCGGGAGGCGTTCCCGTAGAGCAGCGCCCTGGGGAGGGGGTTCGCGCCGTACCTGCGCAGGAGCGCCTGGCCCGGGGGAGACACCATGTAGAGCGCGGCCAGCGCGGCCTCGGTCTTCCCGGGGTACTGGTTGGGTATCGTGAAGCAGATGTAGATGGGCGCGCCGTGCAGGTCGACGGGCATCCCGCCGGACACTATCTCCACCGAGGCCTGCGAGTACAGCCCGGAGTAGCTGGGATCCCCCAGGTTGACCTGCGGGGGGAGCACTATGCGCGGTATGCCCTGCTGGGCCGCGGACGACTCATAGAGCGCTACATCGAATCCGACGCGCCCAGACTCGAGGTAGGCGAAGAGCGCGGAGCCCATCGGGACCTCGTAGAGCTGGCCGCTCGAGTTCAGCGCCTCCAGCCTCGAGAGGTAGTACCCGCTGTCCCCGTGGATCCAGATGCCGGCCAGCTGCATGACCATGAGGGCCCTGTAGCCCTCCGGGTCCGTGTTGGGGTCCGACGTCCCCACTGGGTACTTCCCCGAGAGGACGATCGAGAGTATCCCGTCGAGCGCGCCGCGGGCCTCCGTCCAGTTCCCCGAGGCCTCGGCCGCGGCCAGCGTCCCGTTCAGCTGGACGAGCTCCCGGTATGCCGCCGATCCCCTGAGCGCCGGCGAGATCCCTATCACCATGCTGTCACCCGCTATGGCCACGTACCAGGACGAGATGCCCCGCGGCACCAGCAGGTCCTCGATGACCGCCGGATCCACCGAGAGGAAGATGCCGTAGGCGCTCGGCTCGAGGATCACCTGGCGGGCCGCGGCCACGGAGCCCATCCCCACGACGGTCCCGCCCACGCCCGAGCCGTTCAGGACCGAGCTCAGGTACGGGGCGTACAGCGACGCCGCTATCGTCGTGACGCCGCGGGCGGGGGCAGCGCTCGAGCCGGCGCTGTACCCCAGCCCGTAGGACGCCACGGACGCCGCGACGATCAGGATCACCAGGACGGCAACGACGACGCGCGACCTCATCGCGCCCCCGCGGATCGGGGCCAGGGTTTATCAGAGGACCCGCCCGGGGCGGCCCGGCTTGCGCCCCGCCCGCGGCGACCTCGCCGGCTACGTGGGGACACTGGCGGTCATAGTGACTATGACTTTCGCGTTCAGGGCCACCAACAGCATGCTGTCCCCCACGATGTCCCTGATCGCCAGGGGCCTGGGGTTCTCCGAGTTCGGCGTCGGGGCGCTGGCCATGACGCTGATGGGCTCCACATTCCTCTCGAGCGCGTTCGTGAACGCGAGGCTGCGCGGCGCCAGCAGGAGGACAGCGTTCGTCGCCGCTTCCTGGACGTACTCGCTGGCCTTCCCGCTGTTCTACTTCTCCGGCCCCCTGACCCTCTGGCCGCTCGCGGCGCTGGCGGGCTTCTCGCTGGGGTTCGTCATGCCGAACCTGATGACGGCGGCCGGGGGCGTGGGGAGGGACAGGAGGTCCGTCGAGAGGGCGCTGGCCCTGTACACGCTGGCGCTCAGCACGTCCCTGATGGTCAGCCCCGCGCTGGAGGGGCTCATCCTCAGGTACTTCTCGCTGAGGCAGGCGTTCCTCCTCTTCGAGCCCATAGCGCTCCTGGTGGGGGCGCTGTCCCCCCTCCTCCCCTTCCCGGAGGAGCCCCGGGGTCCGGCGCCGGGGGCGGGGAGGGTCCTCAGGAGCCCCGGCTTCGCGGTGTCGCTGCTCAACCAGCTGGCCTACCAGATACCCTTCGCCTTCATAGTCACGTTCTCGAGCGTGTACGCGGTCGAGCACTTCCGCGCCAGCAGCTCCGCGGCGATCCTGCTCTACGCGGCCTTCTACGCGGCGTCCTTCGCGGCCAGGCTGGCGCTGACCGCGCGCCCGCCCGAGGACCTGACTGCCCTCATGGTCCTGGCGGCGGCCCTGACCCTGGTGGGACTGGCCTCTGCCTGGGCCGCCCCCTCCGTTCTCGCCTACGCGGCCGCGCTCGCGATCCTGGGGGTGCCGCACGGGCTGACCTACACGCTGAGCGTGGTCTCGCTCTCGAGGTCGTTCGACGTGGGCACCAGGAACGCGGCCAACAGCTACTTCTCGTCGACCATGATGCTGATAGGCGCGTTCCTCCCGGCCGTCCTAGGGCTCCTGGCGGACGCCGTCGGGCTGAGGGCCGCCCTGCTGGCGCTCGTCCCGCCGGTGGCGGCCATATTCGCCGCGACGGTCGTCCTGGCCAGGCGCCTGCCGGCCCTCCTGGGAAGGGCGCAGCAGCTCACGCGAAGTCCGTGAGACGGGACTGCCTCTCGCGGCTCACGAGGCGGTCGACCGTCATGGACGCGAGGGGCCCGCAGACCTCCTCGGCCGACTCCGCGAGGGCGCGGAGGGACTCCAGGTCCGGCGGCTCTATCGAGGGCCTGAGCCTCCCACCGCAGTGCGGGCAGGTGCCCGAGATCGTGTGCCTCCTGAACCTCCTCCCGCACGACTCGCACACGGCCTCGGGCGACGCGTACAGCCTCATCAGGTCCTCGAGCGCCCTCCTCAGGTCGCCGCACACCTCGGCGCTGACCCCCAGGGACGACAGCAGCTCCAGGTTGCGCTCGAGCGCCCTCTCCAGGGTGGAGCGCGGGTCCGAGCCCGGGGTCATCCCGGACTCCACGAAGACGAGGCCCTCGGGGAGCCCGGGGTGCTCGCCGCCGGCCCGGTCCCCGCCGCACTCGATGATCGCGGTCGGGACGCCCCACTCGCAGGAGTCGGACCTGGCGCTCGCCAGCTCCATCGAGGCGTTCCACGCGAGGTCCAGGGGAAGTATCAGGGAGACCAGGCCGCGGGGGGCCCCGGGGCCCGAGAAGCCGACGGGGGAGTCCACGAAGCCCGCTATCCTGACGACGCGCCCCACGGTGCTCCTCCGCGGCAGGGCCACGACCTCGCGGTCCCTCAGGTCCCTGTAGCTGGAGAGGTCGTAGGGCGGGGCGAGGGAGAATGCCTTGGACGCCACGTCGTCCACGAACCTGCTCACCTCGAAGAGCGTCCTGGCCGACTTGAACGGCAGTACGACGGAGCAGGGCGGGAGGCCGCGGGAGCCCAGCAGGACCGCGGCCGCGCGCGTCGTGCCGTCGCAGTGGACCCTCAGGCCGTACCTGGCGCGCAGCACCCCCTTCATCACGTCCTCGTGCGCCCCGCCCGGGAAGTCCCGCTCGCCCGTCAGCCCCCCCGCGCCCCTGAAGCGCGAGACCTCCCTGGAGAAGCTCACGCGGAAGCGCCTGGCGCGCACGGTCGGGGAGCCGCACCGCTCGCAGACCTCCGAGTCGGTGGCGACCCTGCAGTTGGGGCAGAACCGGGTGGGCCTCGTCGCCGCGCCGCACGAGGGGCACCTGGCCGAGTGCGTGATCGCGCCGCACACCGGGCACGCCCTGACGTTCAGGTCCACGTACTCGTCCTCGACGGCCGGGAACAGCAGGTGCGCGCCCGTCGACGGGTTCACCTCGTACGCCCCGGGGCTCACGCGGACCAGGGAGAGCCGCTCGGAGGCCTCGCGCAGCGCGGGGTCCGCCGCGTCCAGCGCCAGCGCGCCCAGGGACCTGAAGCCGTCCCCCGACGCCTCCGGCCCAGGGAGGTCCCTGAGGAGGAGTGCGCGCCTCCTGAACGTCCTCCCTCCCGCCACCAGCTCGACGACGTCCCCCGACCCCAGCAGGTAGTTCATCGCCTTCGGCAGATCCCCGCTGAACATCACGGCGCCCTCGAACCCCAGGTCCACGCCCACGACGGAGAATGCCCTCCCGGGGAACGAGAGGCGGACGGGCCTGGCGCCCCTCCTCCTCAGGGCCCCGCAGAGGAGGGTCGCGGCGCCCCTCTCGCTCAGGTCCAGCCTGAACCTCATCCTCCTCAGGAGCGCGCGGAGCGCCGCGCGGTCGAGCGACCCGCAGGACACAAGCAGCGCCGCCGCGAGCTCCTCGGCCGCCTCCGGGGCAGCGGGCGCCGCCGCGCCCGTCGCGTCGGCGAGCGCGTTGAATGCCCCCACGAGGCGCGCGAGCGCGCGGCGGCCGATCACCGGCGGGTGGGGCGGCACGCGCACCGTGAGCACCCCGTCGCGGACCTCGATCCCCGCTATCACCGTGCGCGGGTCGAGCGAGAACCCGGAGGCCAGCGCGACGGAGGAGTAGGCGAACTCCAGGAGGCTCAGGGAGCCCGAGGCCGCCCTGGACGCGAGCTCGCGCACGGCGTCCCCCCAGGGGAGGGTCGCGGCGTCCCTGGCCCTGAATGGGAGCATATCCTCGGCCGCCCGGTGGACGCTTGGGACGAGCGGGAGGGCCGGATCCAGCCTCCTCCTGACGTCGAGGACGTCGCCCGGTATCTCCAAGGGGCGCGCTCATCCCCTGGCGCGCCTGGCCGCGCCGACCAGCTCCCTCAGCTCCTCGGCCGGCATGGACTCGAGCGCGGTCCCCAGGACAACAGCGTCCGCGCCGGCCGCCACGACGCCGGCGACCGCCTCGGGGGTCCTGAGGCCTCCCCCGGCCATTATGAAGCCGCCGTGCGCCGCCCTGGCGGCCCTCACTGCCTCGGGATCCACCGGCCTCGAGGACCCAGATCCCCCCTCCAGGTAGAGGAACCTCATTCCCAGCATGTCGGCCGCCATAGCGTACATGGCGACCAGCTCGGGCCTGCCCGGGGGCAGCTCGCGCGCCCTGCCCACGTGGGACACGGCCGAGTCCCCGTGGAGCACCAGGTAGGCAGTCGGCAGCGCCTCCAGCCCGTACCTCCTGACGAGCGGTGCGCCCAGGACCTGCGCTCCCACGATGTAGTACGGGTCGTCCGAGTTCAGCAGGGACATGAAGAGGACCGCGTCGGCCCTGGGCGTGAGGCCGTTCACGTTCCCCGGGAAGAGGATCACGGGGGCGTCGGACGCGGACCTTATGACCTCTATGGCCCCGTCCAGCGAGTCCCTGTCCACGAGCGTGGATCCCCCGACCAGGAAGGCGTCCACGCCCACGTCCGCGGCGGCCCTCACCGCGCGGGGGATGGCCTCAGGCTTCGCGGGGTCCACAAGGCCGAGCACGACGACCCCCCTGCTCCTCCTGGCGCTGAGGAGGCGCTCCTCGACCCTCACCTGATATCTCCCCTGTAGAAGGCGTCCACGAACATGTTGTACGCGTCTATGGGCTCCTTGCGCTGCACCGACTCCCCGCCCAGCTCCATCCTGAGCCCGCACTGGCCGCAGACTACGGTGTAGCCGATGGAGCCCTCCTCCTCCCTCCTGATCACCCTGACGGAGTCGGCGCCGCACCTGGGGCACCTGTAGAACTTAGGGAGGGTGCGCCGCACCCTCCTGATCACGCGCCTCCTCTTCCTCCCCAACCCAGCCACCCGAGCGCGCGGGAGGAATATAACGGTGTCGCGCGGCGCGTGCCACGAATGTCGGATCAAACTTATTAGGACCCCGGGGCAGGGTCGGCTGCAGTGACGCTCATACCCGAGAGGGAGCAGGAGTACATAAGGGACGTCTTCAAGGAGAAGCTGAAGGGTCCCGTCGTGCTCGAGGCTTACCTGAGCAGGGGCGGCGAGTGCGTCTACTGCGGGGAGGCCCTGGAGCTCGTCAAGGAGCTCTCGGAGCTGGGCAACGGCCTCGTGTCCTACGAGGCCCACTACGTGGAGGACGAGCCCCGGATATTCGAGGAGAACAGGGTCCTTGGCCCGCCGACCATAAGGGTCCGCGCGCCGAGAGCGCCCTACTACGCGGCGTTCTCGGGTCTGCCGGCCGGTTACGAGTTCGGCGCCCTGCTGGAGGACATATTAGACGCCTCCAGGGGGTCCCCGAGGCTGAGCCCCACAACCGTCGAGAAGCTCAGGTCCGTGGACCGCGAGCTCGAGATAATGGTGTTCGTGACGCCCACCTGCCCCTACTGCCCGCGCGCGGTCAGGATGGCCCACATGTTCGCCATGGCCAACCCGAGGATAAGGGGAGTGATGGTGGAGGCGCTCGAGTTCCCCGAGCTGGCGGAGAAGCACTCCGTCATGTCCGTCCCCCACATTGTGATCAACGATTCGTACACGTTCATAGGGGCGCTCCCCGAGCCGATGTTCCTGGAGCACGTGCTGAGGGCCGCCAGGGGCGAGACCGCCTACGAGGTCACAGAGGAGGGCGTCAGCTCCCTCAAGTGATCGTGCGCACGGAGCGCACGATCCTCTTCCTCCAATTATTATTAATTATTGGATCAGCGCAGCCAGGGACGCGCGCCTACCCCCCTCCCCCGGCCCGCGACCGCTCCCGTTAAATCTCGCCGGGGCCAGCTCGGGCTGGGATGCCGGTCATATGCCCGAGGTGCGGCCGGAGGGGCTACGCCGTCGAGAGGAGGGTCGGGGGCAGGGCGTACGTGTACGTGGAGCACTACGAGGGGGGCACCAGGGTGAGGTCGTGCTACGTGGGGCCCAGGGACAGGTACGAGCACGCGGGGCACCTCCTCGGCCTGGGCATAACGAACCTGATGTCCCAGGACTACGCGGGGGCTATCATAGATCTGTCTCGCTCCTTCGAGTCCTGGGCGCGGACCGCGGATCCCGGGAGCGTCGAGGAGATGACCCGGCGCGTCTGCGCCGCCCTCGAGGAGTGGAGGGGCCGCCTGAAGTGCGCGCGCCGGCGGGCGGTGGGAGGGGGAACCCGTCCCGGGGGCGCGCCCTAAACCCTAATTTTGGAGGGAGCCCCGGGATGCGGACGTGGAAGCCAGGGACCCCAGGGCCGCGGCCATAGTGGACGAGATACTGCGCAGGAGGCCGGACCTGAGCGCGGACGAGGTCTGGAGGATGATACACAGGAAGATGGAGGAGATGGGGTCCAACTACCTGACCGAGGTCGGCGCCGGCTACCTGGTGGCGAGCGACCTCGGGGTCGACCTGAGCTCCATGCCGAGGCAGCCGCTCGGGATCGCGGAGCTGAGGCCGGGCCTCAGGCGCGTGGACGTGAGGGCGCTCTACCTGTGCAAGGGCAGGGAGCTCTCGTTCGAGGGGCGCGGGGGCGGGGTGGGGAGGGCCTACGAGTACCGCCTGTTCGACGCCGGCTCCGTCGTGCGCCTCGTGGTCTGGGGGGACCCGGACTTCAGGAAGGTCCTCGACACCCTGAGGCCGGGGGACCCGGTGGCGATATCGGGCGTCTCCACGCGCACCGGGCGCACCGGGGAGCTCGAGCTGCACGTGGACGAGAGGGGGTCGCTGGACGTGCCCCACGAGTCGCCCCCCCGGAGCGTCATCGAGAGCATCACGCTGGACGCGTCGGAGGTCGGGGAGGGCCACCTGGGGAAGCAGCTCGTGGTCAGGGGGAGGGTCGCCTCGGAGCCCCAGGAGAGGGAGTACGCGCGCGGGGCGGACGTCAGGCCCATGACCTTCTTCACGCTATCCGGCGAGAGGGGCGAGGGCGGCGTGCGCGCGGTCATCTGGGGGAGGGGGATCGACTCCCTCCCGGGCCTGGGGCAGGGCGCCACCGTCAGGCTCATCTGCTTCAGGGCGAGGCGCGGGAGGGACGGGTCCGTCGAGCTCCACGGGGACGAGGGGTCCTCGGTGGAGGTGATATCGGGGGCCCCGCCCAAGGCGCGCAGGGAGGAGGTGCTGCTCGTCTCGTCCGACTACGTGCCCGGGGATGTCCCGACGGCGGAGGCCGCGCTCCTCTCAGGGGAGGAGGTGGTCCGCGTCGTGGCCCAGGGCGCCGCGGCGGACACTCTGGCCAGGGTGCCCCCGGGGTCCATAGTCAGGCTCCGCTCCAGGAGGCCCTCGTCGGGGGACGACGTTGAGGTGCTGGGTCGGAGGCCGGACCTCCTGGAGTCCCTCTCGGTGGCCGCCAGGGACCTCGAGGCGTACGGCCACAGGATATGCGTCTTCGAGGGCGTCGTGCTCTCCAGGGCGACCGAGAGGGAGGTCGTCAGCAGCAGGACCGGGGAGAGCATCAGGAGGGCGACAGTGATCCTGGGCGACCACACGGGGGAGGTGGAGCTGGCCGCGTGGAGGGGCGCGGCGGACAAGCTCGCCGGGCTCGAGGTCGGCGAGAGGGTGAGGATCTACGGGGCGCTCGTCGTGAGGCGCGAGGGGAGGCCGGCGTCCCTGGAGGCCAGGGGCTTCACGCGCATAGAGAGGGCGGCGACCGACCGCAAAGCTTAGATAATGAGGCGACCCTCGCGGCCACGCCGGGGTAGCTCAGCGGGTCAGAGCGCCAGGCTCTTCCGGGGGCGAGACTCATAATCTGGAGGTCGTGGGTTCGAAACCCACCCCCGGCACACGCGGCCACGGCAAAGATATTACCGGGAGGGGCCCTTCCACCCGCGTGAGGTCGTACACGTTCGGGATATACCCGAGGCCGGTGCGCCTCATAGCCGCCACCAGGAGGGACCCGGAGGGGGCGAGGGAGCTCGCGCGCAGGGAGTCCGAGAGGATCATAGGGCTCCAGGAGAGGGCGGGTCTCCAGCTGCTCTCGGACCCGCTCCTCGAGTGGGACGACATGCTGAGGTGGTTCGCGGCGGAGTGGGAGGGGGTGGAGGTGGACGGCATACTCAGGTACTTCGAGCACAACGCGTTCTACCGCGTCCCGATCGTCAAGGGGGAGATAAGGACGGACGGCCAGGTCCTGAGGCGCCACCTGGTCATAGGCGCTCAGGGGAGATCCGTCCTCGAGGTCCCGGAGCCGCTCACATTCGCGCTCATGGCGAAGGACCAGCACTACGGGTCCACCGAGGGACTGGCGATGGCCATCGCGAGGGCGCTTAACGAGGACCTTTGCTCGGCGGAGGGCGCGCTGAAGCCGGCGCTCATCGCGGTCAAGGGACCGGGCCTCGTCCACGGGGGGCCCGCGGAGCTGGCCGCCAGGGCCTCCTGGGAGCTCCTGAGGTCGTGCAGCGCCCCGGCCGTGCTCCACCTCTACTTCAGGAGCCCGATCGCGGCCTACAGGGCGCTGGAGGGCCTGAGGCACGCCTACGCTGGGCTGGCGCTGGACGCGACGTGGGACGGGCCGGAGCGTCTGGCGGAGGCTCTCAAGGGATATAGGCTGGACCTGCTCGGGGCGGGGCTCGTGGATTCGCACAACACCAGGATCGAGGGGGCGGAGGAGCTGAGGAGGGGGGCGGAGGTCCTGCGCAGGGCCACCGGGGCCGAGGTGATGCTCACCGTCAGCTCGGACCTGGAGTTCGTCCCCTACTCGTTCGCCATGAGGAAGGTGAGGGTCCTGGGGAGGGCGGCCAGGGATGCCTGAGCGCAAGCTGCTGCCAACGAAGGAGATAGGGAGCCTCAGGAAGCCGGCGTGGCTCCTCGACTTCCTGAGGCGCGACGCGCCGCCGGAGGAGAAGGCGCTGGCCAGGGACGAGGCGGCGCTGGCCAACATAAAGATGCTGGAGGGGATCGGGCTGGACTACGTCTACGACGGCGAGGTCAGGAGGGTGGAGATGTACGAGTACCCCGTGAGGTACATAGAGGGGTTCGAGTTCGCCGGGCTCGTGCGCTCCTTCGACAACAGGTACTACAAGAAGGCGAGGGTCGTGGGCCCCGTGAGGCTCAGGGAGAACTACCATCTGGAGGAGTTCCTGTTCGTGAGGAGGTGGGCCTCGAGGACCCCGAAGATACCCGTGACGGGCCCCTACACGATAGCGGACTGGTCCTACAACGAGTACTACCGCGACAAGGCCGAGCTGGCGATCGAGCTGGCGAGGAGCGTGGTGAGGCCGCTGCTCGTGGGGCTCGTGGAGGCGGGCGCCAGGGTGATACAGGTCGACGAGCCGGCCGCGACCACCCACCCGGACGAGGTGGGCATGTTCGTCGAGGCGTTCAACGAGGCGGTCCGCGGGGTGGACGCCGAGATACACGTGCACATATGCTACAGCGGCGACAACTACAGGTCGCTCTACCCGCACGCGCTCGAGCTGAGGGCATCGCACTACGCGCTGGAGTTCGCCAACAGGGACACCTGGGAGCTGGGGACGGACGACGAGCACAGGGTGGGCTACGACTTCCTCAGGCTGATGCGCGAGCACGGCGACCCCCGCACCCTGGGCCTCGGGGTCGTGGACGTCCACACCGACAGGATGGAGCCGCCCGAGCTCGTGCGCGACCGCATCCTGTACGCCGCGAAGCTGCTCGGCGACCCCTGGAAGCTCATGGTGAACCCCGACTGCGGCCTCAGGACCAGGAGCAGGCGCGTTGCGCTCCAGAAGCTGGAGACAATGATGAGGGGCGTCGAGATGGCCAGGAAGGCGCTCTCCTGAGCGCGGGGTCGCGCGTTGGACGTCCTGGTGCTGGGCGGCGGCATCGCGGGACTCATGGCGGCCCACTACCTGGCCAGGGCGGGCTTCGGCGTCGCGGTCGTGGACGCGGGACCCCGGGGCGGCTTCGAGACCTCCAAGTACAACGCGGGGCTCCTGGAGGAGCGCCGCTCGTTCACGGAGATAGATCCGGTGCGCGCGGCCATCGGGAACCTCCTGGGCGCGGACGCGCCGGTGGGGGCGTCGATCGGCCAGCTGGTCTCCAACGCCGGCTGGGTGATCCGCGCCCTCAGGGTGGACCGGGAGGGGCGCGGGGGGCTCGAGGAGAGGATCCTGAGGCGCAGCCTGGCCCTCTGGGACGAGCTCGCCAGGGAGGGCCACGTGTCCTTCTACTCCCGGAGGGGGGTGAGGCTCTACGCCGACCCCTCGCGCGCCGAGGAGGTCGCGAGGGAGACCGGGGGCCGGGCGCTGGACCGGCGCGAGGTGGAGGAGCTCGGGTTCAGGGGCTTCGGCGGGGGCGTCCTGGACGAGGGATCCAGGTGGGTGAACCCGCACGAGGTCCTGGAGGGGATGAGGGCCGCCCTCGCCGAGGAGGGCGTGAGGATCCTGAGGGGGGAGGCCGCGCTGGCGGCCGAGGAGGGCGGGCTCGTGCGCGCGATCGGGGTGGAGGCGCGCGCCGACTCCTACGTGGTGGCCGCCGGGGCCTGGAGCGACGCGCTCTGCGGGCGCCTGGGGTGCAGGCTGGGCGTCCTACCCGCGCGCGGCGTCGCAGTGATAGCGGGCTACGGCTCGGGGTCGGTCGGGCTCCCCGCGCTCATGGAGGAGCTCGGGATCGCGCTGGGGCTCCACGGGGGATCGGCGCTCAGGATCACGGGGTACTTCGAGCTCGCGGGCTACAGCCCCGACGTCTCCTCGCGGGCCAGGAGGCTCCTCTCCAGGGCGGGCGGGCGCCTCGCGGTGGGGGGCCTCCGCCCCCTGGAGGTAGGGGCGGGCCTCCGCCCCTGCGCGCACGACCAGCTGCCCGTCGTGGGGGCGGTGCCCGGCCGCAGGAACCTCTACGTCGCGACGGGCGGCTGCAGGAGGGGGATGACCGTGGCGCCGCTGATGGGGGATGTCCTGGCGAGGATAATGTCGGGCGCCGGGATCGGGGAGGACGAGAGGAGGCTGGGCCCCGAGCGCCTACTGCGCCGCCCGGGAACCTAGCGGAGCTGGGGGAGGTCCTCCAGCATCCTCACGAGCTCCAGCACGCCATCCCCGTCCTCCTTGCTCAGGACTATGTCCGCGGCCCTCTTCAGCTCCTCGACCGCGTTTGCCACCGCCACCTTCACGTCCGCCGCCTCGAACATCGCGAGGTCGTTCTCCCCGTCGCCGATCGCGACAACCTTACCCCTGTACCCCATGGCCTCCTTCAGCGCGCGGACGCCGAATCCCTTGTCGATGCCCTCCGGCAGCACGATCGCGCTCCCCCTGTTCGGCGCGATTTGGGTGCCCCTCGGCGGATCGCTCGGCACCCCATCCACGTATATGGCCACTTCCCCCAGCGAGCACCTGTAACCCCGGGACCTCAGCTGGGCCACGACGCTCTCCCTCCGCACGCTCCAGTCGGCCGGGGCGGCGACGATCCTCCTGCTCCCGTACAGTATTATCGCGCCGCCCTCCAGGACCCACGCGGTCGGCCGCAGGCGCCCGGCCAGCCTCATCGCGGTCTCCTCCCTCCTGCCGGTCACCACGGCGAAGCTATGCCTGGAGGTCAGCTCGTTCAGCGCCGCCGCCACCTTGTCCCTCACGGCGAAACCGTCCTCCTCCCTGCTCAGGGTCCTGTCCATGTCCGCGACCACGAGCACCATGCCTCCGCCGGATCCGGCGCACCCGTGCTCTGATAAACAATTCCCGGAAGGCCGCACCCGGGAATGCAGCGCGGCGGATCGATCTAT
>JBMFHR010000023.1:0-13988 GCA_049976725.1 Conexivisphaera sp. | reverse complement strand
AGGCCGCCACCGAGGCCGCCTCGATGGTTCTCAGGATAGACGACATAATAGCGGCGAGCAAGGTCAAGGAGGAGGAGAAGAAGGGCGGCAAGAAGGAGGAGGAAGGCGAGGAGTCCTCCTCGACGCCCAAGTTCGACTGACGCGATCACTCATCCTGGGGCTGACCGGGACCGGTCCCCGGTTTCTCTATCTTTTCCAGCATCTTCGAGAGCGTCCACGTGAGTATGTTCAGCAGCTCGTTCACCCTCTCCTCGTCGCCCGGGTTCCTTATCACTATCCTGGAGAGCCTGCCGTCCTGCGTCTCCTCGACCTCGTAGCTCAGGGGCCTCCTGCCCTCCTCCTCGTCCTTCGCCCTCATGTCGTTCAGCACCCTGTTCACGAAGTACGACCTGAACGGAGGTATGCTGCTCCTCAGGTTGAGCTCCGGGTTCACCTCAACGGTCAGGGAGTCCTTGCCCACCCTCACGTTCGCCAGGAGCACGCCGTCCCTCGTCCTGCGCAGCGCCCTCACGGCCCCCGGCCCCTCCTCGGCCGCCCTCGGGACCTCCTCGCCGGGCGCCACCTGCGATGCCTTGGCGAAGCTGCCCCTCCTCAGAGCCTCGTCAATGAGGCGCGCCACCTCCCTCAGAAGCTCCAGCTCGTCCTCCAGGTCCTTGATCCTCTCCTCGACCTTCAGCTTGAGGTCGGCGAGCCTCCTGACCTCGTTCTCGCTCAAGACGCGCCGGATATGGAACCATCCATCTAAAAACCGTTGTCTCGGCCCACCGGCACGTGGAAGAACCTGTCGCCCTTCACGACGCGCTTCCCCACGATCGGCAGCTTGTAGCCGCAGAACCGGCACCTGTTATCCTCGTCCAAGTTCCACTCGACGATGTCGAAGCCGCTCCTCCTTATCACGGGCCTCCCGCACCCCGGGCAGTAGGTGTGCTCGTACCTGTGCCCCGGCACGTTGCCCACGTACGCGTAGCGCACGCCCTCCTCGACCGCCGCGTCCCTGTGCCTCTCCAGAGTCGCCACGGGCGTCGGCGGCACGTCCGACATCAGGTAGTCGGGGTGGAACCTCAGGAAGTGCATCGGCGTGTCGGGGCCGAGGTTGTCCACGACCCACCTGGCCAGCCTGCGGGCATCCCCGAGGTCATCGCCCAGCCCGGGCACCACCAGGTCCGTGATCTCCACGTGCACGCCCGCCCTCCTCAGCTCGACCAGCGTCTCGTAGATGGGGGAGGGGTCCGGGACCCCCGCGTACTTCCTCAGGAAATCCGGGTTCCCGTTCCCCTTGAAGTCCACGGTTATCGCGTCGAGGAACTGCCTGGCGACGGCCACGGACTCCGGCGTCATGTACCCGTTCGACACGAAGGTGTTGAACAGCCCCCTGGACCTGGCAATCACGCCGACGTCGCGGGCGAACTCGATGAAGATCGTGGGCTCGTTGTAAGTGTACGTGACGCCGTCCGCGCCCACCCTCAGCGCGGCCTCCACGATCTCCTCGGGCGTCACCTCGATGCCCTCCACCCTCCTCCTCTGGCTTATGTCGAAGTTCTGGCAGTACCTGCAGAGCCAGTTGCAGCCGGTCGTCGCTATCGAGAGGACGCTGGACCCGGGCCAGAAGTGGACCAGCGGCTTCTTCTCTATCGGGTCGACGTGGCTCGCCACTATCCTCCCGTACACGAGGAGCCGGAGCCTCCCGCCGAAGTTCCCGCGGACGCCGCAGAGCCCCACCTGTCCGTCCTTCAGGCGGCAGTAGCGGGCGCACGCCGTGCAGACGACCCTGCCGCCCTCAGCGCGGTAGAGCTCCGCATCCCTCACGCTCGCGACGGACGCGCCCCGGACTTATAACGGTGCCGCGCTCCCCAGCGGAACCCCTATATCGACCCGCCCGAATCAGTGCACGTGGACTTGGACGAGACCGACCTGAGGATACTCTCCGAGCTGGCCCGGAACTCGCGGCGCAGCTCGAGGGAGATAGCGCGCAGGTTGGGTCTATCAGTGGGCACGGTGACCTCCAGGATAGAGCGGATGAAGGAGCAGGGCATCATCAGGCGCTTCACGGTGGAGCTGGACCCGGAGAAGCTCGGCTACGAGATAACGGTGGTCGTCGACGTGTACATATCGAAGGGCAACGTCATGGACGTGGAGAGGGAGATAGCGTCGATACCGGGCGTCATGGCCGTCTACGACGTGACGGGCGACTTCGACGCCGTGGTGCTCGCCAGGTTCAGGACGCGCGCCGACCTCAGCGACTTCACGAAGCGCCTCATGTCCATGGAGCACGTCCAGCGCACAAACACCCACGTCGTGCTCAACTCGGTCAAGGAGGACTTCGTGCTCTACCGAGGCCACCCTCGTCCAGATTAGCGCGCTTAACCTGGACGATCGTCCACCCACTGCTCATAAATGCTTAAATAGAAGATTTGATGCCCCCTCCGGGGCATGATGCTGGTCGAGAAGCCCAAGCGCCTCTCGCGCGCGAGGCCCAGCGCCTCCGACGTCGTCGAGGCCATTAAGTCCCGCGGCATCAAGCTCGTGGACATACAGTTCACGGACGTGCCGGGGCGCCTCCAACACTTCACCGTGCCATCGGGCGCAGTGGTCGACGGCGGCCTGAGCAGCGGGCTCAGCAAGGTCGACGGGTCCTCCATCAGGGGATTCCTCGACATCTCCGAGTCGGACGCTGTCGCGATCCCGGATCCCTCGACGTTCGCCGTGATCCCCTGGAGGGAGTACGCCGCCCGCCTCATAGCCGACGTCTACATGGGCGGCGCCCGCAGGCTCGAGAGGGATCCCCGGTACGTCGCGCAGAGCGCGGAGTCCTACCTCAAGGAGTCCCTCGGGTACTCCTGGTCGTTCTGGGGGCCCGAGATGGAGTTCTTCATATTCGACAACGTCAACTGGTGGTCCGCCGAGTGGGAGGCGGGCTACAGGATCGAGTCCTCCGAGGGCAGCTGGAGGCGCGACGGCCAGGGCTACAAGATAAGGTACAAGGAGGGCTACTATCCGGCCGAGCCCCAGGACACCCTCACGGCCGTCAGGGACGAGATAGCCCTGACGCTCCAGGAGTCGTTCAACGTGGACGTCGAGGCCCACCACCACGAGGTGGCGACCGGCGGCCAGTGCGAGGTGGACATGGTCTACGATACCCTGACCAGGATGGCCGACAACGTGATGACCCTCAAGTACGTGGCCAAGAACATCGCGGCCAAGCACGGCAAGGTCGCGACCTTCATGCCCAAGCCCCTCTACGGGGACAACGCGTCCGGCATGCACGTCCACGTGAGCCTGTGGGGCGATGGCTCGGCCCCCGGCAGCGCGTACAACGCGTTCTACGATCAGGACGATGAGTACGCCGAGATTAGCCAGGTGGGCAGGTACTTCATAGGCGGGCTCCTGGACCACGCGCCCAGCCTCGCGGCCATAGTCGCGCCGACGACCAACAGCTACAAGAGGCTCGTCCCTGGCTACGAGGCGCCCGTGTACCTCACCTGGGGCAAGTCCAACAGGTCCGCCGCGGTCAGGGTCCCGTCCTACTACAGGGGATCCGCGTACTCCGCATCGAAGAGGGTCGAGTTCAGGGTGCCGGACCCCTCCTCCAACCCATACCTCGCGTTCTCCGCGATCCTGATGGCTGGGATAGACGGCATAAGGAGGAAGATGGACCCGGGCGACCCCGTGGACGAGAACGTTTACCACATGAGCCCGGAGAGGAGGAGGCAGCTCGGGATAAGGAGCCTGCCGGGGTCGCTGCGCGACTCCCTGGAGGCCCTCAGGAGCGACGACGGCTACCTCAAGCCGGTGTTCGACTCCACGCTCATCAGCGCGATACTGGAGAACGGCGAGCGCGAGCTCCTGGCGGTCGAGAGCAGGCCGCACCCCTACGAGTTCCACCTGTACTTCGACGCGTGAGCCATCCCATAAATAATTTCCCTCAGCATTCAACGCGCTCTACTGCAGCCAAATAAAATGGACGCGCGGGAAGGCTCAGCGCTTCGCTGCCTCCAGAACGCGCTCGGCTATGGCCCACCCGAGCCCCTCGCTCGGGGCGTAAGCTATCATCTTGCCCTCCCTCCTCTTCGTCAGAACGCCCGCGTCGGAGAGGAGCCTCAGGTGGTAGGATGCGGTGGGCTGCGCGAGCCCGAACGCGCCGACGATCTCGCACTCGTAGAGCTTCCCCCTGGCCTTGGCCATCGCCACTATCCTGATCCTCGTGGGGTCCGCCATGGCCCTCATCACCCTCGATATGATGGGCACCTTGTCCTGCTCGACGACGCTGGCCACGTCGTCCATGATCTTCTTGAGGTACTCCTCCTCCTTGCCCTTCTCCGCCAGGCCGCACTCGGAGAACCTGGTCAAGTTGATGCTGGCCATCGTTTTTAACTTTATACTAGGTTAGTTATAAATGTAACTGAAAGCGCTCCCCCACGCGTTCAAATATAGAGTATTTACTATCCGCAGTCCCCCGCGGCCGCTGCGCGAAATCTTTATATACCCATATTACTGTGTTGTATAACGTGGTAATGGCCATGTACACCTTACCACAGGAGAGGATGGGGCAGGCCGGGAAGCCGCCCAAGCCCCTGAAGTCGGCGCCCGAGGCCGAGGAGGGCGCCACGGGCTGGGTGAAGCTGCTGGACCTGCAGCTCAACGGGATAGTCTCGAGCAGGGTCCGCCACGTGCTGAAGAGATTCCTGAAGAGGGTCGGCTTCAGGGATGTCGCGGTCGAGCACGAGCCCGACAAGAACCCCCTCATGCTCAGGCTCGTCGCCGTCGGCTACGCCAGCAGGCCGATCACGAGGGATCAGATTAGGAAGATAGCCCACATGAGGTCGGCGATGGACGAGGTCCTCAGGGACGCCTACCTGAGGGCCGGCCACTCGAGCAGGGCCGATCCGGAGAGGCTGAGGCTCCTCCTCGCCGAGGTGGAGCCCTCGCTCCGCAAGGTCTACTACGCCACCCGCTAGCGCTCCCGGGGCAAAATTTTTCAGATCTGGGACCCCGGGGACCACGATGAGCAACGGGGGCAATATCCCCGTCAAAATCAGGGAAATAGCAGCCGCAGCGGCGAAGTTCGAGCGCGTGGGGGCCCACGCCCACATAAGGGGCCTCGGGCTCGACGAGTCCGGCAGGGCCATAAGGATAGCCGACGGCCTAGTGGGCCAGGTCAGGGCCAGGGAGGCCGCCGGGGTCGTCGTCCGCATGATCAAGGAGGGGAGGCTCAGCGGCCGCGCGATAATACTCGCGGGGCCCCCCGGCACGGGCAAGACCGCCCTGGCGGTGGCGATATCGAAGGAGCTCGGGGTCAACGTGCCGTTCATCCAGATGAGCGGCAGCGAGATATACAGCGCCGAGAGGAAGAAGACCGAGGTCCTGGTGGACGCGATGCGCCGCTGCATCGGCGTCGAGATCAGGGAGAAGCGCGAGGTCTTCGAGGGGGAGGTCGCGAAGCTGGAGATCCTCACGGCCCCGCACCCCTACAATCCCTACCAGAGGGTTCCCGAGGGAGTCCGCCTGGTCCTCAGGACGACGGACGAGGAGAGGAAGGTGGAGGCCGGCCCGGAGGTTGCGGCGGAGGTGCTCCAGCTGGGGATAAGGGAGGGCTCCGTGATCCAGATAGACGCCGAGACGGGCAGGGTGTCCCCCCTGGGCGTGAGCGACGCGAGCGAGCGCGGCAAGAGCTACGACATCAGGAAGGCGGTCGTGCCCAGGCCATCCGGGAAGGTCAGGAAGGAGAAGGAGTTCGTCTACAACGTGACCCTGGCGGACATGGACGAGATAGCGGCGTCGAGGGGCGGAGGATCCCTGGCGTCGCTCCTGTTCGGTGTCCCGCCCCTGCGCGAGATAAGCCCGGAGGTCAGGGCGAACGTCGACGCGGAGGTCAAGAAGATGGTGGACGAGGGGAGGGCGCTCATACACCCCGGGGTCCTCTTCATAGACGACGCCCACATGCTGGACGTGGAGGCCTTCAGCTTCCTGAGCAGGGCACTCGAGGGCGACCTGGTGCCGATAATAATACTGGCCACCAACCGCGGTCGCACCCGCATAAGGGGGACGGACGTCGAGGCCCCGCTGGGCATCCCCCTGGACATGCTGGACCGGGCGGTCATAATAGGGACCGAGGAGTACTCCAGGGAGGACATCGCGGACATACTGAAGATCCGCGCGGAGGCCGAGGGCGCGAAGCTCGAGGCCGACGCCCTGGAGAAGCTGGCGGACATCGGTGCCAGGACCAGCCTGAGGTACGCGTCCCAGCTCCTCAGCGTGTCGACGCAGATCGCCAGGGCCGCCGGCCGGGAGGCCGTGGGGGCGGCCGACGTGGAGAGGGCGGCCTCGCTCTTCATGGACATCAGCCAGGCGGTGGAGCACCTGAAGAAGTACGAGGAGAAGCTCCTCCGCTAGCCCGCCCGCGTGCGCGGGCCCACCGCCGGCGGTGGGCCCGCATCCCGTGCCCTCTTCCTGACCCAACCTTATTAAGATGGCCCGAGCGATTCCCTCGGGTTGAAGACCGTCGGGCTCATAGGGCTGGAGGGCCCGGCCTCCAGGGTGGCCGAGAGGCTCCTCGGCGCCGGGCACTCACTGGTCCTCTGGGACAAGTCGAGGAAGGCTAGGGACGCGTTCAAGGGCAGGGCCGAGCTGGCCGAGAGCACCAGGGACCTGGCCCAGAGGGCCGACATACTGCTGATGATGCTGCCGAACCCCTGGGAGGTCTTCGACATCTGCACGACCTCCCAGGGGATCTACGACTCCATGAAGCCCGGGAAGATAGTGGCCGTGCTCAGCGCCTCGCTCCCCAGCCACTCCCCCCAGCTCTCCGAGAAGCTCAGGCGGAGGGGGGCCATCTTCGTCGAGGCCCCGGTCATAGGGGGCAATGAGGAGATATCGCGCGGGTCGGCCGTGACCCTCGTGAGCGGGGGGAGGGCGGCTTACCAGGAGCTGCTCGACGTGCTGAAGTCCTTCTCCAGCCGCGTGTACTACCTCGGGGAGAACTTCTCCGCCATGACCGTGAAGCTGGCCGTGTCCATCATCGCGGCCGCGTACGCGGAGGCGCTGGGGGAGGCGGCCGCCCTCGCCGCCAGCGCCGGGATCGACATGAGGGCATTCGCCCAGGTTATCGCCAGCGTGCACGGAGACAGGATGCCCTTCGGGACCCCGGTCAGCGAGGCGCTGGAGGGCTCCCCCGGGCCCTCGGTGGACCTCGCGTCGCTGCTGACCGAGCTCAGGCTCGCCATAGCGACGGCCGAGGAGAGGAACCTCGCGGTGCCCGCGACCGGGCTCCTGGGGAGCCTGTACACGGCCGCCGTGCCCAGGGGCATGGGCGCCGAGGACTACACCTCCGTGATCAGGCTGGTCAGGGAGCTGTCCTCGCCCCGCGGATCCGAGCAGTGAGTTTAATATGTTTAAACTGATTTAGCTGTATAAGCGTGGCGTTTAAATGCGCCCGTTCCTCCGTCCTCCCCGTGAGGGCCGCCTTCTTCACGCCCGCCGTCATATCCAGCCTCTTCGAGGCGCGCCTGACGTCCGAGGACGGGAGCCCGATACGCGACCCGCTGCTCGTAGGCGCCAGGGGCGGCGGGTTCGCCCTGAGGGCCGGCTTGAGGACATCCGCGAGCGTGGAGCCGGCCAGGGGCGGCGGGTCAGTGGAGGTCCTCGTGGACGGCAGGCGGGAGGAGGCGAGGACCACCAGGGCCGCCGTCTCCATCCTCATGGGGAGGCTGGGGATCAGCGCGGACGGCCTGCGGATCAGGATCTCGCACAGGCTCGCCGTGCCCACGGGCTCCGGCTTCGGGACCAGCGCCTCCGGGGCCATGGGGGCCGTGCTGGCGCTCTCGGCCGCCCTCGGGAGACCTCTGCCGATAGTCGAGGCCTCCAGGATAGCGCACGCCGCGGACGTGATCTCCTCCACGGGGCTCGGGACCGCGGAGGGTCTCATCGCCGGCGGGGTCGGCCTCGTGACGGAACCGGGCGCCCTGTGGTTCGGCAGGTTCGAGCGCATACCGTTCAGCGGATCCCTCGCCGTCGTCGCGCTGCACTTCGGCCCGGTGGAGAAGTCCAGGATCCTCGGCTCCCCCGACGCACTGGAGCGCGCGAACCGCGCTGGGGCCGAGGCTATGCGCCGCGTGGTCGCGGATCCCAGGGTCGAGACGCTCCTGCGCGAGGCCAGGCGCTTCGCCGAATCCTCTGGGGTCGGTGACGGCGAGCTCCTCTCGATAGCGGACGACCTGGTCGCGGCCGGGGCCCTCGGCGCGACCCAGAACATGATAGGGAGGGCCGTGCACGCGGTCGTGCACAGGAGGCGCCTCCCCGAGGTCCTCCGGGCCGCTTCCGAGTACGGGGCGCGCGTGATAGTGTCCGGGATCCACGACGGGGGGCCGAGGCCCCTGGGCGCGGGGTGATGCCTTTGCGGGGAGGCCTAAGCCGGACGCAGTGGGGGATCGTCCTGGCAGCCTGGATGGGGTGGCTCCTCGACGGCTACGTCACGATCGCGTACGCGCTCGCGGCCCCGATAATACGCCCCCTCTTCTTCCCCGAGCTCAGCCCGCTGGCCGGGCTGATAGCGACGTACCTCGGGTTCGCGGCCAACGGCTTGGCCAGGCCCCTCGGGAGCGCGCTCTTCGGCGACCGCCTCGGCGACAGGCTGGGGAGGAGGACGATGCTCGTCTTCACGGTGATGGGCTTCTCAGCGCTGGGCGCCTCCCGCTCGCTGCTCCCCACCTACGGCCAGGCGGGCCTCCTGGCGCCCGCCCTGCTCTTCGCCATCCTCTTCGTCGAGGGGATGTTCGCGGGCGCGGAGTACGGCGGCGGGACTGCGCTCAGCATGGAGTCCGTGCCGCCCCGCAGCAGGGGGATCATCGGGTCGTTCGTCCAGAGCGGCTTCGGGACGGGCTACTTCGTGGCGGCCCTCGTCTTCAGCGCGCTCGCGGCGCACTTCGGCCCCGCAATGTCCGTGATCGGCTGGCGCGTCCTCTTCGCGACGTCGCTGATCCCGGGCCTGATAGCCCTCGTCATCAGGTACGCGGTCCCGGAGTCCCCGGTGTTCGAGGACATGAGGAGGGCCGGGCAGATCGAGAGGATCCCCCTGGGCCGCCTGATCCGGGAGTCCTGGCGCGAGCTGGTGGCCGCGCTCATGATAACGACGGGCCTCCTGTCCGTGAACGGCATCACCTTCTCGCTCTACCCGACGATCCTCACGGAGTACGCTGGGGTGGGCGAGGCCCAGATGGGGCTGGTGGTTGCGCTCGTGAACCTGATATCCCTGCTCGGCGTCTGGTCTGGCGGCGCGCTCCTCTCCTACTTCGTGGGCAGGCGCAGGGCGGCAATAATCGCGTTCGCGGCCGCGTTCGCGGCCATCGCGTACCCGACCTCCCTGGCGGTGCTCCGCGGGGGCTGGGCCTGGGCGCTCCTGGGCGCCGGGATCCAGGCGTTCGTCGAGGCGATGATATTCGCGCCGCTCCCCGCCTTCCTCTCGGAGATCTTCAGCAGGAGGTACAGGGCGTCCGGCGCGGGCTTCGCCTACAACGGCGGGCTCGTGATAGGCTCCTTCGCCATACCGGTGACCCTGGCCGCCTCGGGCTACCTGGGGTTCCGCTCGGCGTGGGCCATCGCGATGCTCGCGTGGACGGCGCTCGTGCTGGCGGGCGCCGCGCTCTCGAGGGAGACTTGGTCGGCTGGCGGGGAGGACCTGGTGCTCAGGTAGCGCGTCAAACTTTTTACTCCGGCCGCTCCCCGGGGAACAGGGAGGGGTGTCGGAGTGGCTACGAGCTCGGCTGCAGACCGAGTATACGTGGGTTCGAATCCCACCCCCTCCTCCACCGACTGCGCGCTGCTGGCGGCGCACATGCTCGAGTCGCTGCTTGCCGAGTGCGGCGCCCCCGGAGATCGCCCGGGAGTGCGGGCTCCTCCGGTGGATCCGGCGCGCTGCGCGCTCGTCGACGTGGGGCTCTTCGGCGCGATAGGGCTCCTCCGGGAGCTCCTCGAGATCGCCTCGGGCGGCGGCTGCGAGGGGGCGATCCTGGCCGCCGCCGAGGTGGCCTCCTACCTGTCCTCCAGGCCCGAGCTTCCGGAGCACGTGAGGCGCTGGGCGGCGTCCATAGGCCCATCCGCAAAGGATAAAGGAGGCTCCGCGTCGCTCCGCGTGGGCCGGTAGTTCAGAGGTAGAACGCCCGCCTCGCACGCGGGAGGTCGGGGGTTCGAGTCCCCCCCGGTCCACGACATTTCCCAAGATGGCGCGGGAATGAAACGTTAAAATCCGAAGCCGATGGACCGAGGGGCGTGAAGGTTCCGGAGGCTAAGTACGTGTGGCTCGACGGCCGCCTCGTGCCCTGGGCCGAGGCCACCACGCACCTGATGACGCACTCGCTGCACTACGGGACAGCGGTCTTCGAGGGGATAAGGGCCTACGCGTCGGGCGGCGAGCTTTACGTCTTCAGGCTCCTGGAGCACATGAGGAGGCTCGAGTCCTCCGCCAAGATCTACGGGTTCCCCATGAGGTACAGGCCGGAGGAGCTTGCCTCCGCCACGGTGGAGCTCCTGAGGGCCGACGACCTCCACGAGGACGTGTACATCAGGCCGCTGAGCTACCTGGGGTACGGGACCATAGGCCTGGTCTTCTCGGAAGTGGAGCCCCACGTGGCCATCATAGCCTTCCCCTACGGGAAGTACTTCCACAGGGAGGGCGTGAACCTGATGATCTCGACCTGGAGGAGGATATCCCAGGAGGCCACGCCGCCCGCCGCCAAGGTCTCCGGCCACTACGTCAACTCCGTGCTGGCCAAGATGGAGGCCCTGAGGCACGGCTTCGACGACGCGCTGATGCTCGACTCGAGGGGTTACCTGAGCGAGGGGACGGGCGAGAACGTGTTCCTGGTGAGGGAGGGCGTCCTCGTGACGCCGCCCTCCTCGGCAGGCATCTTGGAGGGAATAACCAGGGACACGATAATACGGCTGGCCCGGGAGGAGGGGATCCCCGTGGAGGTCAGGGACGTGGCGCGCCACGAGCTCTACGTGGCCGACGAGGTCTTCCTGGCCGGGACCGCCGCTGAGATAACGCCCGTCATCTCCGTGGACGGGCGCACCGTGGGCTCAGGGTCCGCGGGCCCCATCACCTCCCGCCTGAAGTCGCTCTACGAGTCCGTCGTTAGGGGGCGCGATCCCAGGCATCCCGAGTGGAGGACCCCCGTCTACGGGAGCGGAAGATGAGCCGCCGCGCGGCCTTCCAGGGCGAGAGGGGGGCCTTCGCGGAGGAGGCCCTGATAGCCTTCTTCGGCGAGGACGTCGAGGCCGTGCCCTTCAGGACCCTCCGCGAGGTCTTCTCGGCCGTGGAGGGCGGCGGCGTGGACTACGGCGTGGTACCCGTGGAGAACACGCTGGCCGGGAGCGTCGGCGAGACCTACGACCTCCTCCTTGACCACGAGCTGCGCGTCTACGGGGAGGTGATCCTGAGGGTCGAGCACCACCTGCTGGCCGTCGAGGGGGCCACCCTCGAGGGGATAAGGGAGGTCTGGTCCCATCCCCAGGCGATAGAGCAGTGCAGGAGGTTCCTCGACTCGCTGAGGGTAGATGTGGTCCCAATGCCGAACACCGCGATCGCCGCGCGGAGGCTGGTCGAGCGCCGCGATCCCTCGATCGGGGTGATAGCCAGCAGGAGGGCGGCCCAGATATACGGGCTCAAGGTGCTGGCCTCCAACATAGAGGACGAGGCGCACAACTACACGAGGTTCTTCGTGCTCTCGAGGGAGTCGCGGGCGCCCACCGGCGACGACCTCACCTCGCTGATCTTCTCGACCAGGCACGAGCCCGGCTCCCTTTACCGCTGCCTGGAGCCGTTCGCCGAGAGGAGGATAAACCTGACCAGGATAGAGTCGAGGCCCATCCGCTCCCGCCCATGGGAGTACAACTTCTACCTGGACCTGGAGGGGCACGTGGCGGATCCGAGGGTCTCCGGCGCCATCGAGGCCCTGTCCCGGAGGGCCACCTACGTGAAGGTCCTCGGGTCCTATCCCAGGTGGAGGCGGCGAGTTGCTGGACGACCTTAAGGAGGAGCTGGCTAGGGAGGCCAGGTACCTGGCGCAGCAGGGCCTCGTCGCCGGCAGGGAGGGGAACCTGAGCGTCCGCCGCGCGGACAACGTGGTCATCAAGGGGACGGGCGTGAGGATGCTCGACGCCTCCCCCGCCGACTTCTCAGTGGTTGACCTTAGCGGGAGGCACATCGAGGGCCCCAGGCCGAGCAGCGAGGTCAGGATGCACCTCGGGGTGTACGGCGCCCGCCCGGACGCCGGCGCCATCGTCCACGTGCACCCCGCTTACACGCTGTCGCTCGCCGCGCTCGGCATCCGGCCCGAGCCGTACACGGAGGAGGCCAGGCTTTACTACGACCGCGTCTGCGCCGTGCCCAGGCTGCCCCCGGGCAGCCTGGAGCTGGCCTCGGCCGTGGCGTCGGTCGCCTCCTCGGGCTGCAGCGCGATCCTGCTGGAGGGCCACGGGCTCGTCTTCGTGGCGCGCGACCTGAAGGACGCGGTCGATGGAGCCGTGGCCGAGGAGAGGTCCTCCCAGGTGCAATTCATGTCAGCTATGTCCGACCTTCTGCAAAAAATTTATCTCTCATGCGGTCGGTCCCGGGGACCGAGAGGGGGAGGGCGAAATCTTGCAGTCGCCCACTGACAGCATCGAGGTTCGCATAGGGCCCCCGCACCTCACGCGCTTCGAGCGCGCGAGGATACTGGGTGCGAGGGCCCTCCAGCTGTCACTGGGGGCACCCCCGCTGATGCCGGTGGCGGGCGCCGGCATCAGGAACACGCTCGAGCTGGCGAGGATGGAGCTCGAGTCCGGAGCCCTTCCCATATCGATAAGGAGGAGCCTTCCCAACGGCGCGTACCAGGACATCCCGGTGCGCGTGCTGCTCGGGTTGCCGCTGCAGCCCCAGCGAACTACTTAATAATGAGGATCATGTCACCGGGCACAATGTCGGAGGGGGAGTCGGAGCAGGAGAAGGAGTACCTGGCCGTGACCGATCAGAAGCCGATATCGGCCTACGTCATCTCCGGGGAGGTACAGCTCAAGGCCTCCGGGAGGCTGGTCCTCATGGCCCGGGGGAGGAGCATAAGTTACGCTGTTGACGTGGCGAACCAGATAGTGGAGCGGTCGGAGGGCACCGCCTCCATATCCGGCGTGAGGGTGGCGACCGACAGGCTGCCGGACGGCAAGTACATCTCCAGGATGGAGATAACGATTGAGCGGAGGGGCGGCGCCGCCGAATCCAAGTGACGTTATAAGATAAAACATAAATATGAAAATTAAACCATTTATGCCGTGGTCGCGGATCCGTTGGACGAAGAGGTCGAGCGCATACTGGCCAGGATGGCGCGCTCCGCGCCGCCCGTGGAGCTGGCCACGATAGATTCGTCAGCACGGCCCGGACTCTACGAGTACGATCCCGCGCGCCGCGCCTGGCGCCGCGCGCGTCCCGCGGGGAGGGACGGGCTGCTGGTCGTCCTCCGCGAGCGCGCCGGATCCTGTAGGTCGTGCCCGGACTTCGTGGAGCTGGCCGTCGGCGCGTCCGTGGGCGGTCTGCGCTTCGCGATCGAGCTGCTGGAGCCGGACGAATCCGTGGACGTGCCCCGCCTCTCGCTCAGCTGCTACTCCGCGGGCGAGGTCGCGTTTGCCAGGAGCTACAGGGGGTTCCTTGGCCTCCCGGAGCTATCGTCGCTGGTCGCCAGATTCGCCCGCGCCTGCCCCTCCATCGATTCGCCCAGGGTGCTCACCTCAATACGCTCGATCTGTCCCTGCTCCGAGCACTAGCGACGCATGCCTGGACGGACCCGGAGCCGATGGGGCCGGCGCGCCCGCACCAATCTTTTAATAATTGTAAGTGGGAATCGCCGCATGGCGGCGTTGACTCCCGAGCTCTACGACCTCATCGTGAGGATTGTGGACGACAGGGTCAGGGAGATCAAGGTGACCAGGGAGGAGTTCGACAAGCTGACGTCGGCCGTCAATCAGCT
>JBMFHR010000022.1:0-14825 GCA_049976725.1 Conexivisphaera sp. | reverse complement strand
ACGGCGCGGGGCGGCGCGCGGGTGGGCCAGCGCGGAGCGCGTGGCCCACGACAGGCCCACTCAGGAATGGAGAGGATAAACCATCAATGAGGAATGCGTTCGACGGCCTCCACCCCACGAGAGGCACAGGCATCCGTTCGGGCGGATCCTGAGCTGGCTCCCCGGCTACAAGCTCCTCCGCAGCCGCGCGCTAACGAGCCTCGACGTGGGGAGGGCGCCGGCGGAGCGGAATCCGCCCCCGTGGAGGGTCCGGTCCGGCGGGATCCTGGCTGGGTAGTCTCGCTCGGCTGGGGATGTGATTGCGCGTGGGCGTGCGGCCTGAAGTTGACGGAGCCTCCTCCCGGGGGCCGGCGCTAAGCCCCGGAATTCCCCCGCGGCGAGCCCGAGTCGGACCGCTCCGCGCCGGCGGACAGCTCCATGACGTACTCGGAGATCCTGAAGCCGTTCTTCTCGTAGAAGCTGACCGCTGTGACGTTCCCCGCCGGGACCCTGAGGTAGACGCGGTGCCTCCCGGTTCCGAGGTCCTCCAGGAGCCCCTTGAGCAGCGCCGACGCGATCCCCGCGCGCCTGGCGTCGCTCCTGACGACCATGTCAGATATGTAGACGTGGTCGTCGTACCTGGAGCGGAGGGGCGACTTCGTTATCGTGTAGAAGACGTAGCCGACTATAGAGCCGTCGTCGCTGGACTCTGCGACGAGGACGCGGAGGTCCTCGCGGCTGAGGGACGCGCGCATGGCGCGGCGCCACATCTCCTCCGCGGCGCCGTCGTACTCAAGCTCGTCGCCCCCGTACTCCGAGACCAGCTCCAACCAGAGATCGCGCATACCATCTATGTCATCCTCCGACATGCGGCGCACCAGCACGCTGACCTGCCCCAATTTGGGCGGCCCAGCCTCGACCGCTCTAAAAGCTTTCCCCGCGCCCCAGGGGATCGGCGGAGCCCAGGAGCTTCCCCTTGTTCTCCCGGAGCTTGCCGAAGAGCTCCAGGTACCTGGCGCGGACCTCCTCGAGAGCTGACTCCCAGCTGGACGCGCCGGACTTCACCCTCTCCATGAGGTCCTCCACGTACTTCGTGAAGGTGGGGGTCGCGAAGTCCCCCCAGACCTCCTCCAGGAGGCCCGCCAGCCGGGAGCCGAGCTCCGTCACGTAGACGCGGCCGCCGCTCACCCTGATGTACCCCCGCTCCTTCAGGATCGATATTATCTCGGGCCGCGACGACTTCGTCCCTATGCCGTTCTCCTCCATGAGCGTGACGAGCTCCGCCTCCGTGTACCTGGGGGGCGGCTTAGTGCGCGACTTCCTGCTGTAGACCCTGACTATCTCCACGGGGTCGCCGGCCGAAGCCCGGGGGAGGGGGCTCAGGCGCAGCTCCTCGGCGGATCCCTGGACCCTGAGGAACCCGGGGTCCACGAGCGAGGCGCCCTCCGCCCTGAATGTGCGGCCGCCCACGTCGACGCGCATCCCGGACTCGGAGACCACAGCTGGCGGATAGAACAGCGCCAGGTACCTCCTGGCTATGAGCTCCCAGGCCGCCCTGAGCGTCCCGTCGGACGACTTCGGGAGCCCTATGGGAGCTATGGGCTCGTGATCGCCGGCGTTGCGCGAGCCATTCCTCGTCAGGCGGAGCTCCGGGTTGCGTGAGAGTATCTCCCGGGCGAACTCGGACAGGGGGCCCGGCGCGCCGGCGAGCTCGCCGATGACCCTGCGGTGGTTGAACGTGGTGAACCTGTCCGTGTCCGTCCTCGGGTACGTTATCGCGGCCTCCAGGTAGAGCTCCTCCGCCATGGACATCGCCCTGCTGGGGGAGACGCGCAGCCGCGAGGAGAGGAGCCTGAGCATCCTGGTCGTGTTGAGGGGCGGAGGGGGAGGGATCCTGCGCTCCCGCGACTCGACGGCCACCACGGTCCCCCTCCCGACGCCCTCGAGCGCCCTGACTATGGACTCCGCCTCCTCCTGGTTCCAGAGGGGGTTTCCCTCGTACGACAGCCTGAGGGGCTCGCCGTTGACCACCGCGTCAGCGTACACGCTCCAGTACGGCTTCGGCACGAAGTTGCGTATCTCCATCTCGCGGCGATGGAGCAGGGTGAGCAGCGCCGTCTGCACGCGGCCCACGCTGAGCACCCCCTTGAACGCGTCGCGCATTCTGTCCTCGGCCAGCAGCGTCAGCTCGCGCGTGGCGGAGAACCCGATCATGGCGTCTATCCTGCGCCTGGCCTCCACGGCCTGGGCCCACGTGTACTTGGGCTCTATGAGCCTCGACCACGCCTCGCGCACGTCGCCGGCCTCCGTGGTCGACAGCCAAAGGCGCCTGACGGTGATCCTCGGGTTATACTTCTGGACGATCCTCAGCGCGTCGGCCCCTATGGCGCAGCCCTCCTCGTCCGCGTCCGTGGCTATGACGACGATCCTCGCTCCCGGCGCGAGCTCCCTCAGCGCGGCGACGTGCCTCATGGACTTGTAGTACTTGCGTATGGCCTCGGGGTCCCTGACGAGCGCCAGGGGATCCGTGGACCTCCAGTCGCTGTACTCGTCCCTCACGTCCATCTCGGTTATGTGCCCCTCCAGAGGGACCACGACGACCGTCTCCCCTCCCTGGCTGAACTCGCGGACCGTGACGCCATGGACGGAGCGGCTCCTGCAGGAGCCGCGCGCGAGGGAAGCGCACAGCACCTGCGCGATCCTGGGCTTCTCGGTTATCACGAGTATCAAGGGGGCTCCACCTGCGCGGCCCGGGTGGTGCGGGGGGTGGGATTCGAACCCACGAACCCCTGCGGGACGGGAGCCTCAGTCCCGCGCCTTTGACCGCTCGGCAACCCCCGCTCGCGGCCGATCAGCGAGCCGGTGTTAAATTAGCGTTGCGCCCCCGCCCGCGCGGACCACATTCGAGAGAACTTTATATACGAGGGCGATCACATCGTGGAGCCCAGCGGGGTGGGGAAGCCAGGTCTATCCCGCGGGGCTCATAACCCCGAGATCCCAGGTTCGAATCCTGGCCCCGCTACCACATCATCCACACGATAGCCACGACTATATCCTAAGAGGGAATAGTGTGTCATGATCATTGACAGGTGGGCGATCTGTCAAGGAACGCCCGTGATCGCTATCGCTCTCACTCGAGCTCGTAGCCGGCCCTCAGAGCGCTGGTGTTGACCTCGACCCACTTGGGGTTGGTCACGGACTTCATGGCCTCGATGAGCGCGTCGAGGCTGACCAGGCGCGTCTTCGCGGCGAAGTAGCCCAGCATCACCATGTTCGCGGTCCTTATGTTGCCCACCCTCTTCTCCGCCACCTCGGTGAATGGGGCCATCAGGACCTTCCCGGCCTCCTTCGGCGCCTCCTTTATGAACGTGGAGTCCAGCAGGAGCGTCGCCGACCTGTCCACGAGCTTGTAGTACTTCGACATCTGGTCCGTGTACATGAAGACCGCCAGGTCAGCCCTCCGCACGGTCAGCAGGTCCGGCTCCTCGTCCCTGGCGACTATGAGCTCCGCCTTCGAGTCCCCTCCCCTGGTCTCCGCGCTGTACTCCTCCGAGTTGACCACGTAGTAGCCCTCGGAGACCAGCGCCTTCCCCAGTATGTAGCCGGCCAACTGTATCCCCTGGCCTCCCCTGCCGGCTATCACTATCTCGTGCTTGGACTCGCTCACGGCGAGAGCACCCCCAGCTTCTCCTTGAGGCCGTACATGCTCAGGTAGCTCTCCATGTAGCTCGGGTCGTTCTTCTCCAGGAAGACGCCGCAGGTTATCTCATTGTTCCAGTCGTACTTTATCTCGTCCGCGTTCGAGATCCTCTTGAACTTGACCACCTTCTTGAGGCGCGAGTATAGCTCGAACGGATCCCTCATGTTTATGTGCCTGCCGAATATCTCGGGGCACGTCGAGAGGACCTCTATCCACCTGAAGCCCTTCATGAGCAGCGCCTTCTTGACCGTCTCGCGTATCAGGTTGGGGTGGGTTATGCTCATCCTGGCGACGAAGTTGGGCGATATCGAGTAGACAACCCTCGTCGCGTCGATCGGGCGCTCGGGGTTACCCATGGGGGTCGTGGTCGAGTAGACGGAGTAGGGCGTCGTGGGCGCGAGCTGGCCGCCCGTCAGCCCGTAGGTCATGTTGTTCACCATTATCACGAGCATGTCGAAGTTCCTCCTGGCGGCGTGGATCAGGTGGTTGCCGCCTATGGAGGCTATGTCACCGTCACCGCTGAAGACGACCGGTATGAGGCTCGGGTTCGCCAGCTTGACGCCCACCGCGAAGGGTATCGCGCGGCCGTGCGGGGTGTGGGCGCTGTCGAACTTGACGAAGCCGGACGCGCGGCCCGTGCAGCCTATCCCGGTGGTGAACACTATCCTGTTCGGGTCCAGCTTCCCCTCCTCGTGGAGCTCCTTGACCGCCCACAGGAACTGCTGCAGCGCGATCCCGATCCCGCACCCGGGGCACCATATGTGGGGCAGCCTGTCCGTCCTCATGTAGGCGTCCAGCGGGTGCGAGGGCCTCTGCTCCAGCATCACCAAAGCTTCCACCCCCTCGATTCTATCTCGCCGAGCATCTCGTCCGGCGAGGGCAGGGTAGGGTAGGGCATGCTCAAGTTGAGGACCGTCGGGTTCGCCACCTTATCTCTGTTATCCCAGAGCGCCCACTTCACTATCTGGTACAGCTGGCCCTGGTTCAGCTCGGCCGTCACGATGTACCTGGCGCGCGCCGCCGCCCTGATGAACGACTCGTCGTCGAACGGCCACAGGGATATCGGGCGGAAGAGGCCGGCCCTGACGCCGCGCCCCCTCAGCTCCCTGACGAGCGCGAGGAGGTTCCTGGCCATCGACCCGATGGCGACGAAGAGCACCTCCGCGTCCTCCGCGAAGTAGCTCCTGGACGCCACTAGCTTTCCCTTATTCACCTCTATCTTCCTGACCAGGCGCTCGACGAGCGCGCGGTGGACCTCGTCGTCCGTCTTGTAGTAGCCCCTCTCGTCGTGGGTGAGGCTCTCGGCTATCGGGTGATAGCCCTCACCGTAGAAGGCCATCGGGGGCACGAGGTCCTCCGGGTCGGGACGGTAGGGCCTGTACTGCTCGGGCGGGACGGTGGGCTTCTTGCGGCCCACTATCTCGAGCTCCCCGGGGTCCCTGAGGACGACCTTCTCCCTCGTGTGCGCCAGGACCGCGTCCGTCATCAGGATGACGGGGGTCCTAACGGTGTAGGCGGCGTTGAATGACTTGATCGCGTAGTCGTATGCCTCCTGAGCGCTGGCGGGCGCGTACGCCACCAGGTTGTAGACGCCGTGCGATCCCCAGCGTGCCTGGAGAATATCTCCCTGCCCTATCTGGGTGGCTATCCCGGTGCTGGGGCCGGCCCTCATGACGTCCACGACCAGGAGGGGGGCCTCGACCATTGCGGCGAAGCCTATGCCCTCCATCATGAGGCTGAACCCAGGGCCGCTGGTGGCGGTCATGGCCTTGGCGCCGGCGAGCGAGGCGCCGACCAGGGCGTTTATGGACGCGATCTCGTCCTCCGCCTGGAAGACGACGCCGCCCCTCCTGGGCAGCTCCTCCGAGAGGTACTCGAACATGTCGCTCGATGGCGTGATGGGGTAGCCGACGTAGACGCCCAGCCCGGCGGCCATCGCGCCCTCGGCGACCGCCTGGTTCGAGTCCAGGAACTCGGCCCTCACTGCCTTATCACCTGCACCTCGTCCGTCCAGACGACGCGGCCCACGGCCTCCTCGGAGGGCCTGACGAAGAGCGCGAAGTCGGGGCAGGCCCACTCGCAGACCCTGCAGCCGACGCAGGCGTCGGGCTTCACGGGCACGGTGGCCCGATACCCCTTCCTGTTCATCTTCTGGCCCCTGGCCAGCACGTCCTTGGGGCACACGTTTATGCAGAGCGAGCACTCCTTGCAACGATCGCCTATCACCACTATCTCGTACGCCTTCGGGGGCGAAGCGACCACCTCCGAGTGGGGGCCGACCCCCGTCACTATAAAACCGTTTTCCACATTGCCTTCCCGGCCAGTAATGGCTTTCTATCGGAAATTCCGGTAAATATTGTGATATGTTGAGCCACGTTCGGGGGCTCACTCGTGCCTGAGCGCGACCACGGGGTCCATCCTGGCGGCCCTGTAAGCTGGCACGAGCCCCGCCACCAGCCCTATGGCGACGGAGAGCGCCAGCGTGGCCGCCATGGCGGCTGGGGAGAGCGCGGGGCTCACGGCGCCGAGCGATGGGCCCTGCCCACCGCCCCCGACGTGGGCCCCCATGGCCGGCACGATGGCGACGAGGGCGTAAGACACGCCCACGCCGAGCGCCAGGCCCGCGAGGCCGCCCAGGAGGCCCATCACGGCGGACTCTGCGAGGAACATCAGCACCACGTCGCCGTTCGTGAAGCCTAGGGCCTTCAGGATCCCTATCTCCCTCGTCCTCTCCACGACGCTCGTGTACATCGTGGTGGTGACGCCGACGAACGCCACGAGGAAGGAGACGCCGGCAGCGGAGACCAGGAGCATGTTGAGGAACCCGATTATCGAGTTGGCCACGCTTATCCCCATCTGGGTCGAGAGCGCCTGGACGCGGTTGCCGTAGATCTCCTTTATCCTGACCTCCGTCGCGTTCACCGCGCCGGAGCTGGACACGTAGACGAGTATCCCCGAGTAATACGGGCTGCCCGTGAGCTCCCTGCCGGCCGCCAACGGGACGAACACGGATTGGTCGAGGTCCGCTATGAACGTGGGGCCGACCTCACGGAACACGCCGGATATCAGGAAGCTCTTGGACACGACGCCGCCCGGCGTCGTGACGTCCAAGTGGATCACGCCGCCCACCGAGTACCTGGGCATCAGCGTGTTCTGGGGGTTCGCGACGTAGTACCCAAGCACGGCCTCCGGGGCCCCCGTGGGTGGCGGGAGGGACCCGGCCATCAGCTGGAGGCCCGGGAGGGTCCTCACGAGGCCCTGGGGATCTATCGCGACCACGTTCACGGCCTCCCTCCCCGCGGGCGTCTCAATGTACGCCGGCACCTCGTAGAAGGGGTAGGCGCCCGCGACGCCGGGAATCGACGAGATCAACTGCACGTCCCTCTGCGTCAGCGTGTAGCCGCTGGAGGGCGTGACCAGCACCGTGTTCGTGCCCAGCTTCAGCAGCTGCGACGTTATCTGGGCGCTGTAGCCACCGGTCAGCGACGTTATCCCGATGACGGCGGCCGGCCCTATCATTATGCCTACTATCGTGAGGGCGGACCTGATCTTCCTGTCCCTTAGGGCCTTCAGCGCGAAGGCGAGCGCGTCCAGCGCGTTCAAGCCGGGGGCCTCCCGCGGCGGCGCACCGCCATGGCCACGGCCACAGCTGCCACGATCGCCGCGGCGGCCGCGGCGAGCGCGTAGGTCGCGGTCGGGCGTCCGCGCGCGTGGCCCGTGGGCTGGGCCGGCGGGGCCGAGAGTACCTGCACCGTGAGCGGGTACGAGACCGCGTACGCGTGTCCCAGCTCGTCCTGGTAGGAGAACACCAGGCTCACCGTGTGGAACCCGGGGGCGGCGTCCGGGGACACCTCGAAGGACGCACTGAACGGCGTGGGCGAGTTCGTGGGCAGGTTCCCTATGTACTCGGGCTGCGCTCCCTGCACCACGGAGCCGTTGACGTACAGCGAGCCGTAGTATGCCTCGTCGGTGCCGGTGTTGAGCAGCATGCCCGACACTGTGACCGGGGCGCCGGGATACAGCGCGCCCGAGACGGACACCTGGCTGAAGCTCACCGCGGCCAGCCCCTCCAGGTATATCGGGACCGTGAGCACCGTCTGCCGCTGCACACCCCCGGGGTCCACGTAGGATGCCTGGAGCTCGATCAGCGAGGGCCCCGGTGACGAAGCCAGGGGTATCACGCTCAGGGTTATCGCCGAGGACGCGCCCGGTGCCATGGATCCCAGCCGGAACTGCCCGTAGCCCTGCGCGACGAAGAGGTACTGGGAGGGCTCCACCGACACGACGACATCGCTCACGGGGCCGCTCAGCCCGTTGACCACGTGCACGGTCACCGTGTCGTTCCTCTGGTATGGTATCGTCGAGGGCGTCGCGTACGCGTAGAGCGACCCGACAGGCGATATCACGTCCGCGTTCGCGTAGTACGCGGACGAGTACTGGATTCCCCCGTACCGGTAGCCCACGATAACCTGCACGGGGTAGTAGCCCGGGGCCTGGGGCGCCAGCACCGAGAACGAGAAATCGGCTGAGGATCCGGGGGCCAGCTCGGCGAGGGAGCTAGAGTTGCCGCCCACGAGCGGAAGCGAGGACTGGACCGCGACGGAAAGGTCGCTGATTGTGGAGTCGCCCCCGTTCTCCACGGCGACGACGAGGGATCCCGTCTGGCCCGCGTAGATGGCGGGGGCGGAGACGAGCACCGTGACCGAGGGCCTCCGGTAGATGGTCGCCGTGACGTTCTCTGCGTACACGTAGTAGTCCACGGTGGTCGTGACCCCACTGGACGAGGATGTCGTGCGCGTCTGGCTGTAGTAGACGTCCAGCGCGGCGGTGTAAGTGCCCGGGAGCGCGGTCGGGGGCACCTGCAGGTAGAAGGTGAGGTAGTACGCGCCCGACGAGACCTGGGCCGGCGCCGCCGTCGCCAGGAGGCCCCCGCTCGAGTTCGTCAGCGGCGTCCCCGTCAGGTTGAGCGTGGCGTAGTTCACCACCGTGGGCGCGCCGTCTTCCGCGGGATTGGCCACCACCTCCACCGTGAAGGGCACCTGGCCGGCGCCCGGCGACGGGTAGAGCGGGGACGACGGGGTCCCCCAACCATAGTACGACAGGACGACCGGAGGCACGGTCGTGGGGAGCTGCGCGGCCGCCGGCAGGGCCGCGGATGCCAGGAGAGCCGCGGCCAGGACGGAGGCGAGGAGGGCGCGCAGGCTTATTCTCACGCGCCGGCCACCTCCCCCCGGGGGACCTCCACGCCCTCTATCCTGCCGTCCCTTATCCTGATTATTCTCTGGGTCATGGCGGCGAGCTCCATGTTGTGGGTGACCATCACCACGGTCTTCCCGGCCCTCCTGTTCACCTCGAGGAGGGCGCGCATCACTATCTCGGAGTTCCTCGTGTCCAGGTTCCCCGTGGGCTCGTCCGCCAGTATGAACTCCGTGTCCTGGGCCAGGGCCCTCGCTATCGCGACCCTCTGCTGCTCGCCGCCGCTGAGGAACCTGGGGCTCTTGGCGCTCAGGTGGTCCACGCCGAGCAACCTGAGGGCATCGAGGGCGCGCCTGCGGCGCTCGGGCGCGGGAACCCCCCTCGCCACCAGCGGCAGCTCGACGTTCTCCAGCACGTTCATGCGGTTTATCAGGTTGTACGCCTGGAAGACGAACCCGACGTACCTGTTCCTCACCCTGGACAGCTCGGCGTCGCTCAGCCCTGATACGTCGCGCCCCGCTATTATCACCCTGCCGCTGGTGGGCCTATCAAGCGCACCCATTATGTTGAGGAGCGTGGACTTCCCGGACCCGGATGGGCCCACTATCGACACGAACTCGCCACTCCTCACCCCCAGCGTGACGCCGTCGAGCGCGACCGTCTTAACGGCGCCGCCGTAGACCTTCCTGACGCCCTCCAGGTAGATGGCGAACCCCGGGAGCAACGTCCCCGGCAATATGCAACTGTTTTATACGTATTGCGCGCGAAGCGCTGGGGGATCGGGGATAACGGTATATCCGGGGACCGCCGAGGCCGCCCGATGGGGTACACGGAGAGATCCAGGGGGCTCTTCCTGGAGACCGGCACGAGGTTCACGAGGGACATAATATGGGCCATGGGGGCCCTGAAGGCGGCCGCCGCCAGGGCGAACGCGGGCCTCGGGCTCATGGACGCTAGGATGGCGGCCGCCATAGAGAGGGCCGCGAGGGAGGTCATGGACGGATTGAGGGATCAGGAGGTGGTCGTCGACGTCTTCCAGACGGGATCAGGCACGGGGCTCAACATGAACGTGAACGAGGTGATAGCCAATAGGGCGTCCGAGATCCTGGGCTCCGAGGTCCACCCGAACGATCACGTGAACATGTCTCAGTCGTCGAACGACGTAGTGCCGAGCGCGATCAGGGTGGCCGCGGTGAGGGCCGCGGTCGGGCGCGCGGTGCCCGCGCTGAGGGAGCTTTCCGCGGCGCTGGGGGACCTGGCCTCGAGGACGTCGGGCGTCTACAAGTCGGGCAGGACCCACCTGAGGGACGCGCTGCCCGTGACGATGGGCCAGGAGTTCGGGGCATACGCGTTCGCGATCGGGAGGGACGCGGACGCCCTGGAGGCAGCGCTGGAGCGCGCCAGGGAGCTGCCCCTCGGCGGCACCGCCGTGGGGACCGGGCTGAACTCGCCCGAGGGCTTCGCGAGCGCCGCAGTGAGGGAGCTCAGCTCGATCACGGGCCTGGAGTTCAGGGAGTCCCCGAACAGGTTCGCGCAGATGAGGCTGCTGACCGACATGGTGAGCGTGAGCGCCGCCCTGAGGTCCGCGGCCCTCGACATCCTGAGGCTCTCGCAGGACCTGAGGCTAATGTTCTCCGGGCCCGCGACCGGGCTGGGCGAGATAGACATACCGAGCCAGGCCGAGATAGCGGGGAGCAGCATAATGCCGGGGAAGGCGAACCCGGTGACGGTCGAGTCATGCATGCAGGCGGCGGTCCAGGTGATGGGGCTGGACCACGCGGTGCAGGCGGCCGCCACGCTGGGCGAGTTCGAGCTGAGCATGGGGATACCCGTGACTGGGTACGACGTGTCGCTCGAGCTGGGCCTGATCTCGGAGGCCGCGCTGAAGATGGCCAGGGTCGTCGTGTCCAGCGTCGTCCCGGACGAGGCCAGGGCGAGGAGGTACGCGGAGAGCAGCCAGGCCCTCGTGACCGTGATCTCGCCCGCCATAGGGTACGAGAGGGCCTCGGAGGTCGGCAGGAGGGTGGCCCGGGGGCTCCCCATAAGGGAGGCGCTCAGGGAGCTCGGGCTGGACGAGCACAGGATAGACGAGCTCCTGGACCTCGGGAGGCTCGTGAGGCCGGGCATCCCCGCCAGGGATGAGGACCGCTGATCGCGCCCCGCGGCGGTCTGCAAAAAATACGGGGACTCAGGGCTCCACTACCATCATGCTCAGCGTGGAGCGGACGTGCTCGAGCCTGCGTATGCGGGAGCTGATGACCTCCTTCACCTTGTCGAGGGAGTCGGCCTCCACCTTGGCTATCAGGTCGTAGACGCCGTAGATGGTGTAGGCCTCAGTGACGTTCGGTATCTTCCTCAGCTCCTTCAGGACGTCCTCCTCGGTGCCCGTGTCGGTGTTTATCAGTATGAACGCCTTCGCCAACCCCGCGCGATCGTGCAGTTCTCACTAAAAAGCGTTCCGCCGGCCCAGACCTTAAGAGGATCCCGGGCGGAGGGCCGGCGTGCTCTCGGGCGGAGTGATCTCGGTCCTCTCGCCCGACCGCTCCGCCGCGGAGGAGCTGGCGGGGAGGCTCGGGAAGAGGAAGGAGGAGGGGAAGTACTACAGGAAGTCGGGGGACAAGATCCTGACGATCCTGGTTCCCGGCGGGTCTATCCTCGAGGCGGCCGAGGCCCTGACCGCGTCGGACTGGTTCTACTTGGTGGCGCCCGAACTCACGAGGGACGCCGCCGAGCTGGCGCTGCTCGCCGAGGCCTCCGGGAAGCAGGGGAGGATAATCTCCGGGGATCCCGAGCGCTTCTCGGCGGCACTCGGGGGACTCGGGGTGGCCGGCATGGTGGGCAACTTCGAGCCGCGCGAGCCCTCCGCGCCCGACCTGGGGTTCGCGCTCGTCGACTCGGCGTTCGTCGTGAGGGGGGTCGGACCGGTCGCCCTCGGCATAACCTTCATGGGGCTGGCCGTGCACGACGAGGTGGAGTTGCTGCCCTCCGGGAAGCGCGCGTCCATCAGATCCATCCAGGTGCTGGACGAGGACCAGGACGCCGTGGGCCCGGGCGTCAGGTACGGCGCCTCCCTCAGGGGCGTCGAGGAGAGGGACCTCAAGGAGTGCTACGGCATCGCCAGGCCGGGCTCGCCGACCACGCGGACGATACGCGTCTCGGTGAGGTTTCCCCTCGCGCCGGACGCGCGGTCCCTCCACGCGGTCCTGAGGGGCGTGGGGCTCTTCGGCAGCCTGACCTTGGAGGAGCTGGCGCTCGAGAGGCCTGCGCCCGCGGTGGCCGAGCGGGCCGTCCTGGTGAACGTGAACGCGCCGAGGGGAAAGCTGAGGGTCTACGGCGCGGGGATGCCAGTCACCGCCTGACCAGGCTCCTGAGGACCTCGAGCGCCCTGTCAGCGTGCTCCTCGGCCCTCCTCAGGCCCTCGAGGACAGCGGCGATCCTCCCGTCGGGCCCCACTACGAACGTCACCCTCCTGGCGCCCTTCCCCCTCCCGCTCCCCGCGCAGTAGGCGCCTATCACGCGCCCCTCCGGGTCGGGGACGAGGATCAGGGGCGGCCTGGCGCCGTGCCTGGCGCCGAACCTCTCCATGGTCCCGGGCCCGTCCGCGCTGACCCCCACGATCGTCGCGCCGAGCGACTCGAAGTCGCCGAGCAGCTGCACGAACCTCTCGAGCTCCCTCGTGCACCCAGCCGTGAAGGCCCTGGGGAAGAAGTAGACCACGGCCGGCGCCAGGGACGAGAGGTTCCTCCCTCCCCCCACGCCGAAGTCGGGCGCGGGGTCGCCCTCGCGCGGGCAGGCCATCAGTGCCACCCCGCCAGCCTCATCGCCCTCACGACGCGGTCGACGGACAGCACCAGGGCCGCGAGCCTGTGGCTGATGCCCTTCTCGCGCGCCATCGCGTGCACGTCGTTGAACGCCCTGACCATCCTGGCCTCCAGCTTTGCGTTCACCTCCTCCAGCGGCCACTGCTCCCTCTCCATGTTCTGGACCCACTCGAAGTACGAGACCAGGACGCCGCCCGAGTTGGCCAATATGTCCGGTATCACGGCGATCCCGTTCCTCTCGAGGATCCTGTCGGCCATGGGGGTCGTGGGGCCGTTCGCGCCCTCCACTATCAGGTCGGCCCTGATCCTGCCGGCGTTGGCCCCCGTTATCTGGTTCTCTATGGCGGCCGGCACCAGCACGTCCACCTCGGACTCCAGGAGCTCCCTGTTCGTTATGGGGGCGCCGTATGGGAGCTTGCCCACGGTGCCCGCGGCCAGGAAGTCAGAGTAGAGCTTCTCGAAGGGCACGGGGACCCCGTCGGGGAAGTACCTGCCGCCCCCTACGTCGCTTATCGCCACGACCTTCGCGCCCATCTCCATGAGGAACCTCACGGTGTTGGACCCGACGTTCCCGAAGCCCTGGACTGCCACCCTGGCCCCCTTGATGTCCTTCCCCCTTATGGCCCTGAGGGCCTCCCTGACGACTATCGCCACGCCCCTCCCGGTCGCCTCCCTCCTGCCCAGGGATCCGCCCAGCTCCACGGGTTTCCCCGTGACGACCCCCGGGACATTGTAACCCTTCATCTTCGAGTACTCGTTCATGATCCACGCCATGACCTGCGGGTTCGTGCCCACGTCAGGCGCCGGGATGTCCACCTCGGGGCCTATGTTGTAGTAGATCGCGTCCACGTACTTCCTCGTGAGCTCCTCCAGCTCGTCCTCGTTCAGCTGGGACGGATCAACGGTGATCCCGCCCTTCGCGCCGCCGTACGGCACGTCGATGAGCGCGGTCTTCCACGTCATGAGCATGGCGAGGGCGCGCGTCTCGTTCATCGAGACCATCGGGTGGTACCTGAGGCCTCCCTTGTAGGGACCCCTGGCGTTGTTGTGCTGTATCCTGTAGCCGACGAAGCTCCTCACGCTGCCGTCGCTCATCTTCATGTGGAGGTAGACGATTATCTCCCTCCTTGGCGTCTTCAGCATCTCGTAGTACTCGGGCTCTATCTCTATCACCTGGGCTACCGACGCCAGCTGCGCGAGCGCGTTGCTGTAGGGATCCTCCTCCCCCTTCTCGATCCTGACCTCCTGGGACATTGTGTAGCGATCGCCGTCCCCCTGATAAAAGAGTATCGCGTTGAGGGGTATCCTGGCGCGAAACGTAGAGCGTGGGCGGCGAATCGCGCACAATTGGCGGCCGGAGGGACCGCGGCCCATCGGGCCTCCGAGGCCGATCCGGTTCTTGGGTGGCGACAGGGCGGGCGGGACTGAGATGCGCTCAGGATCCCAGGTACCCGAGGGTCCTCTCGGCCAGCCCGGAGTACCTGAGGTAGGGACCGGAGGAGGCGCACCTCCTGGCGGACTCCGCGGCCCTGGCGCTCGCATCCTCCCTGTCGGCGGCCGGCAGCTCCGCCCACGCCGTGAAGACCATCTCCTCCTCGGCGTCGTTGTGGAACTGGAGCAGCTTGAAGTAGTCGTCTACCCTCCTGGGGTAGATCCCGGCCCCCTCCCTCCCGTACTTCGCTGTGTTCCCGGCGAGGGTCGCCAGAAGCCTGTGGTCGGCCGCTATCCTGGAGAGGCTCCTGAGGAACTCGTCCCTCCCGGCCATCCTGGACCTGAGGAGCGGGAAGAGTATCTCGTCCTCCAGGTGCGTGGCGTGGCACTGGATCACGAACCAGCTGAATTCCTCGAACTGCTGGACGGGCCAGGGGCGGGGCGCGAGCGCCCACGTCCTTATCTCAGCGTGCTCGTGCAAGAGCAGGTCCAGCAGGTCCACGCTTCGGATATCCCCACCTCGTCCAGTTAAAGCTTGTGATGCCCGCGCCGCTGAGCTTCAAACTCTCATAGGTACTCTCTGACGCTTCCGTGCCATAATCATGAAAGCACCTCACGAGGACGAGCGGACATGCTCTATCGGTAGGATCTCCCGGCTCCATGCTCTCCGGGCATCTCGTGAATAGGAGCAGCGTGGC
>JBMFHR010000021.1:0-15878 GCA_049976725.1 Conexivisphaera sp. | reverse complement strand
CTCTGCAATCGGTCGCCATACTCGGGGGAACCGGCGAGCTCGGCGAGGGACTGGCGATAAGGCTGTGCAGGGGGCGCGAGGTGCTCGTGGGCTCGAGGGATCCGGCGAGGGCCTCGGCGAGGGCCGCGGAGTACGCCTCCCGGTCTGGCTGCCGCGCGATCTCCGGCGCGTCAAACTCCGAGGCGGCCGGGCGCGGCGACTACGTCGTACTGGCGACGCCGGCCTCCGCGCTCCCGGGCCTCCTGGACGAGGTCGCCGGCCTCATAGCCCGCGACGCCATCGTGATATCGCCCGTCGTGCCCATGTCCAGGCGCTCCGGCCTGTTCTACCACGATCCATCGCAGCTGGGGCCCGGCGTCCGCTCCGCGGCCGAGTACGTGCGCCGGAGGACCGGCCTGAGGGTGGCCGCCACATATCACACGCTGCCAGCGGCGCTGCTGGCGGATCCCTCGGCCAGGCTCGACCTGGACGCCCTCGTGGCCGCCAGCGACGAGGACTTCGAGGCGCTGCGCAGGGACCTGAGCGTAGAGGGTATAAGGTACCTTCACGCCGGCCCTCTGGAGGTGGCCGCCTACTTGGAGCAGCTGGTGCCCCTCCTGCTGAACGTTGGCCGCAGGAACGGCATCAGGACCCCATCCTTGAAGGTGGTGTGAGGTGCGCGCCAGGTGGAGCATCCCGCTCTCCATAGCGCTGCTGCTCCTGACGGCGCTCCACTGGCATCCCGTGATCGTCGAGGCGACGAACCGCCTGGGCGCGGTCACGTACTACGCGTACGTGGCCGGGTTCCCGCTGCCGTACCTGAGGACGTTCACCGAGGGCCCGGGCGGACCCCAGGAGTACGTGGAGATCATGACCGCGCGGCTAGCCGCCGACGAGGCCTTCTGGCTCGCCGCCTCCCTGGCGATCCTGGCAGCGATCCGCAGGGGGCGTCGGCGATGGGCGCCAGGCCCCTGATACTGGTCAGCAACGACGACGGGCCCGAGAGCATGGGGCTCGAGGCCCTCCTCCGGGCCCTGAAGGGCGGCCCCTTCGACGTGGAGTTCATCGTCCCGGAGGGTCCCCGCAGCTCGTCCAGCATGAGCCTCACCTTTCACAAGCCGCTCAGGGCATGGGAGCGCGAGGTCGCCGGGGTGCGCGGCCACGTCGTGTCGGGCAGCCCCGCGGACTGCGTGATGCTCGGCATGCTGCGCCTGCTCGACAGGACTCCCTGCGCCGTCGCCTCCGGGATAAACGTGGGCGACAACACCGGGCTGCAGGACATGTATGCCAGTGGCACTGTGGCGGCCGCGATGCAGGCCGCGCTCCTCGGGATCCCGTCCTCGGCGTTCTCCATGAGGGTGGAGGAGGACGAGGGCAGGATGGCAGACGAGGGAACCCTGCTGGAGGGCTTCAGGGCCGCCTCCTCCTACGCCGCGGCGACGGCGCGCTGGATATGCGAGCGCGGCCTGCCCCCCGGGGTCCACCTGCTCAACGTGAACTTCCCCCTGAGGATCAGGGAGCCCGTGAGGGTGGAGATAACTAGGCCGGTCCGCAGGAAGTACGAGAACCACGTCGTGGAGCGCAGGGATCCGCGCGGCCTGCCCTACTACTGGGTCTGGGGTCGCAGGCTGGGGGGATACGCGGAGGGCACCGATGCCTGGGCCGTGTACACGGAGGGCGCTGTATCGGTGACCCCCCTGAACCTGGACTTGGCGTCCCCCGGCCCGGCGGGGCTGGAGGACCTCAGGTCCCTGCTGGAGTCGCTCGGGCGCGCTAAGGATTAATTCCGGGCGCCGGCCCCAGCCGGGCGTGGACGTAGTGAGGTCCGAGCGCGTGTTCTCGGGGAGGATATTCTCGGTCAGGCGCGACGTGCTGAGGACGCCTGGCGGCGAGATCGTGCGCGACGTCGTGGAGCATCCCGGTGCCGTCGCGTTCCTGCCCGAGAAGCCCGACGGGTCGGTGGTTCTGGTTGAGCAGTACAGGCACGCAGCCGGCTCGAGGCTCCTCGAGGTGCCCGCGGGCACGCTGGAGCCCGGCGAGTCCCCCGACGAGTGCGTGACGAGGGAGCTCAGGGAGGAGACCGGCTACGAGCCCGACGGGCTGGAGCGCCTGGGCGAGGTCTTCCTGGCGCCCGGCTACAGCAGCGAGAGGATACACCTGTATCTGGTGAGGGTCTCCAGGAGGGGCCCGTCGGCGCCCGAGCCTGACGAGGACATAAGCGTGATAGAGATGCCGTTCGAGGAGCTCCTCTCCAGGGCACTCTCGGGCGGCATCAGGGACGCGAAGACGATGGCCATCGTGCTGCTGGTGGCCGCGAGGCGCGGCCTCGTGAGGCTTCAGCGCTCGGGCGCGAACTTCAGCCCGTAGTAGATTATTCCGTCCGTCCCGTCCTCCCTCAGCTTCCTTATCACGGCCCTCACGCGCGCCCCCGGCTTCAGCTCGTCCTCGCCGAAGTCCACCAGCTGCCCCAGCACGACCGCGCCGTTGTCCAGCTCCACCAGGCCGAACGTGAGCGGCCTGTACCTGCGGAAGGACGTCCCCACCTCGATCGTCCTCGTGTAGCTCAGGATCCTGCCCCCCTGCGGCATCGGCGCTGGCTCGAGCTCCCTGCTGCCGCACTTCGGGCACATCCTGACAGGAGGATAGAAGGCGCTCCCGCACGACCTGCAGACGGACCCCACCATCGAGTAGTAGTTGTGCTTCGATCTCCAGTAGGCTATGGGCGGCAGCACCATGCTCACACCCTCCTGACGATCGTCAGGGCCGCGGTCCCCCCGAAGCCGCCCAGGTTGACGGCCACTCCGGTGGCTGCGCCCTGCACCTGATTGGGTCCCGCGTTGCCGGACACTTGCAGCGCCGCCTCGGCCACCTGGTAGACGCCAGCGGCGCCCACCGGGAAGCCCCTCGCCTTCATGCCGCCGAACGTGGATATCGGGTGATCCCCTCCGAGCGAGAGCGATCCCTCCTTGGCCAGCGCAGTGGCCCTCCCCCTGGCGGCAACTCCCAGCTCCTCGAGCTCCAGAGCCGCCATGACGCCGAACGAATCGTGGAGCTCCAGGAAATCGGCGCTCGCCGGATCCAGGCCCTGCGCCCTGGCGGCGCCGGCGACGCTGCCGAGGGCAGGCAGCGATAGCGGGTCCCCGTTGGCATAGAAGTTCACGCTCGACGTGGCGTAGTCGGAGAACGCGATCTCGGCCAGCGCCCCCGAGGGATTGGACTCCAGGAGGATCGCCGCGGCGCCGTCGCCCATCGGCGGGGAGTCCATCAGCCTCACCGGATCCGACACGATGGGGGACTCCAGCGCCTGCTTGATCGTTATGGGGCGCCTGAACTGCGCGTGGCCGGCCCTCGCGCCGTTCTCGTGGGCTATGACGGGGAACCTGAGGAGGTCCTCGTACGGCAGGCCGTACCTGTCCATGTACAGCCTGGTCATGAGGGCGCCGAGCGTGTATAGGTTCGCGCCGGTCATGAGCACGTACTCCGCGTCCTCCGACGCCGACATCGCCTCCAGGGCGTCCTCCGACGCCGAGTCCCTCATCTTCTCGACGCCGAGGACCAGCACGCGCTCGAAGGCACCGCTCCTGACCAGGCGGTGGGCGGTAGCCACGGCCACCCCGCCCGAGGCGTGCCCGGCCTCCACCCTCACGGCCCTGACCCCCCTAAGGCCGGCCCTCTCGGCCACGATGGCTCCCAGCTGTCCCTGAGCGAGCAACCTCTCCGCCAGCATGTTCGACACTACGAGCAGGTCCACCCTAGGCCACCCCGCCCTATCCATGACCCCCGAGACGGCCTCCGCGGCCAGGTCCAGCAGGGACTTCTCCCAGTGATCCCCCACCGGCAGCAGCTCGACGGACTTCACGTAGGTCCCGCTCATTGCCTGATCTTCCCCCTGTACCTCGCGTACTCGGCGTAATCTATCTCCATGCGCCTCTCCACCATGCTCCTCACCGTCACGTGGGAGTCGTTCCTCTTGCCCACGATCCCGTCCAGCACCTCGATCACGAACGCGTCGCTGCCCGCCCCGCTGCCGAAGCTCGCCAGCAGTATCCTGTCGCCCGGCTTCGACACGTCGAGGGTCGCCGCGAGCCCCATCAGCGCGCTAGCCGAGTACGTGTTGCCTATCCTGTCGTTCAGGAGGCCCGGCTCCAGCTGCTCCATCCTGAAGCCCAGCTGCAGGCCGACCGTGACCGGGAAGCGGGGGTTCGGCTGGTGGAAAATCGCGTAGGTGAAGTCGCTGGGGCGGTAGCCCGTCTCCTCCATGAGCCTGGAGACCGAGGACTTTATGTGATGGAAGTAGGCCGGTTCCCCGGTGAACCTGCCCAGGTGGCGCGGGTAGGGTTCCCCCTGGCGGCGCCAGAAGTCGGGCGTGTCCGTCACGTACGAGACCCCGTAATCTATCCTCGCCACGGGCTCCGTCACCATGTCGCCCAGCACGTAAGCCACACTGCCGCTGGCCGCCGTGTACTCCAGGTCGTCCCCCGGCCTGCCCTGCGCCGTGTCGGACGCCACGACGAGCCCGGACCTCACCATCCCTGAGGCCACGAGCCCCTCCACTATGTGCAGGCCCTCTGTGGCGGCCTTGCACGCGAACTCGAGGTCCGCGGCCAGCGTGTACCTCTGGCCCAGCGCCTCGGCGACTATCGTGCTCGTCGGCTTCACGGCGTACGGCTTGGACTCGGTGCCTACGAATATGGCGCCGACCTCCTTCACTCCGGCCATGCGCATAGCCCTCTTGGCGGACTCTATGGCCATCGTTGCGGCGTCCTCGTCCTCGTACGCAACGGCCTTCTCCACGTTGGGCCCCCCCTCTTCCCCGCTCCAGACCCTCGCTATCTCTGACGTCGGAACGCGCCTGATGGGTATGTACGCGCCGTAGCCCAGTATGTACACGGGCTTACTGGTCCTCAACCCGACCGTAGCCGGACGGGACAGTTAATATGTCTTTGGTGCGCCGTAATCTGTTTAGACAGTAGTCTAAACGCCGCTCAGACCGCCGCCACCTGCTTGACGACGTCCGGCCTGACCTTCCTGAAGACCCTGTATCCGCAGATGCACTTCACGCTCAGGTAGCTGTCGAGCTCCTTCTTAGTGACCCTGGCGCCGCACCTGACGCACTCGTACACCACGTCGCCGGGCTCCGACAACGGCTCGGCGGGAGCCGGGCCATCTTAAAAGCGTTCCTCACGCTCCGAGGAGCCTCAGGTACTCCTCGTTGCCGGCCAGCATCCTCCTCACCGGATCCACTACCTCGTTGATGACCCTGGCCATGGCCCTCTTGAGGTCCATGGGGTGCAGCCTGCCCTCCCTGAAATCCCTCGCCAGCTCCTCGTAGGAGCCGTACGCGACGTCGCCGCCGTACTTCGGGGGCCTCTCGACGACGAGCTCGCGCCTGTCCCTGAAGGCTATGTAGCGGGCGATCTCCAGCACCGGGTTGTTCTCCTCCACGCCCTGGGGGCACCACGCGGCCATCACCTTGCGCTCCACTACCTCGGGCGGATCGTGGACGAATATCGCCCCCTCGGGCTTCGACTTGCTCATCTTGCTGGACACCTTCACGTCCATCTCGCTGTCCTCGTCCAGCCCCTCGGATCTGGGACCCTGGAGGCCCGGGAGCAGGTGGTGGTGCACCGCTATCGGCTTCCTCCAGCCGAGCTTCGGGAACACCTCCCTCGCCAGCACGTGCACCTTCCTCTGGTCCATGCCCGCGTGCGCCACGTCCACGTCGAGCGCCCTGATGTCCACGGCCTGCATCAGCGGATATATGTACTGGTCCATGTCCAAGTTCTCGCCCGCCCTCCTGCCGGCTATGGTCAGGGTCCTCGATGCCCTGGCCAGCGTCACCCTCTTCGCGAACCTGACCAGCCACTCCCAGTACTCGGGGGTCCTGGCGTAGAGCTCCGATCCGAGCACCGTCTCCACGCCCGGCGCGAAAGCCTTGAACGCCTCGGCGTAGTACCTGGCCGCCTTCCTGATCCTGTCCCAGTCGCCGCCCAGCTTGTCATTCAGGTAGCTGTGCCAGTCCGCCAGGAACACGGTCGTGCGGAACCCTGCCTCCAGGAAGTCCCTCAGCTTGTACCCCGTCACCACCAGGCTCCCCAGGTGGAGTGGCCCGGAGATCTCCATGCCTATGTAGTGCTTCGGCCTCTCCGCGGTCTCGAGCAGCACCCTGAGCTCCTCCGGGACTATAACCTCCTCCGTGGGAGGCCTGAGCACGAGCTCCAGTCGCCGTCCCGCGTCCACGCCTTTGCGCTCCCCGCGTGCCTTAATGTGCGTTCCGCTCCTGGCCCCGTAAGGTTAAAGGGGGGCCGGCCGGCTTCCCCGCAGCGTGGATCCTCCTACGCCCGCGCAGCTCATCGAGAGGCTGTCCAGGCTCACGGAGCACAGCGACGACGTCCCGAGGTCGCTCCTGATCGGCGCGGGCTACGACGGCCAGCGCAAGCTCGCTTACCTGCAGTTCTACGTTCCCGAGACCGGCGAGATACGCTTCTACTACGACAGGACGGGGCACAAGCCGTACCTATACACCAGGACGCCCCCGGAGGGCCTCGCCCACCTGCGTGACAGGGAGGACGTGCTGGAGCTCAGGGTGGAGGAGAAGCTGGACCTGCTGAACGACGCGAGGGCGAAGTTCACCAAGATAATAGTGGACGATCCCCTCGCGGTCTCCGGGTCCGGCGCCAGGAGGGGACTGCGCGACCTCGTGGAGGCCTACGAGGCGGACATAACGTACTACCTGAACTACATCTACGACCTGGGCCTTCATCCTGGGGCATTCTACACGGTGAGATCGGGGATCGTCGAGCCCGCGTCCTTCGAGGTCCCGGACGACGTGCGCGCCGCGCTCGCGAGGGCGCTGGAGCGGGTCGAGCCCGAGTTCCGCCGCTACGTGGAGGAGTGGGCTGGGGTGCTCAGCCAGCCGTTCCCCAGGATTAAGCGCGCGGCCCTCGACATAGAGGTGTTCACGGAGCAGATGGACCGCGTGCCGGATCCGGCGAAGGCGGACCAGAAGGTCATAAGCGCGTCCCTGGTGGGGAGCGACGGCGTAAAGCGCGTCTACCTCCTCAGGAGGCCTGAGCTGGAGGTCGGGGAGCGCAGGCTGCCGCCGGACGTGGAGGAGCTGGCGTTCAGCTCGGAGGAGGAGCTCCTGCTGGCGCTCTTCAACGACATGATGAACTACCCGGTCATACTCACGTTCAACGGCGACGACTTCGACCTCCCTTACCTCTACCACCGCGCGCTGAAGTTCGGTATACCCAAGGAGGCGATCCCGATATCGCTCGGGAGGAACGAGGCGCACGTCCGCCACGGCGTCCACGTCGACCTCTACAGGTTCTTCAACAACCGCGCGATACAGGGCTACGCGTTCAACAACCGCTACACCGAGCACACGCTGAACGCGCTCGCGGAGGCCCTGCTGGGAATGGAGAAGGTCGAGTTCGAGGGGTCAATCAGCGATCTCCCGACCGAGATGCTCGCGTACTACAACTACACGGACTCCGAGCTCACGTACCGGCTCACCGAGTTCAACGGGGATCTCCTGATGAAGCTCCTCCTGACCATAATGAGGGTCGCGAAGATGCCGATGGCGGACGTCGCGCGGACGAGCGTCTCGAACTGGATCCGGAGCCTGCTGATCTTCGAGCACAGGCGGCTGGGCGCCATCGTCCCGAGGAAGGAGGACCTGGAGTCCAGGTCGGTGGCGTACTCGAAGGCGGTGATAAAGGACAAGAAGTACCGCGGCGGCCTCGTCATGGAACCTGTCCCCGGCGTCCACTTCAACGTGGTCGTGCTGGACTTCGCCTCCCTGTACCCGAGCGTGATCAAGGTCTACAACATATCGTACGAGACCGTCCGGTGCCCGCACGAGGAGTGCCGCGCCGACCCGGCGCGCCGCGTCCCGGATACCGAGCACTGGGTCTGCAAGCGCAGACGCGGCATCACCTCGCTGCTCATAGGCTCGCTCCGCGACATACGCGTGGACTACTTCAAGGCGCTCTCGAAGAGGCCCGGGGTGACCGAGGAGGAGAAGGAGTTCTACTCCGTGATCTCGCAGGCACTCAAGGTGATACTGAACGCGAGCTACGGCGTCATGGGGTTCGAGAACTTCGCGCTCTACTACCTCCCGGTGGCGGAGGCGACGACGGCTTACGGCAGGTGGGCGATCACCCAGACCATGAACCGCGCGAGGGAGATGAACTTGGAGGTGATCTACGGGGACACGGACTCTCTCTTCGTCAGGGCGCCGAGCGAGGAGCAGATAAGGGCGCTGACCGGCTGGGCGAAGGACACCCTGGGGATCGACCTTGAGGTCGACAAGGTGTTCCGCTACGTCGCGTTCAGCGAGAGGAAGAAGAACTACATAGGGGTGTACAGGGACGGGCGCGTCGAAGTCAAGGGCCTCACGGGCAAGAAGAGCAACACCCCGGACTACATAAAGAGGGTGTTCTACGACGTGCTGAACGTGCTCTCCAACGTGAACTCCGAGAGGGACTTCGAGCGCGCGAGCTCCGAGATCCGCGCCATGATCCGCCAGGCGTACCTGAACATAAAGAACAGGAAGGTGCCCCTGGAGGAGCTCGCGTTCCGCGTGATGCTGAGCAAGTCCATCGATCAGTACAAGGACACGACGCCGCAGCACGTGAAGGCCGCGAGGCTCCTCCAGCTGAAGGAGAAGAAGGACGTGAAGCCCGGGGACATAATCTCGTACGTGAAGACGACCGGCGGCGTGGGCGTGAAGCCCCTATCCATGGCGAGGCCCGAGGACATAGACGTTGACAAGTACGTGGAGTACCTGCGCTCGACGTTCGAGCAGCTGCTGGACGCCCTCGGCTACAGCTTCGAGGAGGTCATGGGCATGACCAGCATCGAGGAGTTCTTCTTCCAGTGAATTGTTCCGCGCCAGACCCCCCACGGAGTGGTCGCCGGCTCCCGGGAACCCGCGCGTCATGGTAGTAGGGGCGCCGTTCGACTCCACGCAGAGCTACAGGCCGGGCGCCCGCCTGGGGCCGGCCGCGGTGAGGGCCGCGCTCCCGAACCTGGAGTTCTACAGCGTGGAGCTCGGGAGGTCCCTCGAGGACCTCCCGGTGGGCGATGCCGGCGACCTCGAGTACACATCCGACGTCAGCAGGTTCCTGAAATTCGTGGAGGAGGCTGTGGGCGAGATCCGGGACTCCGGCAGGGTGCCGGCACTGGTGGGCGGCGAGCACACGGTGACCCTCGGGGCCTACAGGCCGTTCTGCGGGGCGAAGCTCGTGGTCCTCGACGCGCACTTGGACATGAGGGACGAGATATACGGGCTGAGGACTTCGCACGCCACGTTCATGAGGAGGCTGCTCGAGTCCTGCGACGCCGAGGTCCTTCACGTGGGCGGCAGGGCGTTCTCCGACGAGGAGCTGTCGTTCGCGCGCTCCCGCGGCGTCAGGATATACACGTCCTACGAGGTGGGGAGGGCCCTGGAGGAGCTCTCGAGGGTCGGAGAATCCGGTGAGGATGTCTACGTGAGCTTGGACCTCGATGCGGTGGATCCGGCGTTCGCCCCAGGGGTGGGCAATCCCGAGCCAGCCGGGCTCACCTCCGTCGAACTGATGCGTCTGCTGGCGTCGCTCGACGGCTCCAGGCTGCTGGGCTTCGACGTAGTCGAGCTGAGCCCCCCCTACGATCCCTCGGGCGTCACAGCGGCGCTCGCCGCCAAGGCCCTGCTGGTGCTGGCCTCGGTGGCGGACAGGGGCGCTCGCCGCTCGGGCGACTCCCAGTCACATTAATATCGCCTGGGGACGCATCGGCCTGGCAGAGGAGGGTGATCCCGTGGGGTCCGCCAACCCGAGCGTGGTCTACGCCGCGGTCTCCGTTGTCATCGACGCGCGCGTCAGCCGCGTGCTCATAGTGAAGCGCGCCGAGAGCTCGGTCGATCCCTGGTCGGGCGACTGGGCACTGCCCGGCGGCAGGATGGAGCCCACGGATCCGAACCTTCGCGCCACGGCGCTCAGGGAGACGCTGGAGGAGACCGGAATAGACCTCAGGTCGAGCGCGGAGCTGATGTTCGAGATGAATTTCTTCTCGCCCTCCAACGCCCCCTGGATACTGGTGAAGCCGTTCGCGTTCAGGCTGCTTAGGGACGTCGAGGTCAGGCTGTCGCCGGAGCTCGTCAGGTACCAGTGGGTGCCGCTGTCGCAGCTCGCGGAGTCCAGGGATGCCGCCGGGAGGCCCGAGTTCGTGCTGGAGGGTGGGGAGAGAATTTGGGGCATGACCGCGAGGATACTGGTGGAGGTCAGGAGGAGGCTGGTGAAGCCGTAAGGTCGGGCCCGGACATCCTGAGCAGGCTGGCCCGGGATCCCGCGCTGAGGGACGGCTACTTCCTGATAGACCGCGCGTCGCCCGGGTGCGGCGACCCCTTCAGGACGCTGATCGCGACCGTGCTCTCGCAGAACACCAACGACAGGAATGGGTACAGGGCGTTCTCCGCCCTCGACAGGGCGGTTGGCGTCAGGCCCGAGGCCCTGGCCAGAGCGCCGCTCGACGCCATAGAGGATGCCATAAGGCCCGCCGGCATGTACCGCGCGAGGGCCAGGAACATCAGGGGGATAGCAAGGGCCGTGCTCGATCGCTACGGGGGAGATCTATCGAGGGTTCTCTCGATGGACGTGGAGTCGGCGAGGGCAGCTCTCATGGAGCTGCCCGGCGTCGGGCCGAAGACCGCGGACGTCGTACTGCTGTTCTGCGCGTCGAAGCCGACGTTCCCCGTCGACACGCACATAAGGCGCGTGTCGCGCCGCCTCGGCCTGGTGCCGCCCAGCGCCGGCTACGATCGCATCAGGCGCGTCCTTCAGTCGATTTTCGATCCCCGCGACTACGCCTCCGCCCACCGCGCGCTGATACAGCTGGGCAGGGTCTACTGCCGCCCCAGCCGGCCCAGGTGCGGCGAGTGCCCGCTGCGCGATATATGCCCCCAGATCGGGCTCGCCGGCCATGAAAAGCAAAATAGAAGCCCTGGCCAGCCCCGGGCGAGCCAATGAGGGCACTGATATGGCACGTCGACGAGTTCGCATACTGGCCAGTGGGCAGGGAGAGCGACGCCGCGGAGGAGGCGCCCGCGGGCCCCCAGGAGTTCAGGGACGCCCTGGTGGTCATGACGAGCGTGGAGGCCGGCGACGGACGCGCGGAGGCCGAGGAGATGGCGTCGGAGGTAGCGGAGGTGTCGCGCGCCGTGGGCTGCAACCGCGCCGTGATCTACCCATACGCTCACCTGAGCAGCAAGCTGGCGCCGCCCCGGGACGCCATCGAGGCCCTGCGGGCGCTCTCGGAGGCGCTGGCGGCCGCGGGCCTCGAGATCCACAGGGCACCGTTCGGGTGGACGAAGGGCTTCCGCGTCAGCGTCAAGGCCCACCCGCTGGCGGAGCAGCTAAAGGTCGTGGAGCCGGGCGCGGCGCGCAGGACGGGCGGTGGGAAGCCTAAGGAGAAATTTCACAGGTTCATAGTCATAGACGACGACGGCTCGGAGTACGAGGTGACGAGGGAGAACTGGCGGAACGCTCCCCCGCTGGCCAAGGACGACCCGAAGCACCGGATGTTGGCGGAGTTCATGAGGAACGAGCTAGAGGGTAGGTCCCAGAGAGGCGCCCCGCCCCGCCACGTCTACTACATGAGGAAGCTGGAGCTTGTCGACTACGTGCCCGAGAGCGACGTCGGCCACATGAAGTGGTACCCCAACGGCGCGCTGATCAGGGACCTGATCCTCGACTACGCATACTTCAGGGTCGCGCGCGAGTGGGGCGCCATGAAGATGCAGAACCCGCTGATCTACAGGACCGACGTGGAGTCCATAAGGATGCTGCAGGGCGAGTTCCACGAGCGCGACTACTCCCTGGAGGGCGGGCTGGTTCTGAGGTTCGCCAGCGACCCGGGGGCCTTCCCGTTCGTCCAGAAGCTGAAGTTCACCTACAGGCAGATGCCGCTGAAGGTCTACGAGGAGGCCAACTGTTTCCGGAAGGAGCAGAAGGGCGAGCTCACGGGTCTCATGAGGGTCAGGTCGTTCCTCATGACTGATCACCACGCGTTCATAGCCGACGAGGAGCAGGCCAGGGCGGAGTACAGGAGGCTGAGCCTCCTCTTCAAGCGCCTGATGGACGACGTGATATCCGGCGAATACTGGGTGCTCGGGTTCGAGTTCGTGGAGGAGTACTACGAGAAGTTCAGGGACTACATAAGGTCGCTGGTCGCCGAGATGAGGGTGCCCGCGTTCGTGAAGCTGATGCGCGAGATGTCGCACTACTACGCCTTCAAGAGCGAGTACCAGGCGATATTCCCGGACGGCAACAACGTCCAGATATCCACCGTACAGTGGGACGTCAAGAACGGCGAGCGCTTCCAGATAAGGTACGTGGCCGAGGACGGCAGGGAGAGGCCCGTGCCGATAATACTCCACGCCTCCAGCTTCGGGAGCGTGGAGAGGACGCTGGCCTCACTCCTGGAGCGGGCCGCGTGGGACGAGCGGAGGGGCATTAACCCAACGCTGCCCTTCTGGCTCTCCCCCGAGCAGGTCAGGGTGATACCCGTCAGGGTCTCCGACCACATGCAGCGCGCCATTGAGCTGGCGGGCGAGCTGGAGCGCAGGGGCTTCAGGGTGGGCCTGGACGACAGGGACCTCACGCTCTCCAAGCGCATACGCGACGCCAAGTCCAGCTGGATACCCTACATAGTGGTCATAGGGGACGAGGAGGTGAGGGGCGGCTTCTACAGCGTGACGCCCAGGGAGGGGTACCCGATAGGGAAGGAGCCCACCCTCCGCATGAGCCAGGAGGAGCTCTTCGCCGAGCTCGAGCGCAGGCAGGGAGGAATGCCCACCAGGCCGCTGTACGTCCCGAGGGAGCTCTCCCTCAGGCCCGTCTTCACGGGTGTAGCCTGACATGAGGGATCCCCTCGAGATACTCGAGGAGTCGAGGGGAGTGAGCGCCGACGCCTTCGAGGATCTCCTGGCGAGGTCCATCGAGCTCATGGGGGGCGACGAGCTATCCTGCGGGAACCTGGCGAGGAGGGGCGGGCTCGTCAGGCTGGAGCACGGGTCGGGCCAGATAGTCGTGATTGGGGACCTGCACGGCGACGCGGAGACGCTCCGCTCCATACTCGCGGGTCCCGCCCGCGCCGCCCTGGACTCAGGAGCGCTCGTGTTCCTGGGGGACTACGTGGACAGGGGGCCCGCGCAGGCGGAGGTCCTTTACACCGTCCTGGCGCTGAAGCTGGAGTACCCGGGGTCCGTCGTGGCGCTGAGGGGCAACCACGAGCCCCCGCCCTGGCTGCCGCCGGCGCCCCACGATTACCCCGAGGCCCTACTGTCCAGGTTCGGGCAGAGGGGCAGGGACATATACGCCAGATCCCTGGAGCTCTTCCAGAGGCTCCCGCACGCGGCCGTGTCGCGCAACGGGATATTCATGGTCCACGGGGGGCCTCCTTCGGAGCCGCGCCGCCTGGCCGACCTGGAGCGGCCCTCCAAGGAGGACCTGGAGGACATGCTCTGGAGCGACCCGACCTCCGTGCCGGGCTCGGCCCCCTCCCCCAGGGGGGCCGGCCACCTCTACGGTCCCGACGTCACGGCGAGGTTCCTATCCGAAAACGGGCTATCGCTGATCGTGAGATCCCACGAGCCGTGCGATGGCTACAGGATCGACCACGGGGGCAGGGTCGTGACCATCTTCAGCCGCAAGGGTCCCCCCTACATGAACAGGAGCGCCAGCTACTTCCGCGCGAGCGCGTCGGATCCCCCCGGCCCGCCCGAGTCCCACGTCTTCCTGATCTAGGCCGCCACGGGAATCACTGGTGTCCCACGGGCTTCCATCGCGCGCTCCGGCGTCCATCCATTCGAGCCCCGCGCAGCACTTTGTCTACCGAGTTAGATCTCAAGACATTAGGTGCGCCGGCGCGCGATCATCAGTATAAAATGTCCGGGACCATCGAGGAGGTGAGGGCGGCGCTCGCCGTCGGGTACCTCCGCGGCGAGTCGGACGAGGGGATCAGGACCTGGGCTGAGAGCCACGGGTACGTGATCGTCGGCTCGGTCGACGCCTCGGAGGACAGCGATCCCCCCAGCCGCCTGCTGCAGGTCTGCAACTGGAGCGGCGCGAGGACCGTGCTCGTGCGCGACCTCTCCACGCTGGGCGATGACCTCCAGTCATCGTACGAGGTCCTGAGGGAGCTCTACGAGTCGGGGATATCCGTGGTGTTCGTGGACAGGGGCATCAGGCTCGACGGCCGCACCGCGCTGGGCAGGCTGCTCATCGGTTTCCTCTCCATGGCCGTGGACGTCGTGTCGTCGCAGTCGAGGGCCCAGCAGGCGCCCAGGAGGACTGGACGGCCGCCCATGCCGGTGGACGAGTCGGAGCTGATGGAGATGCGCGACAGGGGGATGAGCGTGCGCGCCATCGCGAAGGCGCTGGGCATGAGCAAGTCGACGGTGTGGAGGAAGCTCAGGGAGCTGAGCTCGCGGCGGGGAAAGCCTAACTAGCTCCACCTCGGAGCCCGGGCCATGATGATTGTCATCACCCACACGAAGGACCTCGACGGCATTGCCTCGGCCGCGATAATTTTGAGGGAGAACCCCGGGGCGCGCGTCCTGCTGGCGGACTACGACGACGAGTACGCCGACGCCCTGGAGAGGGAGGCGGCGCCCGATCCCGGCGATACTGTCGTGATAGCGGACATCGGCTGCAACAAGAAGTCGATCCGGCGCTGGGCGTCCGTGCTGTCCGGCTGGAGGGCCAGGGGGGCCAGGGTTCTGTGGCTGGACCACCACGCGTGGGACTCGGAGTGCCTGGCGGCAGTGGAGGGCGCGGTGGACGAGCTCACGCACGACACGGAGGGCATGTGTGCCGCCGAGGTCGTGTTCAGCAGGCTGGGGAGGCCGAACGACCCCGTCGAGGCGCGCCTGGCCGAGATGGCGCACGACGCTGACTTCAACCTCAGGCGCGATCCCATCGGCAACCTGCTCTCGCGCCTCATATCGTACTACGACTACCTGGGAGGGAGCCGCGGGGATGGTCTGAAGCTCCACCTGGTGGACCTGCTCTCGCTTGGCATACTCTGGACCTCGTGGACCGACGCCCACCTGAGGGAGTACGAGGCGGTGCTCGCGAGGGACTACGAGCTGCTGCTCAGGAGCCGCGTGCGCGAGGTCAACGGCTACAGGATAATCGTTGGGCTCCGCGGCGCCTACAGCGGCACGGAGGCCGCCAACATCGTGCAGGAGAGGATCGGCGGGGACATCGTGTTCATGGTCTCCGGCAAGGGCCACCTCAGCATACGCAGCAACCGCGAGGACGTGAACACCAAGGCCCTGGGGGAGGCGTTCGGCGGCGGCGGCCACTTGAGGCACGCCGCGGGGGGTTCCATAGAGGACAGGTTCCCGCACCCCACCGAGGATCAGCTGGACGCGATAGCTGACTACATTGCGGAGAGGATCTCGGGCCTGGACTTCAGGCTGCCCGGCGGTCGAGGAAACGCTTAATTCGCTCCCGTGGTGCCTCCGGGCGAGGATTTTGGTGCTCGTCAGGGTGTTCCGCATATCCAGCTTTACTGACCCCGACACGGGGACCCCGGGCAAGCAGATAGAGCTGATAGCGCTGCGCAGGCACGCTGCCGGCTTCATGGGCGCGCCGCAGGACGTGGCGGCCATGATGTCCAACCTGCTGGGCCAGCTCCAGAGCTGGGGGCTCCTCCCTCCCGTGAGGGATCTGGGCATGCCCAAGATAGTCCTCTACCTGACTGAGGACGAGTACGAGATGCTGGGCATACGCTTCGAGGTCAACGACGTCTACGAGCTGGAGTTCAGGGACGGCCGGATATCCCTGAGGAAGGCCACGGAGTCCTCCCAGCAGTAGCGCGTCGACCGGTGACCGCGCGGCCCCATCAAC
>JBMFHR010000020.1:8467-16383 GCA_049976725.1 Conexivisphaera sp. | reverse complement strand
CCGGTAGGGGGCGCGAGCCCTCCTTCGGGCGGGTCCTGGGCTGGCTCCCGGCTACAAGTTCCTCCGCAACTTCATGTTAACGAACTCCGACGTGGGAGGGCACCGCCGGAGTGGAGCCCACCTCCGTGGCTGGAGGGGTCCGGGTCCGGCGGGATCCTGGCTGGTAGCCTCGCTCGGCTGGGGGGTTGATTGCGCGTGGGCGTGCGGCCCGAAGTTGACGGAGCCGCGGGAACCGCGCAAACGTCCATAAGCACTGAGGGTCCCGCGAGGTCCAAGTGACGGTCGCGCTGCCCGTGGAGGAGGACTGCGGCCCAGACTCGGAGGTCGCCCGGCACTTCGGCAGGGCAGGTACTTCGCATTCGTCGAGTTGAGCGACGGACGCGTGAGGAGTGTAACCGTGAGGGCCAACCCACATCAGGAGCACGACTCCGGCGACCTCCCGAGGTTCGTCAGGGAGAACGGCGTGAACGTCATTATAGCGTACGGCATGGATCCCCGCGCCGTCGAGTTCTTCAACTCCTTCGGGATCGTCGTGACGGGGCCTCCGGGAGGGTCGTGGGCGTCGTGGGATCCCTCATCCGGGGATCCCTAGCGTCGACGGCTCCTGGAGATCCGGTGGGGACTTCGAGCACGGGCACGGGGATACGGCGCATCCTCGGTCGCGCCGAACGTTAATTAGACACTGCATCGGAGTACGGCAAGCTTGCACGGGCAGCTCGCGCTGGCGCTCCTCGTGGCCATGGTTGCGCAGTCGCCGCTGGTCACAATATCGATCTATCCGAGCGGCTACGCGCACGTCACGATCTCGGACCAAGTGGTCGCCTTCCGCCCCGTCAACCTGTCGCTCATAGGTCAACCGGAGGGGCTCACAGCTTCGTACTCCAACAACTCGCCGGTGCTTTTCACGCTGTCGAATGGCTCAATCCAGCTTATACCGTCCGCCAACGGCACAGTGTATGTCGATTACTACACGTTCAGCATAGTGGAGAAGAACTCCATGGCCTGGTTCGTCGAGTTCAACACGGAGTACCCAACGGAGCTGGTGCTGCCCTACAACGCGTCCCTGGTCTACATAAACGCCGCCCCGGCCGGCGCGACTGTGTACAACGGCAGCCTGGTCCTCGACCTGTCGCCTGGCAACTGGACCGTCTCCTACCTGCTGCCGCCACCCTACGAGCGGGCGCCGTCCACGCCCCCGACGCCGCAGCGCGGCCCCTCGACCTCCCCCGCGCTCGTCGCGCTCATAGTTCTAATCGCTGCATCCGCGGCCGCAGCGGTCGGGGTCCTCCGCGCGCGGCGTCCACGCCGCTCGGGGAGGGATCCGGACGACCGCATAATCGAGTTCCTGAGGAGGAACGGCGGCTCGGCCAGCGAGGCGGAGATAAGGCGCGCGCTAGTGCTGCCCAAGACCACCTGCTGGAGGGCGATAAAGCGCCTCGAGAGGGAGGGTAAGGTCAGGGTGGAGAAGCGCGACAAGGAGAACGTGGTGTACCTCAACTGACGGTGGCCGCGTCCGCCCCGGACCGCCTGAGCCTCACGATGGATAGCGAGAGGAGCGCGGCAGCGCCGACTGCGGACGCGACCAGGAAGGCGCTGGCCGCGCCCAGTCCGTGGGAGAGCACGACAGCGAATACGGATCCCCCCAGGATCCCTGCGGCAGCCTTGCCGGTGTAGAGGACCGCGGTGTTGGCCGTCGAGTAAGCCTCCCCGTACACCTCGCTGACGGCGCTGAAGTAGAGCGGCACCAGCGCGCCGCCGAAGATGCCGATTATCAGCGACCCTTCCAGCACGAGCCCCACGGGCACCAGCGCGGATCCGATGGCCATGGCGACCGCGCTGGCCAGGAGTAGCCTCAGCGAGCCCACGCGATCGCTTATGAGTCCCAGCAGCGGCCTGCCCACGCCGCTGGCGAGCGGGAAAGCGCTCAGCGCGGCCGTGAGCTCGATCCCGCTCACCCCCACCTCCCTCGCCATGGCGGTCAGCGAGCTGGAGAACGCCAGCAGGGGCACCGCCGCGAGGACGTACGACGCGTAGATTATCCACCATGACGGATCCCTCACGACCTCCATTGTCCTCCTGCCCCTCAGGCCACTCGGGTAGGATATGGTGGCGGCCAGCGCCGGCAGGACGATCACCTCGATGAGGCCGATCGCCAGCGTGGACTTCCTGAAGTCGCCGATCGCCAATATGAACGGGTTCGCCAGCGCTCCTCCCGCGCCGAACCCCAGGCTGACGAGCCCGACGGCGATCCCCCTCTTGTCCTGGAACCACTTGAGCGCCAAGTTGGACGCAACGCCGTAGAGTATCCCCTCGCCCGCGCTGCCTATCGTCCAGAACGCATAGAACTCGAGCATGTTGCTGGAGGCCGAGGTGCCCAGGAAGCCCGCAGCCGACATCAGCGAGGCGGCAATCGAGATGCCCCTCGGCCCGCGGCGATCCGCCAGCGCCCCGCCCATCAGCTGGAAGATGGTCGAGGCCACGACGAAAATCGTGAACGCCGCCTGGACCTCCTGGAATCCGGCGGACATGCCCCTCGATATCAGGGGCCCCAGCGCGTTCCACGAGTACTGATAGATGGAGTTGAACGCCATGATTATGAATCCCGAGACCACCACTAGTCCGCGTCTCAATTCGCCGCGACGGCATCCCCCAAGGATTTATTTATTCCAGGCAAACATGTGAGCCCGTGACGTACGTGGTGGCTGGCGGATCGGGATACCTGGGCGGTCACCTGGTCTCCAGGCTGCTGTCCCGCGGCGAGGACGTCGTCGTGATCGACCGGTATCCCCCGCGCGCGGGCGCCAGGCACGTCCAGCAGGATCTGAGGGAGCCCGTGAGGCTTGACGTGGAGGGGCCCAGGATATACCATCTCGCCGCGAACCCGGACGTCAAGGCGACCGCCGATAGCGTGAGGCTCCGCATGGACGAGGACCTCAGGGCGACCCTGAATGTAGCCGAACTAGCCAGGACGGCGGACGCGGAGCTCCTGGTCTACGTGTCATCTCCCACGGTCTACGGCAACGCCCCGACTCCCACACCAGAGGGCGCCCCCCTGAGGCCCATATCGCACCACGGTCTGATCAAGGTGATGTCGGAGGAGATAATCGAGTTCTACGGCAGGAACTACGGCATTAGGAGCCTCATAGTGAGGATGACGAACGTGGCGGGGGGCAGGATGACGCACGGCGTAATATACGACTTCGTCAAGAGGCTCAGGTCGAACCCGGAGGTTCTCGAGATCTACGGCGACGGCGGCCAGGGCAGGAGCTTCCTGTACGTGGATGACGCGATGCTGGCGCTCGAGGTGCTGGAGGCGAGCGGCGCGGAGGGCGTGTACAACGCCGGGAACGACGACTGGGTGAGCGTGCGTGAGGTGGCGGAGATAGTCTCGTCCGCGATGGGATTGCGCCCCCTCTTCAAGTACAACATGTGCGTGCTTGAGGCGAAGGAGGCCTTGGGCGGCGAGGGATGGCCGGGCGACATAAGGCTCGTGTTCCCCGACTCCTCGAGGCTCAAGTCGCTCGGATGGCGGCCCTCCATGGGCTCCCGGGCGGCGGTCGCGAGGGCCGTCGAGGACCTCCTGAGGGGCGCCTGAACATGCCCCCCTCGCGCGCGCACCGCGGGCTCAGGGACTTCATCTCGGACCTGGAGTCGGCTGGCCAGCTGTTCAGGTTCAGGGAGAGCGTGAGCCTCGACCTGGAGCTGCCGGCAATCCTGCGCAGGGTCACCTACGCCGGCGGCCCCGCGGTCATCTTCGAGTCCACCAAGGAGGGATCGCTGCCCGCCGTCGGGAACCTCTTCGGGACCTGGGACAGGGTGTCGCTCGCCGTCGGAGGCGATCCACACGACGCGCTGTCCGCGGCGCTCGCCGCGCTCACGTACAGGCCACCCTCCGGGCTCCTGGGCGCCGTGAGGTCGCTGGGCGAGCTCTCCCAGATATCGAGGGTCGCGCCCAGGGTCGTCCGCTCCGGGCCCGTCAGGGAGACCCGCTGGGACGAGGTGGACATTCTCAGGCTGCCGGCGATAAGGCAGTGGCCGGGCGAGCCCGGGCGCTTCCTGACGATGGGCATCACGTTCGTGAGAGGGGATGGCGACTCGCTGAACTTCGGGTACTACAGGCTCCAGGTCCTGGGGCGCGACTCGCTGATAATGCACTGGATGCCGTGGCGCAGGGGCGCCTCATACGGCGAGCTGAGGCGCCAGGTCGCCATCTCGTTCGGGCCCGATCCGGTCACCATGCTTATGGCCGGCACGCCCGTGCCCCACCCGCTGGACAAGGCGCTCGTGACGGGGATCATCAGGGGGGAGGGCCTGGAGCTCGTCAGGGGGGAGACGGTAGACGTCGAGTACCCGGCACACTCCGAGCTCGTCCTCGAGGGCGAGCTCACCGGCGAGATGGCCACCGAGGGCCCGTTCGGCGATCACGCGGGCGTCTACTCAATATCCAAGGCCTACCCCGTGGTGAGGATCAAGGCGGTGTTCTCCAGGCGCGACCCGGTCGTGCCAGTGACCGTCACCGGGAAGCCCGTGCTGGAGGACGGCAACATAATCCGCTTCGGGGAGCGCGTCGCGCTCGCCATGGTGCAGCAGCTACTGCCGGAGGTCGTAGACCTCCACATGCCGCCCGGGGGCATAGGCTACCTCACGATCGTCTCGATAAGGAAGAGGTACCCCGGGCACGCGAAGAGGATAGCCTCGGCCCTCTGGGCCCTCTCACCCCTCTACCACAAGATCCTGGTGGTCGTCGACTCCGACGTGGACGTCAGGGACTGGACGTCGGTGTCCTACGCGCTGTCGGCCAACGTGGACCCGGAGCGCGACCTCCACGTAGTGGAGGGATATCCGACGGAGGAGCTGGATCCCTCCACGCCAACCCCCGGCTTCGGGAGCAAGGTCTGCGTCGACGCCACGAGGAAGCTGCCGGAGGAGTACGGCGGCAGGGAGTACCCCGGAGACCTCGAGGCTCCCCCCGAGGTGGAGGCGCTGGCCGAGCGCGCGTCTTCCCTTATCCTGGGTGATGGGAAATGAACCGCGCGCTCAGGCTCGCGGTCCCGTCGCTCGGATTCGTGGCCTCAGCCATAATGACCTCGGCCCTCTCGACCTACGTCCTCTACCTGGGGTACTTCCACGCGGTGACTGGGGTGCCTATCCCGTCGCTGGCCCTCTGGGGGAGCCTGTTCTACTTCGCCGGGATGCCGGTGGGGAAGATCATAGGCAGGACCCTCAGGTTCTACAGGTGCCTCCCTGCGGCGGTCATCGGGATGTCGGTGCTTATCGCGTCGACCCTGGTGGCCATGCCCTACGCGCGCTCGCTCCAGGAGCTCCTCGCCCTGCGGTTCTTCCAGGGAACGGTGACCTTCTTCATGGAGGTGTTCTCCAACGCATACTCGTACCTCTACGACGACGTGAGGACCCGCACGCTGGCCTCCGCCGTATCCATCTCGGGCATACCCGGCGGCGTTGCGCTGGGGACATCGGCGTACGCGCTCTCCCTGGCCTCCCCCGTCGCCACGTACTCCGCCCTCGCGGCCGCGGCGCTGGCCGCGGCCGTGGGCTACTCCTACGTGCTGTCCAGGGTGGGCCGCGCTCTCGCCTCGCTGAGGACCGAGCTGCACGGCACCACCTTCCGCATGGGGAGGACATGGCTCATGGGAGCGCTCTGGGCCACGATAGCCGGCTTCAACCTGGTGCTGGCGGTGGCGCTGCCGCCCTTCGTCTCGTCGTACGCGCCGGCCTACGTCCCCCTCGCGATGGAGTCGTTCGGCGTCACCGCGGCGCTGCTGACCGTCGCATCCGGCGCGCTGGCCTACTGGCTCCGCTCCCCCGTGGCCCTCTCCAGGATGGTGGCGCTCGGCTACGCGCTGGCCTTCGCCGGATTCGTCTACCTGGCGCTCGCCAGGCCTCTGGGGGCCGCGCTAGTCCTGGCCATCTCGCTGATCAACATGGAGACCCTGGCTGTCCCATTCATATACTCCATCCCCAGGCAGGTCTATCCCGAGGGGCTGGTCGCGAAGGGCACCTGGGAGTTCGCCCTGATAGGATCGACCTTCCACGTGTGGGCCACGGCGCTCGTCCTGGGCCTGGGCTACTGGTTCGGCTTCGGCGCCGCGATGGCGATCCTGGCGGCGCCCCCAGTATACGGCGTGCTCGCGTCGCTGGCACTCCCCAGGCTCATGCGCTCCTAGGGGATGCCCAGGAGTCTGGCCGCCACCATCGAGAGCAGAAGTACCGCGAGGAGCACCAGCCTGACGCTGAAGGGACCAGCCCACAGCCGCCTGAGCTCCCGCCACCTCCGCCTGATCTCCTCCTCACTCCCGCTCAGCAGCGGCCCCAGCAGCTTCAGGGTCCAGGGAAGGAGCGCGAGCGACGCCAGCGAGCTCAGCGGAAGGTATCCCATCAGCGCCGCGGCGGCCAGCGCCGCGTACATCAGCGCCGCGGCGGCCAGCGCCGCGTATTTCGTCCGGCGAAGCCCCAGCAGGAGGACAATAGTCTTCTTGTTGACGGCCCTGCTGGCCTCGATCTCCAGGGCCCCCGACCCCAGGAGTATCAGGAACACGAAGGCGCCGTTGGGCATCCCCACCAGCAGCGGGTAAACCTGCGCCAGCGACCCCGTCTGCACGATGTAGGATCCCCAGACGACCAGGGGCCCCATCGCCAGCGCCGCCACGAGCTCCCCGAGCCCGCGGTAGTGGAGCCTGAGGGGAGGTTCGCTGTAAGCTGCTCCCAAGAAGAGCCCGATCGCCCCCAGCACCAGCACGGGGATGCCGACGACGGCGGCCAGATAGACCGCCGCTGCCAGCGCCGCCGCCAGGAGGGCGTACCCGGCCGCCCTGATCCTCGCCGGATCGAGCCCCAGGTCTATTACGGGGTGCAGCCTGTGGGAGAATCCCGAGGCCCTGTAGATTCCATCCACGCCCGTAGCGTAATCGTCGTAGTCGTGCACCAGGTTCACCCCGGCCTGAGCGGCCAGAAGGCCCCCGAGCGTCACCAGGTACAGGACCCAGTTGAACCTCCCGGTCGCGTACCAGGCGAGCACCGACCCCAGCGTGACAGACGAGAACGCGCTGGTCAGCGTGACCGGGCTGAAGGATAGCAGCCATGCCCTCAGGCCTCCCATGGCGCCCACCGCCTTGACCACGGCGCACCCTGATCCTTAAAGCGTTCCGAGGGCTGGTTCACGGGAAATGGAAAAATTCCGACCCCGGCGATCGCCCCCATGCGCTGGATACCGCCCACGCCCAGCGCCTCCGCCCTGATGCTTGGGTCCTTCGCCCTGGCGCTGGCCTCCCAGAGCTACGTGAGCGCCCCAGGGGTGGCGCTGGCGTCCGCGGCGCTGATCCTGACCCTGGCTTCCTACGGCCGGCTCTACTCGTCGCTGCCATCTAGGGTTCCTCGTCCGGACGCCCCGGCCATGGTCCTCGCGCTGGCGCCGTACGCGCTGGCGCTCGCGCTCCGCGGCGCCCTGTTGCTGCCGTGGTACGCGGCCCCAGCCCTCGCATTCGCGACTTACCTCTCGCTGTCCGCCCGCGGCCTCGGCAGATCCCCCGCGGGGCTCACCGCCGGAGCCCTGTCGCTGGCCCTGCTATCCACGGCGTTCTCCGGCATCATGGGTCGTCCGCGCGGCTCGGCCTGGGCAGCCGCCCTCGCCTGGTCATCGTTCGCGGCCTTCGGTGTCCTCCTGGTTGAGAGCCGCGTCCCGAGCAGGAACGTGAAAGCTCTGTACCCGCTGGCCTCGATAGCGCTGGGCGCGCTCTCCTCGGCGCTGCTAATGCCATCCCTTGCCCTGGCGTTCGTTGAGCCCCTCTTCCTCTCGCTCAGGACGCTGGGATCCCCCATCGCGCCCCACGATCTGCCGAGGCTCGGCCGTCGCCTGGCCCTCAGCTCCGCGATCTTCCTCGCGATCTCGGTCGCGGTTT
>JBMFHR010000020.1:0-8367 GCA_049976725.1 Conexivisphaera sp. | reverse complement strand
GCTGGCCTGGGGCTGATGGGGAGCAGGATAGTCGGGAGGCTGCACGGCCGCGCCGGGGAGCTCCTTCTCTGGGACAGGACGCGCTCCAGGGCGCTCGAGATCGCGTCCAGGCTGCCCGGTTCGAGGGTAGCGCAGGAGCTGCGCGACCTCGGATCAGCGGACGTTGTGTTCGTGATGGTCAGGGACTCGCCGGCCACGCTGTCCGTAGTTTCCGGGCTGCCGAAGGCCGGCAAGCTGATAGTGAACTTGGCCACGATCCTCCCCTCGGACTCCCTGCGCATCAAGTCGATGGTGGAGTCCGAGGGCGGCCGCTTCGTCGACGCCCCGGTTGTGGGCAGCACGCCGGCGGCCGAGGAGGGCAAGCTGGTCGTCCTCGCCTCGGGCGACGAGGGCGCCGTCAGGGAACTGGAGCCCCTGCTCTCGCTGATCGGACGGCCACTCTACGTGGGGCAGGTGCCCTCCGGCGCCCACGCGAAGCTCGCGGCTAACCTCCTGCTGGCTGGATTGACGGAGGTCCTGGCGGAGGCCCTCGAGTTCGCTGACCGCGTCGGGCTCGACCGCGGGGTCCTCGCCAACGTGATATCGGCCAGCCCCTATAACAACGCGTACTTCAACCTGAAGCTCGTGCGCATGATGAGCGGCGATTTCTCGGCGCAGTTCCCACTCGACCTCATGCACAAGGACCTGAAGTACATCGTGAGCGTGGCGCAGGAGGCCGGGGCGTTCATTTCCCTGACGTCGCTCGCCGAGCAGATCTTCGGCAGGGCCGAGTCCGCCGGCTGCGCTAGGAAGGACCTCTCGGCGATTTACGAGCTGCTCAGGTCCTGCTGCTCCGGATCCGCCGCCGGAAGCTAATCGTAATAAGGGGCCGTGCTCCGGCGCCTGATGAAGGGATGCGCGAATTGTCCGAGATCAAGAGGATATTTGTGGTGGGCGCCGGCACGATGGGGCACGGCATAGCCGAGGTCGCGGCGCTCAGGGGATTCAGCGTGATCCTCTACGACATCAAGCAGGAGTTCCTGGACAGCGCGCTGTCCAGGATAAAGTGGAGCCTCGACAGGCTCGCGGAGAAGGGATCCATAAGGAGCTCCTCCGAGGTGCTCTCGCGCATAACGACCACGCTGGATCTGGCCTCGGGGGCCTCGGGCGCCGACTTCGTTATCGAGGCCGCGCCCGAGCGCATGGAGGTCAAGCGCGAGATATTCTCCATCCTCGACAGGAGCGCACGTCCGGGCGTCATCCTCGCGACCAACACCAGCAGCCTCCCGATAACCGAGATCTCCGAGAGTGTCTCCGAGCGGAGGAGACCGATGGTCGTCGGGATGCACTTCTTCAACCCGCCGGTCATAATGCAGCTGGTGGAGGTCGTCAGGGGCAGGTACACGGACGATGCCACCGTCAGGGCGACGTACGACCTCGCCGTGTCCCTGGGGAAGCAGCCGGTCCTCGTCAACAGGGACGTGCCAGGCTTCATCGTCAACAGGGTGATGGTCAGGTTCCTGAATGCGGCGTGCTCGCTGGTCGAGAGGGGGATTCACCGGATGGAGGAGATCGATGCGGCCGCGCGCTACGGGCTCGGCATGCCGATGGGCGCGTTCGAGCTCTCGGATTACATCGGCGTAGACGTCCTCGACGACATAATGCGCGCCATGATGTCCCGCGGCTTCCAGATGACGCCCTGCAGGCTCTACGGAGAACGCCGCGCGGCCGGCAAGCTCGGCGTCAAGGCCGGCGAGGGTTTCTACCAGCACCCGGGCTCCAAGTTCAGGAAGCCCGAGCTTAACCCGTCCCTCGCCGGCTCCGTGGATCCCGTCCTGCTGATCGCGCCGGCGGTGAACGAGGCAGCGTACCTCCTGAGGGACGGCGTGGCCAGCAGGGACGACATAGACAAGGCCGTCAGGCTGGGCCTCAACTACCCCAGGGGGATCTTCGAGTACGCTGACTCGTACGGACTGGACGTCGTCGTGGCGGCCCTCAGGAGGCTGGAGGGGTTGCTCGGCTCCCGCGAGTACGAACCCGACCCGCTGCTCCTGGAGATGGTGAATGCCGGCAAGCTCGGCGTCAAGGCCGGCGAGGGTTTCTACCAGCACCGCGCGTGAAGGGCGATGCGGATGGTCGCGATCTCCAACAGGCTCTCAGCGCTCAGGCCCTCCGGCATAAGGGAACTCTTCGACCTGGCCAGCAAGTATAGCGATCTGGTCAACCTCACGCTGGGGGAGCCCGACGCCGCAACCCCCGCGAACGTGCGCGAGGCGGCGCGCAGGGCGCTGGAGGAGGGCTTCACGCACTACACGCCGAACGCGGGGCTGCCCGAGCTCAGGCGCGCGATCGCCGAGAGGTACGCGAGGGACTACGGCGCCAGCGTGGACCCGGAGGAGGTCCTGGTCACCCAGGGCGGCACGCAGGCCATACTCGAGGCGCTGGCGGCCGTGACGGACGAGGGGGACTCCGTCCTCGTGCCCACCCCCGCGTTCGTGGGGTACGCGGGGGCGGCCTCCATCCTGGGCGTGAGGGCGATCGAGGTGGAGACGCGCGAGGAGGAGGGGTTCGTGCCGACGGCCGAGTCGCTGAGGGCCGCGGCCGACGCCAGGACGCGCGCCGTGATAGTGAACAGCCCCTCGAACCCGACGGGCGCCGTGTACGGCAGGCGCGCGCTGGAGGAGATAGTATCGTTCGCTCTGGAGCGCGACCTCTGGATAATCTCGGACGAGGTCTACGAGAAGTTCGTCTACGGCGCCGAGTTCTCGAGCATGTCCTCGTTCGACGGGGACGTGCGCAGGAGGACCATAGTGGTGAACTCGTTCTCCAAGACCTACGCCATGACCGGGTGGAGGCTGGGCTACATGGTAGCTCCAAGGGAGGTCGTGGAGGCCGCTGTGAAGTTCCAGATGTACGACGCGGTGTGCCCGAGCTCGATCGCCCAGAGGGCGGCGCTGGAGGCCCTCAGGGGTCCCCAGGACTTCACCGCGAACTACGTCGCTGAGGTGGGCAGGAGGCTCGACTACGCGTACTCGAGGCTATCCTCGATGAGGGGCGTGAGCGTCCTCAGGCCCAGGGGCGCGTTCTACATATTCCCCAGGATCGAGGCGGGCATGAGCTCCGCCGAGCTCGCCAGGGCCCTCCTGGAGGAGGAGCGGGTGGCGGTCGTGCCCGGGTCCGCGTTCGGGAGGGGCGGGGAGGGCCACGTCAGAATCTCCTTGGCCGCCAGCATGGAGGCCATAGGGAGGGGGCTCGACGGCCTGGAGAGGTTCCTGGAGAGGCACGCTCGCGACTGGGCCGGCCGCTGATGCGTCAAATCAAAAATATACTATATTGATTAAGCATATATTTGATTTATGGCCCCCGGTCGAATGCTTTTAATCCACCCATCCGGCCTAGGGCCGGGCAATCATGCAAGACAGGAGGATATGGGATCACCCGATTCTGTCCTGGGACAGAGGCAATCCGGTCGGGTTACTCTACAACGGCCAGCGCGTCACCGCGTACTCCAACGAGACCGTGGCGGCCGCGCTCTACGCTGCCGGCGTCCTGGAGTTCACGAGGAGCAGCTACCTGCACAGGCCGAGGGGACCCTTCTGCATGATAGGCAAATGCTCGCAGTGCATGATGAGGGTCGATGGCGTACCACACGTGAGGACCTGCATACTGCCGGTTGAGGACGGCATGGTGATAGAGTCGGAGGAGCCGCACAGCTCCGACTACCCCACCCCGAGGTACGAGCTCAAGGTGGAGAAGCAGAACCTATCCTACGATTTCGTGATTGTGGGCGCGGGCCCCGCCGGGCTCTCGGCGGCCCTCGCGGCCGCGCCCTCGGGCATGCGGATAGCCGTGCTGGACCAATCGCCCTATCCGGGCGGGCAGCTGATAAAGCAGACGCACAAGTTCTTCGGGACCAGGGAGAGCTTCGCCGGGACACGCGGGATAGACATTGCGAGGAACCTGGTATCCCAGCTGAAGGAGTACCCGAACGTGGAGCTTTACCCGATGACCCAGGTGATAGGTTACTATCCGCCCGAAGGCGTCCTGATGGCCGTGCGGGCCGAGGGCGTCGGCAGGTTCAAGGTCATGATGATCAGGGCCGACAAGTTGCTCGTCGCGGCCGGCGCCATGGAGAGGACGCTAGCCTTCCCCGGGAACGACCTGCCCGGGGTGATGGGCGCCGGGGCGGCGCAGACCCTCATGAACGTGTTCGGGATCAAGCCCGCGAACGACGTGTTGATAATCGGGGCCGGCAACGTCGGCGTGATAGTCGCGTACCAGGCCAGGCAGGCCGGCATAAACGTGAGGGCAGTGATAGACATACTGCCGAAGACCGCTGCCTACCTAGTTCACGCGGCGAAGATCAGGAGGATGCAGATACCTGTGTTCATGGAGCACACGATCAAGGGAGCTTATGGGGACGGATCCGTGGAGTCCGCGGTGATATACCAGGTCGACAAATCGTTCAAGCCCGTGGAGGGCAGCGAGAAGGAGATTAAGGTGGACGGAATCTGGATGGCCGTGGGCCTCTCCCCCAGCACCGAGCTGCTGAGCAAGATGGGCGCCAGGATGAAGTTCGTGCCCGAGCTAGGGGGTTACGTCCCCTACCGCACGAAGTACCTGGAGACCAGCGTCAGGGGCGTCTACGTGGCCGGCGACGCGAGCGGCATAGAGGAGGCATCGACCGCGATGATGGAGGGCAGGATAGCAGGAATATCCGCCGCCATCAGCGCGGGCAAGGGCACCGATTCCATGGTCGAGGAGAGGAGGAAGGCCATAGAGTGGCTGGACCTCTTCAGGGAGAGCCCGGACTACAGGAGGATCAAGGAGGGGATAAGCAAGGTGCTCATCCAGGAGGCGGCGTGAGTTGGCCGAGCTCGGGGGAACGCAGAGCCTGGAGGCGGGCATAATAACGCTCGACGTGCTCAAGGAGGCGGGCAGGATACCGCCGCCCGAGGTCCTCGAGCGCGTGGCCGTCCCCATAATAGACTGCCTGGAGGACATACCGTGCACGCCGTGCAGGGACGTCTGCCCGACCGGCGCTATAACGATGAAGACGATGATAAACAGGCCCGAGATAAATTGGGATGCCTGCACGGGATGCACCCTGTGCGCCCAGGCCTGCCCAGGCCTGGCGATAAACATTGTTAACTACAACTTCGGGAGGAAGAGCCTTAAGAGGCCCGGCTACGAGGAATACTCGCTGGTCATGGTGCCGTACGAGCTGACGCCCTTGCCCAAGAAGGGCGAGCTCGTCGAGGTCTTCGACAGGGCCGGCAGGCCTCTGGGTAGCGCGGAGGTGTTCTCCGTGACCAAGAGCCCGAAGTTTGGCACGGTGATGGTCAGCGTGCTCGTACCCCAGTCCATAGCGTTGAACGTCAAGCACGTGGAGGTGAGGAGAAAGTGAGCTCGTCCGCTCGGCGCGATCAACCCACGGTGGTCTGCAGGTGCATGGACAAGACCCAGGAGGACCTAGTCAGGTCCCTCCAGATGGCGATAAGGATGTTCGGCCCCGAGGCACTGGAGATAGACAACTACAGGCGCCTCGCCATGGCCACCACTGGCTTCTGCCAGGGAAGGGGCTGCGCCTCGCTCGTCCAGAGGGTGTTCGCCAGCGAGATGAAGAAGATGGGGATCGACGTGAGCTTCGACGAGCTGACCTACAGGGTCAGGTCGCCGCTGCAGCCTGTCCCGATCGGCATCTTCGTCAGGCCGAGCCTGGAGGAGGTGTGATCGCGCTGAAGGTAGTAGTCGTGGGGGCCGGCGCCATAGGCGTCGGTATAGGCCAGGAGCTGGCCGACAGGGGCGTGGAGGTCGAGGTTCTGGAGGCGGTCTACCCCGAGTCCGGCTCGACCGGCAGGTCCATAGGTGTCTCCAGCGTGCAGCAGAGGGATCCGAGGCTCGCGAAGCTCGCTCTCGAGGGGATAGGCATCGCGAAGCAGTTCGACCGCAGGCTCAAGGAGGAGTTCAACATGCCGACAGGAGTCATGGGCGAGCAGGTGCCGCACGCGTCCATAGCGTTCACGGAGTCCGAGCGCGCGAGGCTCTCCAGGTACTTCGAGTACTGGAGGGCCGCAGGGGCCAACGCCAGGGAGATGACTCCGAAGGAGCTCAAGGAGGAGTTCCTGCCGTGGCTCGACGAGGGCGCGTTCCTGAGCGCGTTCGTCACGTTCGACGACTTCAAGCTGATGTTCTTCCCGCTCGTGAGCAGCAGGATAATGATGCTCAGGTCCAAGGGCGGCAAGGTCTACAGGAGCAGGCAGGTGACCGGCTTCGAGACCTCCGGATCCAAGGTCAGGGCGGCGATAGTGGGAGGCGCCCAGAGGGTGGAGGCCGACGCGTTCGTCATCGCGGCCGGGGCCAAGAGTCGTGATCTGGTTGCCTCGCTCGGCGACAGCGTGGCCCCGATAAGGGTGGCGGCCGCCGGAGCGTTCGTGACCGAGCCCTACAAGTACCAGTTCAGGCCGGTCATCACGGTGGACAGCAAGGGGTACAGGTTCACCCAGACCCTCAGGAACGAGTTCGTCGGGTCCGTGTACGACATGGGCTACGACAACCCGAGCTACAGCGTCGACGAGAGCCTGAAGGTGATGGAGAGGATAGCCACGATAACGGTCAAGCTCTTCCCGAGCTTCTCCTACATGAACGCGCTCAGGCAGTGGGGCGCGTACCTCGACTACGCGTTCGACGGACTGCCCATAGTGGGCTGGAGCTCCAAGTACGAGAACCTCTACTACGCGTACGCCTTCGGCAACTACGGGTTCAGCGTGGGTCCCGCCGTCGTCTCCAGGGCATCGCGCGAAATAGCAGACGGCCGCAGGGATCCCGAGCTGGAGCCATTCAGGCCGAACCGCGGCTGAGCGTGCTCAGCTTATATATAGGGCACTCCGCACCCGGATCGTGGCGCTAGCGGCCAAGCTATTCAGGCTCAGGGCCAACGTGAGGCCCGACGTCCTTGTCCATAAGCTGAAGGACTTCAGGCTGGAGCGCGAGGACGTCGGCACGGGGCAGGTCCTGGTCGAGGAGATAAGGGACGTCGCGTACAGCTCTGGTTACCTGTCCGCGCTCGCACTCAAGGATAGGCCCCTCGTCTTCAGGAGGCACGGCGAAGTGGTCAAGACCGTCAGGACGCTGGAGGTTCCATTCTACATGCGGGTCGAGGGGGGCAGCCAGCTCCTCCTCGTGATGGCCAAGAAGAGGCTCGCCAACGAGATCGCCTCTGACCTCTCGCGCGTGATATACGGTGCCCCCGGGGGAGTGGTTGAGGCCCGCCTCTCCCATGACAAGTTCAGGCAGTACTTCGAGGCCTCCATGGAGGGCGCTAGGGTGATCTACTTCGACCAGGTGGATCTCCCAAACGTCGACGTCCTGGCCCTCTACGGCGAGTCCCTCAGGGACTCCGCGCTGTACCACGATTACCTGGAGCACGGCAAGATATGGTACGTCGTGGTCTCCCTGCCGTCCAGGAACGGGCTGACCGTCGGGGTCACCAGGAACGCCGTGCTGGCGGCGTTCGGCCGCACGACGGCCCAGGAGCTGATCGATTTCGCATTCGGCGAGCTGGCTGCGCTGCTCGAGGAACCGGGGACTTGACTTATTCTTATTAATGAGTCAACCCTGGAATACCGCGTGCGTGCGATCGTGAGGGGCATCTCCAGGAAGATCCCCAAGGCGGACTTCCTCATAGGCGCGGTTCCGGGCGCCGGCCAGGTGGGGAAGCTCGCGGTGGACCACCTGATAGTTGAGCTCCGCGCGGACCTCGTGGCTGAGATATACACGCCCGCCTTCCCCCCGCAGGTCTACATACAGAGCGACGGTGTGGCCTACATGCCGCGCTTCCAGCTCTACCACGCGCAGCAGGGCTCCAGGTCCGTCCTGCTGTTCACGGGGCCCTCGCAGCTCGAGAGCAACGAGGCCAGCTACGAGGTGGTGGACAGCGTCCTGGAGATCGCCAAGGGCGCAGGCGTCAGCGAGGTCTACTCCCTCGCGGCATACATACTGGGCAAGGAGCCGACCGAGAGGGCGGTGCACGGCACGGCCACCAGGCCGGAGCTCCTCGAGAGGCTCAGGCTGGCCGGCGTCAATGTGATGGACGGCGGCGAGATAAACGGGATGAACGGCCTGATATTCGCGATGGCATCGCTGAAGGATATGGACGGGATTTGCCTCCTGGGGGAGACCGCGGGTTACTACGTGGACGCGCTGAGCTCGAAGGAGGTGCTGAAGGCGCTGGCTAGGCTCTCCGGGATAGAGGTGGACTACTCGAGGCTCGACTCGCTGGCCGCCGAGGCGGAGCGCGCGATCAAGGCCATGATGGATGAGATATCGAGGAGCGAGGCGGCGTCGCGCGATACGCGCCCGGGCCGCATGGACTACATAAGCTGACGG
>JBMFHR010000019.1:0-19771 GCA_049976725.1 Conexivisphaera sp. | reverse complement strand
AGTCTACATCGCCTCTCTCGTGTTCACCCAGTCCTTCACGGTGGCCTCATTCATGGTATACGACGTGGCGCTCTGGGCCCTGGGCGTGAGCGGCGCAGTCGTTTGGGCAGCGCTCGGGTACGAGACGAGGGGGAAGACAATTGAGGAGCTCGATTCCGCGGCCTCCGCAGATGCGCGGCGTCTCCACGGTCTGCCTGGAGTGCGGGGCTAGGACGCCCGGCATCAGCCCGCGCTGCCCGAGGTGCGGCGGGCTGGCTGTGCTGGAGCTGGAGGATCCGAGGTGGAGCGTGAGGCGCGAGGTGCCCAGCATGTGGAGGTACGCCGGGCTGCTCCCGGGCTTTCCCCGCGTGGTCTCGCTCGGCGAGGGGATGACGCCCGTCAGGAGGGTCGGGAGCGCGCTCGTGAAATTCGAGGGGAGGAATCCCACGGGGAGCTACGCGGACAGGGCCTCCTCCGTCGTGGCCAGCTACCTGGCCTCCTCGGGCCAGGAAGGGACGATCAGGATAGAGTACTCGGAGGACTTCGCCTACTCGGCGGCGCGCTACCTCAGGGGAATAGCCGACGCGGAGGTCTGGATAGCCGATCCCTCGAGGATAGATCCCCAGGAGGTGGTGGCGCTCGTCGGGCTCGGCGCGGGGATAAGGTTCGGGCACGCCCGGGACGCGCTGACTTACTCGAACTCGTTGGCCGTGGAGGGGCTGAAGACCATAGCCCTGGAGGCCCTCGAGAGGCTCCCGAGGATAGATCGCGTCTTCGTGCCCGCCGAGACGGGCCTCCTAGCGCTCTCCGTCTGGAAGGGACTGAGGGACGCCGGCGAGGCGGGCGCCGACGCGCGCCCCGAGGTCCACGCAGCCGTGATCCGCGGCACCGCGTGGCCGGAGCTCCTCCGGCGCATCGAGGGCGTCACCCTGCACGAGGTGGACCCCGAGAAGGCCGTGGAGGGGATCGTGAGGCTGGCCCGGGCCGGGATCCGCGCGAAGGTGCTCTCGGCCGCCGCGTTCGCGCTGGCGGAGGCCATGGGAGGGGGGCTGGCGATCGTGACGGCCTCCCAGAGGAGGGTTCAGCCCGGGCCGAGGAGGCCCGGGCTGGCGGAGGACGTGCTCAGGGTGGTTCGCGAGATGGGCGAGGCCTCCGCATACGAGGCGTGGGGCAGGCTGCGCGGCCGCACCCTGAGGGGCGTGTACAAGGCGATCGAGTCCCTGGAGGAGGATGGCAGGCTCTGTGCCCGCTACGTCATGAGGGGAAACAGGAGGGTGAAGGTCTACTTCGACTGCGGGACGGCCGGAGTCACGCCTCGACGAGCGCGATCACGCGCGTGGGCGCCCCGTCGAGGCCACGGAGCTTCATGGGGAGCGCTATGAAGAAGGCGCGAGCCGACCTGCGCCCCCTGAGGACCTCGCCCAGGTTCGCCACCTCCTCGATTATGAGGACGCCGTTCGAGAGGAGGATCCTGTGCACCTCGACCCCGGTGTCGGTGAGCGGCTCCATCGTGGCCGTCCTCTCCCCCCACCCGCCTATGCTCAGCCCCTCGGTGCCCACGAGGGACACGCCCCTCTCCACGAGGTACCTCGCCCCATCGACTGACAGGTAGGGCCACAGGAACAGGTACCTCCTGTTGATCCCCCTGAGGGAGTCCCAGCCCGTGTGAAGGAACACCATGTCGCCCTTCCTGATGTCCTCCTCGAACGAGCGCAGGTCATCCGCGGTTATCGGCTCCCCGTCGCCCTTCCGGGTGAGGTCCAGCACGACTCCCTCGCCCATGAGCTTCCTGGGATCTATCGAGCTCACGGGATCGCCATCCTCCAGCATGTGGGATGGAGCGTCCATGTGCGTCCCATGGTGCGTGTTCATGCGGATCTCCCTGAGCCTGTAGCCGTCTACCTCCATCAGCTTCGAGTCCTCGACCGAGAACCGGCTGTTCGTGGGCCACGATGGCATCCCGTGGTACATCTCGTGCGTGAGGTCGACGATCCTGTACCTGCTCAGGTCCATGGCGCTCACTCCCACTTTATCACTGTCTTGACCTCGCCGGGCGGTTTTTCCCTCAGCACGGGAATGGCCTCCTCGGGCCTGACTATGCCGGTCACCATGGACTGCAGCACCCCCGGGAAGGAGTCCTTCCAGCTCGACAGGTAGCCGAGGGCCCTGATGTAGTGCTCCTTGGCGCCGTCGACGGTGCCCACCACGGTGATGTTCTTCTCCACCACGTCTATTATGTCCTGGCCGCTCACGGGCTCCGATCCGCCGGGCGCCGTGCCGAAGAGTATCAGCACGCCGTTGGGCCTCAGGGCCCTCATCCCGTCGAGGGCGACCTCCGGAGATCCCGTCGTCTCCACGAACACGTCGGACGGCGGCACGGGCTTCGAGCGATCCTGGCGGATGAAGTACTCCGCGCCTATCCTCGAGGCCGTCTCGGACAGCTTGCCCTCAGGATCGTGCCTGCTGAATATCTTGACATCCATGCCCATCGACGTGAACATCATGGCGAAGAGCATGCCTATCGGGCCGGCCCCCGCTATCGTGACCGTGAGGCATGAGCGCGAGCCGTCCCTGCAGTTGGGTATGGACCTCCTGGACACCAGGTCGTAGACGTCGTATGCCTTCACCACGTTCTTCAGGGGCTCGGTGAGCACGGCCAGCATGCCCAGCGACTCGTCCTCGACGCGCACCAGATAGGTGGGATCGTCCGTGAAGCGGTCCCTCATGAAGCCGTGGAGCCCCCTTATCCCTGCCTCGACGAAGTCCCCGTCGCTGCAGTTGTCCTGGCGCCCTATCATGCAGTTCAGGCACTTGCCCGGCCTCCTCACCATGGGGACCACCAGCGACCCCTTCCTGAGGCGGGTGCCCTGGTCCGCGTCCTCCACCCTCGCCAGGGCCTCGTGGCCTATTATCAGATCGCTCGAGCCGGGCGGGGGACGGGCGAACGATAGCTGGTTGTTGACGAGCCCCCTGTCCGTGCCGCAGATCCCGGTGTACAGCGTCCTTAGCAGAACCTCCCCCTTCCCCCTCTGGGGCTCCGGCACGTCCACGAGCTGAGCGCCGGGCTTGCCCACGGTTATCGAGATTGCCCTCACGGAGCTCCCCCCATTCCCGTCGAAGATACGCTTTGTGCCGCGGGCGGCCCCGAGAGGCGCTCATCCATCTCCACGGACGCGATTATGAACTCGGCGTGGGCCCACGCGAGAGGGGATGCCGAGAGCGGCGAGCCATCGTAGGGGTTAACCTGCTCCGAGAGCACGCCGGAGCCCTGCGCGTGGGAGGCCACCCAGTTCATGGCCTCCATCGCACGCGGGATGTCCCCCACCCTCACGTAATACCTGGCCAGCCAGAGCGTCGTTATGGTCCACGGGTTCCCGGGCACCGAGGGATCGTCCTTCACCCTCATGTAGCGGTCGCCCTCGTACCTGGCGAGGCCCCCGATGCCCCTGACCCAAAGCCTGGACCTCACCTGCTCCACGGTGGACTCGACGCGGGGATCGGCGGGGTCGAGGAGCCCCAGCAGGGGGATGGCGAGGAGGGCGCTGTCGACGGTGAAGTCCGGCCTGCCCCCGAGCAGCGCGCGGGCGAACCTGCCGACGTCCTTTGAGTAGAACTTGGAGATGAACGCCTCGCGCATCCTGGATGCCACCTGCCTGTACCTGGAGGCGCGGTCGTCCTCGCCGAACAGCTCGGCCATCCAGGCCGCGGACCCGAGGGCGGCGTGCACCGCGGCCACCGTGTGCGCGTGGATCCCGTAGCGCTCCTCCCAGAGATCGTAGCTCTCCCTGGGCAGCCCGTCCTCGCCCACGAAGCCCGCCATGAAGTCAGCGGCCCTCGTCACCAGTGGCTCGTAGTAGGGCGCCAAGAGCGCCACGTCGTTGCGCCTCCTGACGTACTCGCCCAGCGACCAGACGACCAGCGCGGTCTCGTCCTCCTGAATGTTCAGTATCGGGCGGCCGTCGATGACCATGGGGAGCCACGTGCTGGCCAGCTTCCCGTCCACGTAGTACTTGTGGTGTAGGTATCCCTCGCCCGATATCGAGGATGCCATGAGGTCGAAGAACCTGGCCGCAGTGGAGCTGTGGCCGGCCATGCTCAGAGCGTAGGCCGCTATCGCGGCGTCCCTCGGCCACACGTAGTAGTACCCGTCGCGGTTGACCTTCAGCTGATCGCTGTCCAGGGACGCGGCTATGCCGCCCGCGGAGTTTATGTGCGTGGCCAGGATGAAGAGCGAGCGCTTGAACAGGTACGGGTAATCGCCCCCGAGCCTGAGGGGGCGCCGGGAGGACCAGTAGTCCCAGTAGTTCGATGTCCTCCTGAGCATCGAGGCCAGCTTGCTCCAGCTCAGGGAACCGCCGAGGGCCGCCACCGACTTCATGTTCTGCCCGCACGCTATGTAGTAGAAGAAGGAGCGTGAGCCGCTGGGCGCCAGCTCCCCCGAGTACCCGATGACCGAGTCCACCGACCCGTTGGCCACGGGGTTCATGGACAGCCTGCCGTCCTCGGCGTCCTTCCACGTGCCGGCCAGCCCGGCGCGGCCCTTTATCCCCACAGCGTACTGGTCCATTCCTCCCCCGTCCTCGCCCACGACGGAGGCGAGGAAGTAACGGGCGCCCTTGTAGTGCAGCACGCCGTTGAGCGATGGGTCGTAGATTCCCGTGTCGCCTATGTCGTTGCCGTAGATGTAGAAGTTCTGGTGCATGAAGGCCGAGAACCTCCGCCTGGATCCCGCGACGTTCCTCACGGTCACGAGCCTGACGTAGACGTCGTCCAGCACGTCCACGAAGTCCTTCGTCTGAACCTCCACGCCGAGCTCGGCGGGCGCGTAGAGGGCCCTCGACACCATCGTGTTGCCCGTGTAGTCCATCTCCCTCAGCACAGACGCATCGAGCCAGCGGAACTGCCCGTCGACCGTGATGCCGAACATGAATGGATGACCCATGGCGTGGTTGTCGCGGGCGGCCTTGGAGTAGTAGAAGTCCACGATCCAGTGGTTCTGATCGAACGCCACGATGACCCTCCCGTTGCCTATCGGGGTGTACCGAACCACGCCATCCGAGCGGATTCCCCTGGATATAGTTATTTGGGATTGACCCCAGCATCACGGAGAGCCGGCCGAGCGCCTCGGCGACCGGACGCGTGGACACGTACCGCCTGCGGGCGGCGCTTTCGGGGTGAAGAGGCGCTTCATTTAAAACTTGAACGACCCGCGGGCGAGGCGTGCCGGTCGCCCGCGAAGACGTGATGAGAGTCCTCAGGAGCGGCCTGGCGGCCGCGGATCCGGAGGCAGCCGTGGTCGGGGGGCTCAGGCGCCTGAGGCCGAGCGGAGACGTTGTGGTCCTGGCATTCGGCAAGGCAGCGTACAGGATGGCCAGGGGAGCGCTCTCGGTCCTCGGTGGGCGCGTGCGGGAGGGGCTCGCGATCGTGCCCAAGGGATATCCCTCGGGCGACCTGGGAAACATCAGGGTCATCGAGGGGACGCACCCGCTGCCGTCGGAGGAGAACGTCCGCGCGTCGGAGGAGGCGATGGGAATCGTGAGGCGCGTCCGGGAGGACGAGACGCTGCTGGTGCTGATATCGGGTGGAGGCTCCGCGCTCCTCGAGGTGCCGAAGGACGGGTTGAGTGTGGAGGAGGAGGCCGCGCTTGCGGATGCCCTCATGAGGAGCGGCGCCGATGTGAGGGAGCTGAACGCGGTCAGGAAGCATCTGTCTGAGGTCAAGGGGGGCCAGCTGATCCGCGGCTTCAGGGGGCGCGAGTGCGTATCTCTCATAGTGTCGGACGTGGTCGGCAATCCAGTGGACTCGATAGCCTCCGGCCCCACGGCGCCGGATCCCACGACGTACGCGGAGGCGCTGGATGTCCTCAGGAAGTACGGCCTGGACGGCCGCTTCCCGAATTCCGAGCGGATACTCGGAATGGGCGCCCGGGGCCTCCTGGAGGAGACGCCGAAGCCGGGGGATCCTGTGTTCTCGCGCGTCATTAACAGGATAGTGCTGGACAATCGCCCAGCGCTGCGCGCGATGGCACGCGAGGCGAGAAGGATGGGCTACAGCGCCCAGATCCTGACGGAGTCCATGGAGGGCGAGGCGAGGGAGGTTGGCCGGTTCCTGGGATCGCTCTCCACGAGGGGGAGGAGGAGGGCGGCGATGGCCGGCGGAGAGACGACGGTCACCGTCAGGGGCAAGGGGAGGGGAGGTAGGAACCAGGAGCTCGCGCTCTCGGCGGCTCTCCAGGTCAGGCGGCTCGGCGCCGCGGGGCGCTCGGGCATCGGCGCCATGGCCACGGACGGCGTGGACGGGAACTCCCCGGCGGCCGGGGCCGCGCTCGGCTCCGAGGATCTGGAGTCCCTGGATGAGGCCGGCGCCGCGGCGGCGCTCCGCGAGAACGACTCCTACGGGTTCCTCAGCCGCGCGGGCCTCGCGGTGGTCACAGGGCCCACGGGGACCAACGTGAACGATCTATTCGTGATCATGACGAGGAGCTAGCGTCCCCGCGCGATCTCGCAAGATTTATCATTAGGCCCGACCAGCGCGACGCGTGCCCACGGACCTGCTCTACCTCAACGACTCCTACCTTAGGGTTTTCGAGGCCGTGGTCGTGAGGTCCGGCGAGGGCTACGCGGTCCTGGACAGGACCGCGTTCTACCCCGGCGGCGGAGGCCAGCCGTCCGACTCGGGAACGCTCGAGTTCAACGGGAGGCGCGTAGCCGTAATCGGGGCGTCGAAGGCCGACGACGAAGTCGTCCACGCGCTGCAGGGCGAGGCGCCGCAGCCGGGGACGAGAGTCGTGGGCGAGCTGGACTGGGGCAGGAGGTATGCCCACATGAGGCTGCACACGGCGATACACCTGCTGGACGCCGTGCTGCTGAGGATGGGGGCGGGCGGCGAGATAACCGGCGGCCAGATATACGACGACCACGCTCGCGTCGACTTCGACTGGCCGAGCTTCTCCAGGGAGGCGCTCGACGGGCTGGTGGGTGAGGTGAACCGGGAGGTGGAGAGGGGTAGGAGGGTATTGGTCAGGTACCTGAGGAGGGAGGAGGCCGCGTCGATCCCCAACCTGGCCAGGACGGCCCCGGGCAGGGAACTCCTCGCGAGACTCGACGTAGTCAGGGTCGTCGAGATAGAAGGGCTCGACGCGCAGATGGACGGAGGGACCCACGTGACGAACACGAGGGAGGTGGGGCGCGTGATCGTGATGCGCGTGGAGAACAAGGGGAGGAGGAACAAGCGCGTCGAGTTCACGCTCGAGGGCCTCGCGTCCCCGACGTCAGGGATCTGAACCCGGAGAGCAGCGACTCCGCCTCGCGCGCGTCGAGCGGCCTCAGGGGCCTCGGCAGGTAGCCCCTGGGCTCCCTCCTCCCCATCACGACTGCCTGGAACAGGTAATAGTAGGCGGCCGGGAACTCGTACCTCGACAGCAGGCGCATCAGGGCCGAGAGCCTCAGCTGGAGCTCCCTCGAGCCGCTGGACCACACGATCTCCGGGAGGTCGGTGAAGTTGGACGTCCCGCACACACCCCCACTGGCGCCCAGGACCCTGGCCGGCAGCAGGAGGTCGTCCTGTCCCTCGTACACGGGAATCCCGGGCAGCGCGCTCAGGTAGCCCTGGAGCGCGGCCAGGTCCCTCGAGCTGTCCTTGATGCCCGCAACCAGGCCGGTGGAGCGGGCAACGGACAGCGCGGTCTCAGGCTCCACGACGTTCCTGGCCATCTGCGGTATGTTGTAGATCACGATCGGCACGTCCGCCGCGGAGGCTAGGGCCGAGTAGTAATCCGCGACCTCGGCCTGGCTCAGCCCGGAGTAGAAGGGCGGCACGGAGACAACCGCGAGGGCTCCCGCATCCCTCGCATGGCGCGCCAGCCTGATCGACTCCTCGAGGTTCCCCCTGTGCACTCCAGGGAGCAGGACCATCCCGGAGGGCAGCCTCGCCGCGAACTCGGATATGAGGCGCGAGTGCTCCTCGAGGCTCAGCAGGTGGAAGGAACCCACAGACCCGGCCGGGAAGACCGCGACAGCGCCCGAGCCCCTGAGGAACTCGAGGAGCTCGGATATCCCCTCGAGGTCAAGGTCGCCGTCCTTCAGCGGCGTCACAGCTGGGGTCACGATCCCGCTCGGCAGGGCGGCCAACGCGCACCCCTCAGGAGTAAGGCGGGATGACCTCTCCCTCCAGCGGGTTGGGGCCGTAGTCGACGTAGACGTTCTTTATCTTCGTGTACTCCAGCACCCCGTGGATGGAGTTCTCGCCGGCCTGCCCCGACATCCTGAAGCCCGTGTGGTAACCCTGGGTGGCCTCCGGGCCAGGCATGTTCACGTAGAGCTCGCCGAACTTTATCTCCCTGGCCGCCCTCATCGCCAGCGAGAGGTCCTTCGTGAACAGGTAGGACGCTAGCCCGTAGATGGAATCGTTCGCCAGATCCATAAGCTTGCCGAAGTCATCCTCGACCTTCATGACCGGGAGCACCGGACCGAATATCTCCTCCCTGAACACGGGGGAGCTCTGGTCGTGGCCCTCCACGATCGTCGGGAGGTAGTGATAGCCGCCCGAGAAGGGCTCCGGGAGCGACGGGCGAGATCCCCCGTAGAGCACCCTCAGCCCATCGCTCCTGGCGCGCTCGACCATCCCGGAGACCTTCCTGAGCGCCCCCTCGTTTATGAGTGGCCCCATCTCGTTCCTCCTGGGGTCGCCCACCCTGAGCGACGCGGTGAGCTCCAGGAACCTGCGCATGAACTCGTCGTACACTGCCTCGTGCACGAACAGCCTCTCGGCGGCTATGCAGGACTGGCCCGCGTTCCAGTACTTCGCCCACATGAGCACCCTGGCCGCCAGGTCCAGGTCGGCGTCCTTCCAGACCATGAACGGGGCCTTCCCGCCCAGCTCGAGGATCACCTTGGCCATCGAGTTGGCGGCGGAAGCCATGACGTCCCTCCCCGTGCCTGTCTCCCCCGTGAGCGTGACGAGCGCGACCTTCCTGTTCGACGTGAGGGCAGGGCCCACCGAGCTCCCCCTCCCGGTCACGAAGTTCAGGACGCCCCTCGGGAGCCCCGACTCCTGGAATGCCCTCGCGAGCCACTCCCCCACGAACGGGGTGTCCGAGCTCGGTTTCAGGACCACGGTGTTGCCGGTGACGAGGGCCGGGCCCACCTTCCTGGCTATCATCCCGGCGGGGAAGTTCCAGGGCGTTATGGCGGCTACGACCCCGTAGGGGACGCGGTACTGGAGTATTATCCTGTCGGGCTTCGTCCCCTCGACGACGTCCCCGGTCACCTTCCTGGCCATCTCGGCGTAGTACGTGAGCTGGTCCAGCACCCCGTCCACCTCCTGGGCGGCCTCCCTCGCGGGCTTCCCGACCTCGTCTATGAGTAGGTCCTCGAGCTCGGACCTCCTGGACCTTATCACGTCCACGGCCCTCCATATGTACTTCGCGCGCTCGACCGACGTCAGCCTCTCCCAAGACTTCTGCGCGTCATACGCGGCGTCCACGGCCCTCTTCACGTCGTCCACCGTCGCGGAGGCGAACTGGCCGATCGGCTCGCCGGTGGCGGGGTTCAGCTTCGTGAGGAACTCGCCGCCGGATGGATTAACCCATTCGCCGTCTATGAGGAGGAGAGAACGCCTCATGAATGTCGATAGTGTGCCTCTTATATTTTAAGGAATCGCGGCATCAGGGCACCCTGCTCGAGTCCTCGTCCACCCACGTTCCCCTGACGACCCAGACGGGCTCGCCCGGCACCCTCTCCTCCAGCCCCTCCGCCCTGCGCGAGTCCAGCACGTCCTCCCTCACCTCGATCCCGAGGCCCGGGCCCCTCGGCACCTGGTGGTAGCCCTGGGACGGCCTCATGGAGTCGCCGACGAGGTCCCTCTTCCACTGCGGGAAGAAGTCGTAAAACGTCTCCTGTATCATGAAGTTCGGGATCGTGGCGTCCAGCTGGAGCGTCGCGGCGTTCTGCACAGGGCCAAACGCGTTGTGGTAGGCCATCTTGACGCCGAACGCGTCGGCGATGGCGGCTATCTTCCATGCCTCCGTTATCCCGCCGACATTGGTCAGGTCCACCTGCAGGAAGTCGACGAGCCCCTCCCTCAGGTACTGGAGCGCCTCCTCCTTGTCAAGTATCCTCTCGCCCAGCGCCACGGGAACGCGCGCCAGCGCCCTGTACCTTCTGAGTCCCTCCAGATCGTGCGGGTGAACCGGCTCCTCCACGAAGAGGGGCGAGTACCTCGAGAGCGCATCGGCGATCCTCACTGCCGACTCGTAGCTGAACCTCCCGTGGTGCTCTATCATGAGGTAGACGTCGTCCCCCACGGCCTCCCTGACCGCTCCGACGATGCGCGCCGCCCTCTCGATCCCGGCGCGGTCTATGTAGTCGAAGTAACCGCCGAACGGGTCGAACTTCAGTCCCCTGTAGCCCATCCCCACCACTTTGGCGGCGGCCGATGCGAAGTCCTCGGGCGTCCTGCAACCGGCGTACCACCCGTTTGCGTAGGCCAGAACGCGGTCCCTGTAGGCCCCGCCCAGGAGCTCGTGCACGGGTGCCCCGAGCTCCCTCCCCTTGATGTCCCAGAGGGCTATGTCCAGCGCCGAGAGCGCTGCCGTGGACTCTATCGAGCGGTGCAGGTAGAACTCCTCCCTCATCCATGTGCGGTGTATCAGCTCGATGGCGTGGGGATCCATTCCTGAGACGACGGAGGCCAGCCTCCTGACGGCCTCGATGACCTGGCCGGTCCTCAGGGTAGGCACCGCCTCGCCGTAACCCACCCTGCCGTCGGAAGTCTGCACCCTCACGAGGACCGCCACCGATGCCCATGTCGCAGATGATCCCCTCTCACCGACAACTATCGCCTCGACGCTCCTTATCGCGCCCACGTTGCGCGGAGGCGCGGCGCAACTTAAAAGGTTGAGGGCGCTCGGCTGCGCTGCACGTCGAGCATGATGCGCCCGTCCCTGTCCCGTGACGACAGATCCTCCAGGGCGCTCCTCACGCCCTCGAGGCCATGGGTCCTCCACACGCGAACGCTCAGACCGCGCGAGGCCGCCAAAGAAACCAGCTCCCTGAGCTCCGATCTGGTCCCGCCCGTGGAACCGATTATAGAGATCCCCTTTGAGTAGAGCGACCTCATGTCGATCGACACTGTCTGGCCCGTCAGGACGCCGTAGCTCACGATCCTGCCTCCGGGGCCCACGAGGCTCTGCGAGATGGACATGGTCGCCGAGCCCAGCGGGTCCACGACGACGTCCGCCATGGCGCCGCCCGTGGCCTCCGAGACCGCCTCGAGCGCCGACTCGGGCTCCACGACGTAGTCGGCGCCCATCTCCATCAGCCATCCCCTCGGCCTCCTGGAGACAGCGATGACCCTGGCGCCCATGGCGCGGGCGAGCTGCACGGCGAACATTCCCGTGTTGCCGGAGGCCCCCATCACCACCACGGTCTCGCCGGCCCTCAGGCCGGCCGCGCGAAGGCCGTGGTAGGCCGTGAGGGCGGACACGGGGAGACTCGCCAGCAGGTCCCAGCCGAGGGATGCGTCGGCGCGGATAATGGACGCTTCCGGAACGAGCGCGAGCTCGGCGAACCCGCCGTTGGAGACCACGCCGAGCACGCCGCCGCTGCGGCAGAGCATCTCCCTCCCCGACAGGCACATGTCGCAGCGCCCGCAGAAAATCCTGGGATAATCTATCACGACGTCGCCCGTCGACACTCCATCCACGTGCTCACCCACCTCCTCCACTATCCCCGCGAACTCCGCGCCCGGGATGTGCGGCATGGGCGTGGGACTCCTGCCGCCGGTGACCGTGAGGCGATCTATCGGGTTCACGCCGGCGCGCACGACCCGGACCAGGACGTCGTGGGGGCCGGGCCTCGGCGCCTCCACGTCGGCGACGCTCAGGTTCTCTATACCGGGCACGCTGAATATCGCTGCCTTCACGCCATGCGGGAACCATTCGCGCGCTTTAACCGTTCGCGGGTACCCAGGGGCTCATTCTACCTTAGCACCGGGCGGCGACGCCTCCTGACCGGGCTCATCGCACTCTCCCGGTCCGCATCCGGAGCGGATGCTCGCGGCGAGTTGGGATGAACCCTATCCAATGGAACCCCTTAAAGAGAGCCGCATCCTCCGATGGGCGCATGGATATGGACGGGCCGTTGCTGTTGACGCCGGGGCCCACGATCTTGGACAGGAGGGTGAGGGAGGCGCTGGCCGGGCCTCAGCTATCCCACGACTCACCCGAGTTCTTGGAGATCCTGAGGGCGCTCCCGGGGATGGTCAGGGAGATCGTTCGCGACAGCACGGCGGGAGTGGCGCTGGTGACGGGCTCCGGGACGCTCGGGATAGAGATGGCGCTCTCGTCCATGGTCTCCAGGTCGGACCGCGTGCTCGTGCTCGAGTCCGGACACTTCGGGAGCAGGCTCGCCGAGCTGGCCCGCAGGTACGCTGGACAAGTCGATGTCCTGAGCGCTCCACCGGGCCGCGCCGTGCACGCCGACAGCTACAGGGCGGCGCTGGAGACGGGGAGGTATCGCGCAGTCGCGCTCACGCATGTCGACACTTCGACGGGCCTCCTCTGGCCTCTCGATGAAGTGGCCAGGTCGGCGAGGGAGGCGGGATCCATACTGATAGTGGACGGCGTGAGCAGCGTCGGCGGCGTGAGGCTGGACATGAGGGAGCTGGGGATAGGCGTGCTCGTGACGTCGTCCCAGAAGTGCCTGGCGGCCCCTCCCGGGATAGCCATAGTAGCCGCATCCAGGGACGCGCTGGACCTTCTGAGGGACTCTCCGTCGATGTACATGGACTTGAGGAAGTGGATCGAGGTCACGGAGGCGCCCGGGAAGTACCTGTCGACGCCGGCGGTCAACCTGTTCGTGGCCCTCAAGACAGCACTGGAGATCGTGCTGGAGGAGGGCATGGAGGCGCGCTGGGCGCGCCATGAGTCGAACGCCGCTTTCCTGAGGGATGAGATGTCGCGGCGGGGGCTCAGCACGATAGCCGAGATCCCCTCGCCGACGGTCAGCGTCTTCGACGTTGCGGCGGCTGGCCTGGACGCTCTCGAGCTGAGGCGGAGGCTCCACGAATCCAGCGGGATATGGGTGGGGGTTGGTGTCGGCCAGAACCGCCAGAGGCACCTGAGGGTGGGGCACATGGGCAACGTGTCGAGGGAACACCTCGAGTACTTCCTCTCGGCGCTGGACGGCGTCCGCCAGCGATCCACGTAATCAGATAATAATAAAAATAATTAAATAAGTATAAAATCTGCAGCTAGAACCTGTTGAACCTGCGGCCGCCCCTGCGGGGCGGGCGATCCTCGTATTCCCTGTCCGAGAGGTTGTTCTCAGTGTTGACCTCGCCCTCGAAGGGAGTATCGAGGACCTCTAAGGTCCCGTACCTCCCAACGTTCAAGCGCATGTGCCCCCTGAAGATGTTCACGTAGCCATTCTTCAGGGAGACGGTGCTCCCCACGTCCACCTTGTCTATGTCATCGTCCCAGAGGGTCAGGTATATGCTGCCGGTCTCATCACCGAGGAGCACCTCGGCCACGCGGTGGGACGAGCCGTCCCTACCGGACGAGACCTCCCTCACGGAACCCTTCGACACGACCTTCCCGACGACGTTGACCGAACGGGAACTGGGTTTCAGATCCCCTATTTTGACATCAACCGGCTCGTTAAACCGGTTGAAATCGCGCTGCAACTATATCTACCTTCTCTGGACATGGAGAGGGAGGTACCCTATATAAACGTTTCCCTGTCGCGGATGGCTCCGTCAACCTAAGCGCGCGGCGACCGCACACTACCCGAGCGAGACTATTCGGCCGAGCGCGCCCGCGCGATCCTCCAGAACCACTAAAGCAGGGGCGCGACTCACTTATAAGGGACGGGACCTTGTGCGCGCCATTGCCCAGCCGCGTGGTGGTGCTGGCGACGTCTACCAGGGACGTCGTCGGCGGGAGCGAGAGACTTGGCGGCCCCGCGTTCTTCGTGGGCACGGCGCTGCACCTGCTAGGCTCCGAGGCCCTAGTCATAACGAACGCCGGCAGGGTCGCGGATGCCCTGGGGAGGCTCGAGGGCATCTCGGTGTCGGTGGCCGGGTCCGATGAGACGGTGTTCTCCATAGAGGTGGATCAGGAGGGCGGGAGGATCCTGAGGTTGCTCAGGAGATCCTCCATGCGCTCGGTCGAGCTGCCGGATCGGGGCCCCTTCATAATATCGGGCACCATGGGCGAGATACCGATCGGATTGGTGGAGGAGGCCGCGTCCCGCGGGCCGGCCCTGGTCGACGTCCAGGGGTTCGTTAGGGAGGCCGACGAGGGCGGGGAGGTGCGCAACTCGCCCGATCTGATGAGGGATCTCATGAGGAGGCTGCGCGGGAGTGGCGTGCTGCTGAGAGGCGAAAGGTACGAGTTCCCGCCCGAGTGCAGGGGGGAGAAGCTGGTCGATTGTTCCGAGGACAACGATGTCGACCTGGTGATGACGGACGCCGAGAACCCGTTCTACGCCGCCGTGGGGGGAGCCGCGTACAGGGGCCACCCGATAGGCGGCCTGCACGGGGAGCCCATAGGCCTGGGCGACGTGTTCACGGCCGCCCTGGGCTACTACATGTACTCCGTGGGGCTGGACTTGGCGAGGTCGGCTGCGCTCTCGTCGGCAGCGGCGACCCTGAAGCTCAGGGGGAAACATCCCTGGTTCACGCCGGTCGAGGTCGAGGAGGCCGCCCGCAAGGTCAGGTTGGAGCGCCTGAGGTGATGCGGCTGGTCCCGGCTACTGTCGAGCTGACGCTCGAGGTCCTGAACTACGCCGGCATAGTGTCCTTCACCATTTCGGGCGTCGCCAAGGGAATCCAGAAGAGGTTCGACGTGTTCGGCGCTATGTTCCTGGGAGCTGTGACAGCGCTGGGAGGTGGAGTCATAAGAGACCTGATAGCCGGGGTGATACCGCCGACAGTGTTCCGCTACGAGGCGTACGCCGGCGTCTCGCTCCTGACGGGGCTCGTGGTCTTCTGGGTCCTGCCGCCGCAGATGGCGGACAGGCGGAGCTTCCTCTACGCCGACGCGCTGGGGCTCGCCGTCTTCTCGGCCCTGGGAGCCGACGTCGCGTTCTCGAGGGGCCTCGGCCCCCTGGGCGTGCCATTCGCCGCCATGATAACGGGATGCGGCGGCGGCATAATCCGCGACCTGTTGGCCGGGGACGTGCCAGTGGTCATGCACAGGGAGGTCTACGCCACGCTGGGGCTCCTGGGCGGCTTCGTGTACTACGTGCTCGGATTGACGGGCGTGAACCGCGCGCTCGACGCGATTGCCGTCACAGGGATCGTGTTCGCCCTGAGGGCGCTGGCTGTTGAGAGAGGATGGTCGCTCCCCAGGAGGGGCCAAGGGTCAGCCACGAGCGTCGATCTCCTTGGCGATGAAGGCGGACCTGATGCGCTCGAGCAGCTCCTCGTCGCCGCGGCTCCCCGCGTCCCTGAGCACGTCTATTATGGGGGCGGACACCTTGTTCACTATCGCCTTCGTCATCGCCTCCAGGACCTCCCTCTTATCCTCGGCCCCCATGATCCTCAGCGCGCGCTCCAGCTCCGAGGCCCTTATGGCCTCCGCCCTCTCCATGAAGGACCTTATCACCTCGTCCGCGGCGATCCTGCGGAGTTGCTCCTCGAATCTGACAACTTCCTCCTCCACTATCGCGGCCGCCGCCTCCGCCTCCCTGGCGCGCCTCAGCCTGTTCTCCTCGGCCAGCCCCATCAGGTCGTCGATCGTGAGCAGCGAGGCGGTCACGCGGGAACGGGGGCGCTCAACGACGCCGGGTATTGATATGTCCAGTACCAGCAGGTCGGAGGGGGGTATCATGTCCTCCGTGACGAGCGGCGTGGGCGAGGACACGGCGAGCACGACCGCCGCGGCCTGGCGCATCGCCCTGCCCAGGTCGCCTAGCTGGATGGCCCTGTAGCCCAGCCTCGAGGCCAGTGAAGCCGCCTTCTCGAACGTCCTGTTGGCTATCAGGACGTCCTCGAACCCCGCGTCCCGGAGATAGGACGCTATGGAGGATCCCATGTGCCCCGCGCCCACGACTATCACGCGCGAACCGCGGCCGACCCTCCTGGCCACCTCGTCGGCGGCGAGCCTCGCGACGCTCACGGATCCCCTCGAGATCCCGGTCTCGGAGCGGACGCGCCTGCCTACCCTGACCGCCCTGTCGAAGAGCATGCTGAGCATGGGTCCGGCCGATCCAGCGTCCGCAGCGCGCGCGGCCGCGTCGCGCACCTGGCCCAGTATCTCGTACTCGCCGACGACCATGGACTCGAGGCCTGAGGCCACCCTGAACAGGTGAAGCACCGCGTCGCGGCCTATCAGCGCCAGCGCGCCGACTCCGCCGGCGCGGCGCTCCAGGCGATCCCTGAGCCTCTCTATCGAGGCGCGCGGGTCACCCGAGTACACGTAGATCTCGAAGCGGTTGCACGTCTGGAGGAGTAGCGCCTCGTCGGCGCCGGACTCCTCGAGGAACCTGAGGGAGGCCGAACCCGGGTCGGGCTCCTGCAGCCCCGAGAGGACGTCTGATGAGGCGGCGCGGAAATCGAGACCTATGCACGCGTATCCCTGAATCGTGGGGAGGCGCCCGCCCGATCCTTCCACGAGCCCAACCCGGCCACATGCGTGCTTAAACGCGTTTGGCTTGTACCAGTGCCGGAATCGGATATATTCCACCCCCTCCCCCAGAGGTACGTGCCGAGTACCCCCGACTCCCTGAGGTTCGGCCCCGCGGGCGTCCCACGCTCGTCGCACAGGGCATCCACCGAGGAGGGAATCCTCAGGGTGGCGGAGCTGGGCCTTGGAGCGATGGAGGTGGAGTTCGTCCGCGGCGTGAGGATGAGCGCCGAGGCCGCCGGGCGCGTGAGGGATGCCGCCTCGTCGAGCGGCATCCTGCTCACGGTCCACGCGCCGTACTACGTCAACCTGCTCTCGGACGACGAGGCCAAGGTCAGGGCGTCGGTCGATAGGATACTGGAGTCCGCGCGCGTGGGCGCCGCCGCCGGCGCCTGGTCGGTCGCGTTCCACCCCGGGTACTACGGGAAGCTGGACTCTGCGACCGCGGTGGCGCGCGTGAGGGAGCTGCTCTCCGAGGTGACGAGGAGGCTGAGGGACGAGGGCATCGACGTCTGGGTGAGGCCCGAGACCATGGGGGGCCTGGCCGAGGTCGGCAGCGTCGACGAGGTCCTGGACATCGTGGAGGGGGTGGACGGCTCCCTCCCGTGCCTGGACTTCGCGCACATCTACGCGAGGTCCCTCGGATCCGTAAACTCGAGGGACGCCGTGCGGGAGCTGCTCGCGCGCATTGAGTCGAGGCTGGGGCGCGAGGCCTTCGTCAACTTCCATGCGCACATCTCGGGCATGGAGTACGGGCCCAGGGGCGAGAGGAGGCACCTGCCGCTGGAGGAGTCAGAGTTCAGGTGGAGGGATGCCCTGAGCGCCCTCAGGGAGTTCAACCCGAGGGGAGCAATCATCTGCGAGTCCCCGCTGCTCGAGGACGACGCGCTCCTCATGAAGAAGTACTACGAGGGCCTCGGGCGTCGCAGGGCGAGAGGAGCGAGGGTATGAGCGCGGCGTAGGCCGCCGCCACCCTCATCATCTCGGAGATCGAGTTCGCCTCATCCGCTGCGTGCGCGCGTGAGGTGTCCCCGGGGCCGTAGGTGAGCGCCTCGATGCCGGCCAGCTGGAAGTACCTGGTGTCGAGCCCCCCGGGGCACACGGTGAGGCGGGGCGAGGAGCCAGTGACTTCCCTCACGGCCGCGGAGAGCGCGGAGGCGAGCCTGCCCTCGGGGCTCACGACCGACGGCGCGGAGGCCGACGTGATCCTCATCTCGACGGCGTACCCACGCTCCCTGAGCGGGGCGGCGGCCGCCTCCACCGCGCCGCGGAGCTCCGCCTCGGCCGCGCCGAGGTCCTCCTCGGGTATCAGCCGCCGGTCGATCGTGAAGGAGTAGCGTCCCGGAACCAAGTTGACCTTGGCGCCGCCCGAGACGGCCCCGCCTATGTTGATGGTGGACGAGGCCTCCCTGGGATCCGCGAAGGGGTAGGAGCTGCGCCTGGACGACAGCCTGGGCGAGAGCGCCTCGGAGATCGAGATGGCCAACCTGGCCATCCCCTCGAACGCGTTGAGCCCGAGCCACGGCGTGGAGCCGTGAGCCTGCCTGCCCCTGACCTCCACCTCGGCCCACAGGTGCCCCTTATTGCCTATCCATATGTTATTCAAACCGCTCGCCTCCGGCACTATGACGTAGTCTGGCGACACGATCCCGGAGTCCACCATGTACTTGACGCCAGTCTCGCCGCCTGTCTCCTCATCAGGCGTGAAGGACAGCTCGACTGAGCCGAACTGATCGGCCCCCGCCACGGCCGCCGCCTGAGCGGCCAGGATGGCGGTGGCCATGCCGCCCTTCATGTCGACCACCCCCCTGCCGTAGACCAGGTCCCCGTCCACGGTGAGGCGGAACGGATCCTTGGTCCATCCGTCCCCGGGCGGCACCACGTCGTAGTGGGAGTTGAAGTGCACGACCGGCCTCCCAGATCCCAGGCGTGCCAGCACCAAGTACCTCGGGTGATCGGCGTACTCCGGAATGTGCCTCTCCAAGTAGTCGCGGGGAACCTCGATCACCTTCACGTCGTAGCCGGCCTCCTCCATTATCGACTGCAGGACCTCGGCCATCTCGCCGTAAGATTGCCCGGGCGGATTCACCGTTGGAACGGAGACCAGCTGGCCCAGGATCTCCAGCAGCCTGTCCCTGCCCAGCGACGCGAGAGCGTCCGCGGACCTCTCCCTCAGGTCCGCCTCGTAGCTGCACGACGGCACGCAGCGCCGAGGCGGGCTCTCCTTAAAATTGTTGCCTCCTGAAGCGTCGCTGGCGGCCAGTCCGGAATCAGTGGATCCCGATGCCAATGGCGCGCCGCGCTCCGGCTGGCCGGCTTCATCTGGAGCCGGAGCGCGCTGCCCTTATCGTGGATAGGAGCCTGCTGTGTCTGCCCTCGTCCTCAGACATCATGCGCAGGAGATCCGAGACTATCTCCGAGGGGTGCCCGTGCAGAACCTCGTACGCCCTGATGTACGCCTGCGTGGAGTACTCCTCCCCCACGGCGCTCTCCAACGATGATACCTCATCGTAACTGGAGAGCAGCCCGTCCAGGTCCCTCACGCGCCCGGCGGCCTCCATCTCCTTGAGCCACAGCTCGCCCATCAGCCTCATGCACTCCTGAGGGGAGCACTGGACGTCCCTCCCCAGCGACGAGAGGACCCTCGCGTGCTTGGCGCTGTCAGCCGATATGAACTCCAGCGCGGCCCGGATCGCTGGATCCGATGCCGATTCGGAGGCCCTCGCGTAGGCGTCGGCGACGGCTCTCTCCAGGAGGGCCATGCAGCACAGGACGACGCGCCCCTCGGAACTCACGCGCGATCTATGATGCGGTGAATTTTATTCGTTACGGGAAGCCAGCGCGCCGGCCTCATGTTCACCGAGGCAAGTCCAGCAGTGTTCAACTACATATTCGCAGTGGGCATAGTGTTCTCCCTGGCGACGTTGGTCGTCTCCCTTCTGACGGCGAATTATGGGCCTGGTGACCGCGTCACGCTGTGAACGCGCTAGGGATATCGCGCGGCTCGCTGGGGATGCACGACCTGCTCTCCATGCCGGGCACCAGGCTCCGGTGATACGGCAAGGCCGAGGAGGAAGATGGGGCACGTGCGCGCGATAGCCGGATCCATGATGAGCTGAGGGGAAGGGTCCGCGAGATAAGCTCTACGGGGACGTCTCCTTCCCG
>JBMFHR010000018.1:0-20710 GCA_049976725.1 Conexivisphaera sp. | reverse complement strand
GCGGCGTCGCTGTACGCCCCGTACCTGAGCTCGGTCCTGAACGGCTCGGGCGTGGATCCCGAGCGCGCGGAGGATCGCCCGCGCGGGCCGACGCAATGGGCGCCATCCGGGGAGGCCGGAGTAGTGGGACGGGGAAGGTGGAGCGTGAGGGCCGGTGGGCCCTCCTCCTGACCCGCGTGTGGTTCGTGGCGGATCGGGCGGGGTCTCCCTCCCGGATTCGGGCGACGATCGATCGGGCTTAAGTCGACGGAGCCGGGCTGCTCGCGCGCCAGTCGCGCGCACTTTCATCTTTAGCGCCGGAAGCATGAATGCGCGTGTTACCGATTCCCATGCGTGATCGGTAACGTGGGTCGAGCGCATCGTTCTCACGCGCGGATGGCGCCGGGGGCGGGACTCGAACCCGCGCGGGCTTTTGGCCCACAGGCTTAGCAGGCCTGGGCTAGACGCTCATCTGCCCCCTACCGCTAGGGCACCCCGGCCCTCCCTGGGATGTCCCCACGAGAATATATCCCTTTGGCGCCGAGGAAGAAGGGGGCGCGGCCCCCGCGGTTCCACCGGCGGACCGAGGCCGCCGCGGGACCGTCGTCCCCCACGTGACGCCGCGCGCCCCCCGCCCCGCCTTAGGGCCGCTCCCTCCCGGGCCTAACCCGGTTCGGCGGTCCACGGGTCCCCGTGCCCCTTCGAGCACGGAGCCCGCTGGCGGGATGCCGCGGCGGCGCGGGATCATGCGGCGGCGCCCCCGCGCGCGCCAGGGGCCCGCCGGGTTTACCCGCGGGTTACTGGCCCCCGCGTCCAGCCGGTTTCGGGTTCGGGGGACGGCTGGCCCCCCGGCCCTACCCGCGCCCCCCGGCCCCCGTAGAGGGCGCGGCCGATATTTATCGGTTCCCCGGTGATGGATATCAGCGTCGAGCACGCGTTGCACACCTCGGACGTCGAGGGCCACCCGCAGTGCCTGCACCTGACGTACTCGGGCCTCCCGACGCTGGCCGAGGCAGCCCTCGAGAGGGCGAGGGCGGAGCGGAACATCATCTCCTTGGCGCCGGGGCTCCTCGCCTCGAGCTCCCTCAGGAATGCCCTGATGCGCACCCTTATCCCCTGCCTCCTGAAGGGGCAGTCGCACCCGTAGAACGGGATGCCCGCTGCCCTCGCGTACTCCAGCACCTCCTCCTCGTAGAGCTCGACGAGCGGCTGGATCCTCCTGGGCCTCCCCTCGGGGTCCGGCTTGGGGCCCGGGTGCATCCAGGCCACGCGCTTCAGGTCCCCCTCCATCATCGCTATCAGGAACGTCTGGAGGAAGTCGTCCATGTGGTGGCCCGTCGCCACGACGTCCACGCCCTCCTCCGCAGCCAGCACGTCTATGGCGCGGCGCCTGAGCGGGCCGCAGATGGCGCACGCGGAGGAACGCCCCCCGGCCATCGCGACGAGCTCCGGCAGCGCGTGGCCGAAGAGCTCCTCGAAGGAGGCGGAGGCGACGCGCAGCCCGAGGTCCCTCGCGTACCTCTCCGCCAGCGCGTGGGACTCCTCGACGCGCCCACCTATGCCCTCGTGCACGACTATCGCGACCAGCTCCGAGCCGTGGCGCGGCGCCATCCTGCTCAGGATCCTCAGGAGGGACATGCTGTCCTTGCCGCCCGAGACCGCCACCCCGATCCTCTCCCTGGGCCTGAGCATCCCGTACCTGGAGATCGTCCTGGCCACCTTGCGCTCCACGTAGGACTCGTAGTGCGCGTCGCAGAGGTCGCGGCCCGAGCGCGCTATCGAGCGCGTCGCGGGGGCGCCGCAGACGTCGCAGACGGCCATGGCCCCGGTGGGGTCGCCCGGCCCTATTTGCTTATCCCGAGTACTCAGAGGGCCGGTATGCCGAACCTCGCTATGGAGAGCGTGACGTTCCCCACGAGCAGCGCCGCCGAGACCACGTAGAGTGAGCGGAGGGCGACGCGCCTGATCGCCTCGTCCCCGATGGCCGCCTCGAGCAGGGCGTCCGCGAAGACTGCGCCGTCGAAGGGCGCCATGGGCAGCATGTTGAAGGCGGCGACCGCGAAGGACAGCACCAGGAGCCAGAGCAGGAAGCGGTCGGCCGCGGGTCCGAGGTAGGGCAGCTGCAGCCTCGGCCTCATGTAGTCCGCCAGGTAGACGCCCACCATGGCCCTGCCCGAGACATCCGCCGCGCGGACGCTGACGGTGCGCTCCGCGCCCCCCGGCCCCACGACTCCGAGCACCAGCAGCTCGCCCGCGCTCAGGTTCATCCCGGCGAGGTCGCCGACGCTGCGCACCTGGGTCCCGTTGATCGAGACGATGGCGTCGCCGGGCGCGAGGCCGGCCGCCTGGGCTGGGGATCCCGGGACCACCCCGGCTATCATCGCGCCCGGCGCAGGGCTGTAGAAAGGGGCCGCCACCTGCGCCGGGAGGTAGAGGTAGGAGAGGGGCTGCGTCAGCATGAGCGCCAGCACCGCCACGGCGATGGCGGCGTTCGCCGTGGGGCCGGCGGCGGCCACGGTCGCGCGGTGCCTCCAGCCTGCCCTCCTGAAGGAGTCCTCGTCGAGCTCCACGAACGCGCCGAGCAGGAAGGCGACGGCCAGGAGGCCCGCTCCCTTGATCCTTATCCCGCGGGAGGCCGCCGCCAGCGCGTGCGAGAGCTCGTGCGGCACGATCAGGATGGGGATCGCCGCCAGGAAGATAGCCAGGAGCTGCGCGCTCCTTATGGTGACGAACGGTATCAGCGGCACGACGGCGGCGAAGCCGGAGGGTGCCGCGAAGTAACTCGCCATGTTGCTCGCCAGGAAGTAGACCGCGTAGACCATCAGGGCGGCGGCCACGGCGGGCGACGCGGCCACGATCCTGGATGCCGCGCGGCTGCGGCCCAGGGAGCGCTCGAGCCTGGCGCCGAGGGAGCGGAAGTTGATGGCGAGGAAGAGGGGCCCCAGGGTCACCCCCCTGGCCTCGAGGGAAGCGGACCTCCCCCTGAGCGCGAGGTAAGCTATGAGCCACGATGCGAGAAATGCCGGGATGTAGCAGGCGTAGCCGCAGATCATCGCTGGCCGCCGGCCGCCTGGGCCTCCAGCGGCCTCACGTCGCTGAACGAGAGGACCTTCACGCCCTCCGGCACCTTGACGCCGTCGGCCACCCTGGACCCGATCACGTACTCCACGCCCTTCGCGGCGGCCGCGTCCAGGAGCCTCTGGGTCACTATCCCGTCGAACACGACCGCCCTGATGCCGCTGGACTCCTGGATGGACTGGTAGAGCTTGCTCACCGGGACCCTCGAGACCTGCGACATCGACGAGTCCAGCAGCACGCCCTCCAGGGTGCCCTCGAGCCCCTTCACGAGCTCGACGAGGGCCGACTGGAGCTCCTGCGGGAGCTGCGGGCGGGGCTGCGGGGGAGCCGCCTGCTGCGCGGCCGCCTGGGGCTGCGGGGGAGCCTCCTCCCTCAGTATGCGGCGTATCTCCTCCGGGGTGAGCTCCTCCAGCTCCTTCCCGGGGGGAGCCCTGTAGACCTTCACGAGCTCGACCTTGGACTGCAGGTCCCTGAGTATCATGTCGCCTCCCCTGTCCCCGTCGAGGAACGCCATCAGCTTCTTCGTCTTGCCGAGCTGCACTATGGACTCGGGCACCCCCCTCGCGCCCCCTATCGCCACGACGTTCTCCACGCCCGCCCTGAGCATGTTTATCACGTCGGCCCTCCCCTCCACGACTATCACCGTGTCCGAGTCGTAGACGCCGGGGCCGGCCGGCAGCTGCTCGGGCCCGTAGTAGATGAGCTTGGACGGCTTCAGGGCCTCGTAGACCTCCCTGAGCGCGTCCTCGCCCTCGCTTATCGCCTTGGAGGACCACTCCTTCAGTATCTCCTTGGCCCTCTCGACGACCTGTTTCCTGCGGGCCGCCCTCACGTCCTCTATCTCCTTCAGCCTGAACTTGGCCTGGTACGGGCCCACCTTGTCTATGGCCTCCAGGGCGGCGGCTATCAGCGCCGCCTCCGCTATCTCGGTGTTGGCCGGTATGTAGACCTCGCCGTGGACGCGGGAGTCGGAGCGGCGCAGGTTTATCTCTATCCTCCCTATGCGCCAGTTCCTCTGGAGCTCGTTCAGGTCCAGCTCGGGGCCGAACAGGCCCTCCGTCTGCCCGAAGATCGCGCCCACGACGTCGGGCTTGTCGACCGGTCCCTCGACCTGGAATTCCAGCTTTATCAGGTACTTATACCCGCTCGCGTCCGGCACCTTCGAACCCCTCCTCAGCGAATCTCCTCAGAGCCTCCACCTCGCGTACTTCACCGTAGAACGCTTCAAAAAAGCTTTCCCTGAACCTCGAGTTCACCTCGACCCCGTAGAACGCCAGCTCGCGCCCGATCGCCCTCGCCAGCTTGCGACCCTCCCTGTCGAAGTCCACCAGGATTATCGCCCTCCTGTACCCGGAGGCCACGACCTCCCCGACGGACCCGGCGCGGGGCCCGAGCGCCTTGACCTTCAGCAGGGGACCGGAGTAGCCCGCGGCGCGCAGCGCTAGCTCATCGCGGCGGCCCTCGACCAGGACCACGGCGCCCGCCGACGCCTCCTCGTTCAGCTCGCGCACGAGCTCCGCGAGCCGCGCCCGCGCGGCCTCGGCGGAGTCCCTGTGCGGTTGGCGCAAGACGTTGCACCGCGGCGCGGGCGAATATAAATGGTGTGCCCCGCCTCTGACGGCCACGGATCACGGCTAGCCGCGGCTCACCGGGCTCCCTCCGAACGGGGCGGATCCCGTTGGGGGCGGCGCCGGATTAACTTTGCCCGCGCCCCGCGCAGATGCCCTCGAGGGCATCGACGTCCAGCTCCGCCGCGGCCACGGGCACCTGTATCCCCAGCGCCGCCAGCGCGGAGGGCGCGACCTCGCCCAGCGTCCCGAGCTCCGCGCCGCCCAGGGAGACGGAGGCGCACCTGCCCTCGATGAACGGGGGCGGGCACCTGGCCGGCGGCGAGTAGGAGGCCCGGGACCCAGAGAGGGACCTCAGGAGGGCATCCACCGCGGACTTCATCTCCGTGAAGCCGGCCCGCGCGTGCGCGATCGCCGCGGCGAAGCTGCGGCGCTCCCTGGCGCGGCCGCCCTCGGCCGACACGATGACCCCCACCTCGAAGATCCTCTGGGGGTACTGCTCGTGCGCGTTCGAGGCCAGGACCCAGAGGAGGCCCGGCAGGAGGCTGTCCCTCAGGTACTCGTGCTCCCCGCTCTTGCTCGACGCGACCCTTATCGGGTGGGATGGGGGCCTCCCCGTGGCCCCGTAGAGGATCCAGTGGCTCGTCAGGTGCGTCGTCACGACCTCCTGCATCCCCAGGCCGGTGGCCGCGTCCCTCAGGGCCTCCTCGAAGCGGGACGAAGGCGACGCCTCGCCGATGCCGAGCTCGGCCGGGGGCTCCGGCGTGAGCCTCGCGTACCCGTACCCGTAGGCCGCCTCCTCGACGAGGTCCACCTCGTGCATCACGTCGAACCTGTACCTTGGGACGGCCACCAGCACGCCCTCCGGGGTCACCTCGCTGACCCCCATCCTCGCCCTCGCGAGGAGCCCGGCGAGGTCGGCGGGCCCCAGCTCGAGCCCCAGGAGGGACGACGCGGCGCGGGACGAGAGGAAGGCCTCGCGGCTGGAGAGGTCCGGGGTCCTGATCGACACGGACCCGTAGCGCACGGTGAGGTACCCCAGGCGGAAGCCCATCTCGGAGAGCGTCAGGGCCAGGACGGACAGCGCGTCCAGGACCTTCGTCAGGGAGGTGCCGGTCACGTCCACGAAGAGGCCGGAGGTCCCCTCCCTCACCCTCGTGTGCTCCCCGTTTATTATGGGGGGAAAGGAGAGCGTGTGCCCGGCGGAGTCCAGCAGCGCTGGGTAGGCGCGGGCACCCGCCAGGATCTGGCCGTACTTCCTGCCGAGCTCGTGGGACTCCAGGATCTCGCCGACCGTCCACTGCCTGGCCTCCCCGAGGGGGACGAACGCGTGGTCGGCGCCCACGGCCGCGTAGCGGATGGGCGGCTCCACCCTGCTCAGGTCGTGGAGGCCTATGGCCACCCTCCTGCGCCTGCGCCCCAGGCCCTCGTGCAGGTCCTCCTGCAGCCTTATCAGCTGCCTCAGGGCCTCCCCGTCCAGGGGAGGCCCCCTGGCCACCATTCCGGCCACGTACGGGCGGATCCCCCTGAGCCCGGGGTCCACGTCTATCACGAAGCCCGAGTCCGTGGCGCCGAGGGGCACCGGCCCGACGCGCAGCCCCAGGAGGCCGCCCAGGTAGGCAGCTATCCCCCACTCGGTGGCGAAGTCGGGCCTGTTCGGGCTGTACTCCAGGCGGACGGATCTCCCCTCGACGGACTCGATGTCGAGGCCCGCGTAGGGGATGACGTCCAGGAGCCCCTCGGGCGGCCCTCCCCACCCGATCAGGGCGGCCAGCCTCGCCAGGTCTACGTCGACCACCGGCAACTCGGCACACCCCTGAGCCAGGACAGGTCGTTGGAGTAGAGGGTGCGGGCGTCGTCCAGGCCCATCCTGACCATTATCAGGCGCTCGAGCCCCAGGCCCCAGGCGAGCACGGGCTCCCTCACGCCCATGGGGAGGGTGACCTCCGGGCGGAAGATGCCCATCCCGCCCATCTCCAGCCACGCGCCGTTGACCCTGACCATGACCTGGAGGGAGGGCTCGGTGTACGGGAAGTAGGTGGGCCAGAACTTGACCTCGCGGAACCCGAGCCTCGAGTAGAACTCCGATATGTAGCCCATCAGGCGGCGCAGGTTCGCGTCGGGCGACTTCACTATGCCCTCTATCTGGTGGAACTCCACGAGGTGGCGCGAATCGACCTTCTCGTTGCGGAAGACGCTCCCCACGCTGAATAGCTTCGCCGTGGGCGAGTCCCTGGTGGCGGAGAGCGCCCTGACGGTGAGGGCGGTCGTGTGCGTCCTGAGCACCACGCGGCGGGCCTCGCCGGGGCTCCACTCGTAGCCCCAGCCGGTCGAGCCCGTCCTCCAGCCGTTCTCGTGGACGGCCCTGACGGCGCCCTCCACGTCGGGCGGGGGCTCCTCCGGCGGCTCCAGGTCGACGTAGAACGTGTCCTGGAGCTCCCTCGCCGGGTGATCCTGGGGCGTGTAGAGCGCGTCGAAGTTCCAGAAGCTGAGCTGCAGTATGCCGCCCGATATCTCGCGGAATCCCATGGAGACGAATATCTCCCTCACGCGCCTGATGTACTCCGATATCACGTGCCTCCTGCCCGGGTGAACCTCGGGCGCCGGGGAGACGACGTCGAGCCTCGAGAGGCGCAGGGACCTCCACCTGCCGGTGGCGATGTCCTCCGGGGTGAGCTGGGTCACCACCTCCTCGTCGGTGACCGGGGGCGCGGAGGGGGTCGGGGAGGCGCGCGACTCCCTGCGCTCGCGGACCTCCAGGGCGCCGGGGCGCCCCATGAGCTCCTCCGCGGCGGAGCGCTCCTCCGGGGTCAGCGATTCCAGGGGGACCTCGCCCTCGGCGGCGAGCCTCCTCAGGAGCTCGACCGAGGCGGGCGAGTAGGGGCCGTCCTTCAGCGCGCGGGCCCTCCCGCCCGAGACCCTCAGGAATCCGGCCCGGGCGAGCCTGCCCACGGCCGCGCTGAGCTCCCTGGGGTCCATCCCCAGGCGCTCGGCCAGCTCCCCCAGCTCCAGCTCGCCGCCCGAGGACCTCAGAGCGGCCAGCAGCCTGTCCTCCGGGAGGCCCCTCTCGAGGAGCTCGCGGCCGCCGGGGCCTAGGGCTATCGTCCTGCGCACCTCCTGCTCCACCCGGACGAACCCTTTGGACCTGAGCCACTCGAGCGCCCTGCGCACCTGGTCCGCCCCGAGCCCCGACTCCCGGGCGATCTCCTCCACGCTCAGCGGCCTCCCCGCCCTGAGCAGGGCCCTCAGCGCCCTCCTCTCGATCGGATGGAGCGACTCCGCGCCCAGGCCAGCTCACCCCTTCCTGTAGAGGATCCTGCCCTCCTTGTCTATCTCGCCCCGCCTTATCCGGCGGGAGCTTATCGGCTCGCCGTCCTCCGCCAGGACGAAGTCGACCCTGATCACGTCCACCTCCCTGAGCCCGCGGGACCTCCTCAGCTCGTTGGCGGCCCTCCCCCTCTCCTCCGTCTCCGGGCTCACGACGAGCGCCTCGAGGGTGGGGTCGGTCGCCAGGGGGCCGAAGGGGTCGGCGAGCTTGTGCAGGGAGTACACCCTGTCGCGGTACTTGGACTCCAGGTACTCCAGGAGCTCGCACGCGCGGTCGCCGAATGCCCTGTCGGGGGACTTCCCCAGTCTCCACGCCAGGTTGTCCGAGCTGATGCCTATCAGGACCTCGTCCCCCAGCGAGAACGCCGCGTCTATGAGGGCGCGGTGCCCCCTGTGGAAGGGATCGAACGTGCCCCCTATGGCGACCTTCCTGTACTTATGTTCCACGTCAAAGGTTTTAGTGGTCCACGTTAAAGAGTTGACGTGCTCAGCGTGGAGGAGGTCGAGAAGTACATGGCGGCCGGGAGGCTGGCCGCCAGGGCCCTGGAGAGGGCGCGCGACGTAGTGGAGGACGGGAGGAGCGCGCTGGAGGTCTGCGAGGAGCTCGAGGAGATCCTGTGGTCGGAGGCGGCGCCGGCCTTCCCCTGCAACCTGTCGCAGGGGCCCGTGGCGGCGCACTACACGCCCGCGCCCGGCGACAGGACGAGGATAGACGGGAGGAGCATAGTGAAGGTCGACCTGGGGGCGCACGTCGACGGGTACATCTCGGACACGGCGATATCGCTCGCGTGGACTGGGGCGAACGAGAGGCTCGTGGAGGCCGCGAGGAGCGCGCTGGAGGTCGGGATCTCCAGGATAGCCCCGGGCCAGCCCCTGAGGAGGTTCGGGGCGGCCGTTGAGGAGTACGCGTCGGCGCTCGGGCTGAAGCCCGTGTCGAACCTCGCGGGGCACATGCTGGGGCGCTTCGAGCTCCACGCAGGGCTCTCCGTGCCGAACCTGGACGCGGACGTCCCGGGCCGCTTCGAGCCCTGGAGGGCGTACGCGCTCGAGCCGTTCCTGGTGCCGCGGGAGGGGGCTGGCAGGGTCGTGGACTCTGCCCCCGGGAACATCTACAGGCTGGTCTCCAGGAGGGTCCCGAAGGACAGGGACCTGGCTCGCGTCGCGCTCCACGTTTGGGAGCGCTACAGGGGGCTCCCGTTCGCCTCCAGGTGGATAGCGAGGGACCTCGGGGAGGGGGCGCTGGAGCACCTGAGGAGGCTAGTCTCGATGGGGATAGTCTACGAGTACAGGACGCTCGTCGAGGCCGGGGGCGCCCAGGTGGCGCAGTTCGAGCACACGGTCCTGGTCAGGGACTCGGACGTCGTGGTGACGACGCGCAGGCGGGGGGAGGCGCCCGGCGGGAACCGTTAATACCGCGCGGGGAGGGGAATGGCGCGTGGCCACCACCGCAATCCTGGTGACCGTCGAGGAGTGCCCGAAGTGCGGCGCCAGGCTGAAGCGCAACTTCCAGCAGGGAGACTACGTGGGCGCGGAGGGCGGGACCTGCGCGTTCTGCGGCTCCAGGATGTACGTCAGGATGATCTACGCGGAGCAGGCCAGGAGCTAGGCGTGGGCGCGGATCCTGACGAAGGGGCCCGAGCGGGAGCCGCTCAGGCGGGGCGGGAGCAGGCACTCCCCAACGGCTATCACCTCGCCTTCCGGGGACGCGACGCAGACGTCCATCCCGGGCGCCACGTTGTCCCCCACGCGGACCACGTGCCCCGACATGACGGACATCCCCCTGCGGACGAACTCGACCGAGTCGCCGTCCACGACGACGCAGCTCCTGGAGAACTCGGGGGAGCGCGAGAGGATCCTGGCCAGCTCCAGGCTGATGGCCAGGCTGCCGTCCTCCCTGAGCGCGGCCAGGTGCGGCCCTCCCCTGATCCTGACCCTCAGGAAGCGGTAGGGGGTCCTGGAGGACGGCGTGAACTCCAGCGCCGAGGGGTCGAGGAGGTCCCCGGCGTCCACGCCGTAGGTGTAGAGCAGCTTCTCCCTCAGGCTGCGCCAGTACCAGTCCGGCCGGACCGACACGGGGCGCGGTGGAGCGGATAACATATAAATGCGCGCCCACCACTGGAGAGTGTGGAGCGCTGCGAGGTCTGCGGCAAGCCGATCTACGGGAAGCCGCACCTCGTGGTCATAGAGGGCGTGGTCATGAGGGTGTGCGCCGACTGCGCCAGGCTCGGCACGCCCTACTCCCCCGGGCCGGGGCCGCAGCGCAGGGCGGAGCGCCCGGCCCCCCGCCCCAGGGAGGAGGAACTGGAGGAGCTCGTCGTGGTCCCCGACTACAACCGCCTCGTCAAGGAGGCCAGGGAGCGCATGGGGCTGACCCAGGAGGAGCTGGCCGCGAAGGTGGGCGTCAAGGCGTCCGTCATAAGCAAGATAGAGTCCGGCAGGCTGAGGCCCGACGTGGCCACCTCCAGGCGCCTGGAGGGGGTACTGAGGATAAGGATTTTGACCAGGATGGACGAGCTCGAGACGTGAGGAGGGCCCTCCTGGTTATCGAGAGGGGCGGGGACGAGCCCGAGGCCGTGGAGCTGGCGGAGTCCGCCGGCTACTCGGTCGTGGAGCTGGTGCCGGTCAGGAGGATAGGGGAGGGGCGCTCCGGCGTCTCCGCCGGCAAGGCCAGGGAGATCGTGGAGCGCGCCAGGGCGGTGGGCGCCGACGCGATAGTGCTCTACGGGCGCGTCAGCTCCTCCCAGGCGTTCAACCTGATGAGGGACTCCGGGCTCCGCGTGGTGGACAGGGACCAGCTGATACTGGAGATATTCGCGCTCAGGGCCGGGACCCCGGAGGCCAAGCTCCAGGTGAAGCTGGCGGAGCTCACGTACGAGCTCCCCCGCCTGAGGGAGCTGATAAGGAGGGTCAGGATGGGGGAGCAGCCGGGGCTCTACGGGTACGGCGAGTACGAGGTCGAGAGGTACTACGACCACGTGCGCAGGATGCAGATGAGGATAAGGGAGGAGCTGGGCAGGTACAGCAGGCACAGGGAGGTCCAGAGGTCGGGGAGGAGCAGGTGGGGGTTCCCCCTCATCTCGCTCGCCGGGTACACGGGCGCCGGGAAGACGACGCTCTTCAACGCGCTGACGCGGGAGAGCATGCCGGTCACGGGGCGCGCGTTCACGACACTCACGACCACGACGAGGGTCGCGTGGCTCGGCGGCGATGGGAGGGCGCTGCTGACCGACACGGTGGGGTTCCTGAGCGGGCTCCCGCACTACATGATAGAGGCGTTCAGGTCGACGCTCGAGGAGCTCAGGTACGCGGACCTCGTGCTGCTCGTGATCGACGCCTCCGAGGACCCGGAGGTGGCCGGGCGCAAGTACGAGACCTCCGTGGAGATCCTGCAGGAGCTCTCGGTGGAGCAGGCGCGCGTCCTCCACGTGCTGAATAAGGTGGACCTGGTGGGGGAGGAGGGCGCGGCCGCGCTGGCCGGGGCGCTGGGGATACGCGAGTACGTGGCCGTCTCCGCGGCGCGCCGCACGGGGCTGGACGCGCTGAGGGAGGAGATCAGGAGGGCGCTCGGGACCCTGGGCGCGCTGGCCGAAGCGAGAGCTTGCCGCGGAGCTGGGGGAGTATGATCCCGGCCGCCGGGGGGCGAGGGCCAAGGACCTCGTGGAGGAATATCGCGAGGGCCGCCACCTCCGAGTGAGGGAGGTGGGTCACCGCCACGTTCAGGTCGGCCTCCTCGTAGACCTCGCGGGGGACCTTCCCGGCCCCGACCGCGACGAGCAGCCCGCGGGATCTCGCCAGGAGCCTGAGGCCGTCCAGCAGGTACCTCAGCTCCACCCCGTACATGGTCAGGTGGACCACGGCCAGCCCGGCCTCCCTGGCGCGCCTGACGGGCTCCCTCCACCCGCCCGAGTACTCCACGAGGAAGCCGGGCGACCAGCGCGCCGCCGCGCGCGAGGCGCTCCCCATCAGCCTGGGGTCCTCGTCGCCGCTGACTATGACCCCGGAGGCGCCGAGGGCCATGGAGGAGAGGATCACGTGGGTGGTCACCCTCTTGTCGCGCCCCGCCCTGTGGCCCATCCTCAGCACGTAGACGCCGCCCCGCGCGAGCCCTGCCACGGAAAGGATTATCTTTGCCCCAGCTATATGCGGATCGTGCCCAAGCTGGAGTACGAGGACTCGTTCGTCAAGGTGGCCAGCCTCCTGGGGGGCGACGACTTCGTGAGGGTGGCCAGGGCGCTGCTGAACAACCCTGAGTCCACGGACGAGGAGATAGCGAGCGCCACCGGCCTCAAGATAAACAGGGTCAGGAAGGTCCTCTACGAGCTGCAGAGCAGGTCCCTGATATACGCGGTGAGGGTCCGCGATCCGAAGCGCGACTGGTACGTCTACAAGTGGAAGGTGCAGCAGGAGGGGGCGGAGGTCTTCCTGGCAACCGTCAAGAGGAGGCTCATCGAGAGGCTCAGGGCGAAGCTGCAGTACGAGAGGGAGCATCAGTTCTACCACTGCGGGAGCGCGACGTGCCCCAAGAGGACCTTCGAGGAGGCCATGGAGCTCATGTTCATCTGCCCGGAGTGCGGCAACCGCCTAGAATACTACGACAACTCGGAGCTCATCAGGGCCATCGAGTGGAAGATCTCGCAGCTGGAGGAGGAGCTCGGGAGGTTCGGCGGCGCCAAGAGGATGGAGCTCGAGCAGAGGGTCAGCGAGGGAGGGAGCAGATCTCGGCGTAGAGCTCCCTCAGGAGAGACTGGTAGTTGACCTCCCCCCTCTCCACGCGGTCCATCTTCTCCTCCAGCTGCCTCGTCCTCTCCTCCGATATCACGTCGCGGAACTTCGAGCTCAGGTACTCGTAGACCATGATCCCCTTCTTGCTCGGCGTCAGGCCGCCGCCTGGGCCCTGGTAGACGTAGCGCCTCTCGAGGAGGGTCTGCAGGATCTTCGCGTACGTGGAGGGCCTGCCGATCCCGCGCTCCCTCATCATGGATATCACGTCGCCCTGCCTGTACAGGTAGATCGTGGGCCCGTACTTGACGACCGAGAAGGACGGCCTGATGATCTCCCCGGGGCCGAAGGGCGGGGCCTCCTGGACCCTGGGCTGGTAGACGGCGGTGAAGCCGCGCTCGGGGTAGCCGGCCGCGCCCTCCAGCGACTTCCTCACGGGGCCGAGCTCCAGCTCGACCGTCCTCCAGCTCACCCTGGCCGGCGGCATCTGGCTCGCCATGAAGCGGTTGAAGATCAGCGAGTAGAGGGACATGTGGGCGTCCGTGAGCCTGGCGGATATCGGGCTGAACTTGAGGGCCTCCGAGAGCCCGGGCAGGTCCAGCGGGCGCGTGGGCCTTATGCACTCGTGGGCCCCGGGGCTGCCCCACTTCCTCGGGTGGTAGGCCCCGGGCCCGAAGTTCTCGGTTATGTACTCCCTGGCCACGGAGAGCCCCTTGTCGGAGACGTAGGTGCTGTCCGTCCTGTGGTAGGTTATCAGCCCGGCCTCGAAGAGGTCCTGGGCGAGGCGCATCACGTGGTCCACGGAGGTCCTCAGGTACCTCGTGGCCTCGGCGAGGAGCGTGTCGGTCGTGAACGGGGGAGGCGGGTTGAGCTCCCTCTCCTCCGACCTGACGGACGCGACCCTGACGCCGGACGAGTCCACGGCGCGCTTGACCTCGTCCAGGTTGGCCTCGTCCTCCCTGACCACTATGGACATGCTGTTCCCTATCACTATGACCAGCATCTTCCTCCAGCTGCGCAGGTACTCGTCGGCGCGCCTCACTATCCAGCCCAGGACGGGAGTCTGGACGCGCCCGGCCGACAGCCCGTGGCGGTCCCTCACGCGCTTCGCGAACTCGGCGCGGAGCCTCTCGCTGAGCTCGAACCCTATCCACCTATCCTCGACCCTCCTGACCAGCTGCGCCTCCACGAGCCTCTCGTTCACGTCCCTGGGCGACTCGAGCGCCCTCTCGAGCGCCCACCTGGTGACCTCGTGGAACTCTATTCTCCTGACCTCTGGCACGAACCCGACGAGCATGTTCCTCAGGTCCCAGGCTATCTTCTCCCCCTCCGCGTCCGGATCCGTCCCCAGGAGCACGAGGTCGTACTCGGGAGCTATGGAGAGTATCGCGTCGACCGTGGACCTGCTGCTCAGCACGCGCCTCGAGCCGCACCTGGGGCACCTGTCCCCGCCCACGAAGGTCGTGCCGCACTTGAGGCAGCGCTTTATCGGCCCGTAGACCGGGACGAACTTCGAGTCGTCCAGCGAGAGGACGCCGTGGAAGTTCCTGGAGCCGTCGGGCGTGGGAGGGGCGGAGTCCGTCACCAGGTCGAACATGTGGCCCCTGGTCGCGGCCACGCTCAGGAGCAGGCCGCCCGTCGCCACCTCGTAGACGCGGAACCCCTCCCCCACGACCCTGACGGCCGGGCGCCCGAAGAACGAGGCTATGGTGCGCGCCTTGGTAGGGGACTCAACCAGGAGGAGCGCGGACCTCATGGGGGACCTCATCTCCGGGGGCAGGCGGCCCTCCATCAGGCTGCGGATCATCCGGCGGTCGCGGTCCACCTCCTCCATTATGGAGCCCAGGTCCACCTCCTCGACGGGCTTCCACTCGATCTCGTAGCGCGTGCGGCCCTGCCTCTCCAGGGCGCGCATCAGCTGCTCGTCGTCCACGAGCGTGAGGGCGAGCCCCCTGGATATCCCGCCGGCGAAGAGCCTGGAGGCGCGGCCCGACGCCTGGAGGTAGGAGAGGACGTCCGGGACGAGCAGGTACCTGACCCCGCCCTCAGACCTGACGACGACGCGGCCGCCCTCGGATATGCGCCTGAGGATCTCCTCGTTCGAGTAGTACCTCGCGGCCAGCTCCGAGGCCCTCCTGAGGTACTTTGGGAGCCCCCTGTCGGGGGCCGTGCCCGCCCTGACCTCCTCGATGGCGCGCCTGATGGCCGGCCATGGCATCACGCGCAGGTAGTGGGAGAGCGCGTCGATCGCGCGGTCGAGCTCCGCGGCGCCGCGGCCGCGCTGCACGACCCTGCGCACCTCGGTCAGCATCTGGACCAGCTGGACTGGGTTGTACGTGCGCTCGTCGATCCTGTACCTGAAGCGGGGGACGCCGGCGAAGAGCGCGTACCTTATCCTCTCGGGGAGGTCGAGCCCCCTGACGAGCTTCCCGTAGTAGGAAGCGACCCCCACGAGGACGTCGTACTCGCCGCGCGCGAACCTCTCGAGGAGGGACCTGTCCCTGGTCGCGGTGGAGGCGGCCCTCACGCCGGCGGCCGAGAGGCGCCCGGCGAGCCTCTCGGCGCTCTCGAGGCCCGCGTCGGTCGGGACGAAGACCAGGCCCCCGGGGCCCAGCCTCCTCACGTAGTCAACGACCGCGTCCTCCACGGGCCCGGCCGGCACCGCGTACACGTCGGCTATGTTCCTCAGCATCTCGCTCTGCCTGCCGACCTCGAAGCCCAGGAGCTCCCTGAACAGCCTGACGCGCGTGCCCTTCGGCCGGGCGGTCGCGGACGAGAGGAGGAGGACGCCCCTGACCCTCCTCCTGGCGCGCCTGACGGACGCCTGCAGCTCGGAGATCCTGGACTGCGCCGCCCTCGCGGCCTCCTCGTCCCTGGCGGAGAGGGCGCGGGCGTACTCCCTCCTCGCCCTCACGAGCTCGTACGCCGCTGCGACGTCCTCCTGGGTGAACCCTATCAGGGCGAGCACCCTGTCTATGTTCCTGCTGGCCCTGAGTATCGCGTCGACGTCGTCCACGAAGACGAGGCCGAAGGAGCTCCTGGATATGCTGTCGAAGTTGCGCGATAGGTACTGGTTGGTCGTCAGGAGGATGTCGAAGTCGCCGGACTCGAGCCTCCTGGCGAAGTCCTCCCTGTCGGACCCCGTGTAGGCCAGCACGCGCGCCCGGATCCCGAGCCTGGAGGCGAATGCCTCCAGCTTGTCCCTGGCCTGCTGCACCAGGAAGGAGGAGGGGAACACGAGGTACGCCTTCTCGCCCAGCCTGGAGGACCTCCTCCGGAGGCGCGCCACGTGGTAGAGGGAGAGGATGATGCCGAAGACCGTCTTCCCGGTCCCCGTCGGGGACACTATGGCGAAGCTCTGGCCCGAGAGGGCCCTCGAGGCCCAGGTCCTCTGGACGGTCCAGAGGTCGTACCCCGTGGCCCTCCTGAAGAATCCGTTGAACTCCTCCAGGCGGGAAAGGGTCCTGAAGGCGCGGCCGTACCTCCTCAGGGCGCGGGCCCTGGCCAGCTCGGCGATGACCTCCCTGATCCTCGACGCGGGGTCGCGGGCCCCCAGGACGGCCTCCGATGGGCTGGGGTAGCAGGCCGTGCAGGGCAGGCCGACCTCCAGCCGCGCGTCGGAGATGTGCGAGCCGCAGTTGGGGCACATCTCGAGGTAGAGGGCCCTGCGGCCGACCTCCTCCTCCAGCCTCGGGCTGAGCTCCTCCAAGTTTCGCGCTCGTACTACCATCGCCGCGCTTCGTTAAAAAGATCCCGCGCTGCAGCCGCGGCCGTTGTACAGGTGCTCCAGGAGCGTCATCTCCATCCTGGTGTCCGCGTCGCCCAGCGCCAGGCCGTAGCGCTCCGCCTCCAGGAACGCGACCGGGTGTATGCTCCGGATGAAGGCAGCCATCGACAGGTCGGAGCCGGGGGACCCCAGCCGCTCCTCGAGGATCCCCCTGACGGACGGGGAGTACGCCGCGTGGACGGTGTCCACCCTGCCTCCCCCCCACATTGGGAGGACCGCGGCGAACCCGCGGGCGCACAGGCCCAGGGCGTCCGATATCAGGGAGGGATCGATTATCGGGGAGTCCCCTCCCAGCAGGAACGCGCACTCCCCCGGCGGCGTCACCTCCAGGAGGGACCTGAGGCCGTTCAGCGGGGTCCTGGCCTCGGTCCTGTCGACGAGGATCGGGTAGCGGCCGCCCGTGATGGCCCTCGCGGCCTCCGCGTCCGCCCTGGAGGCCAGGATGTGCACCGAGTGGCCCAGCCCCGAGAGGCATTCGGCGACGACCGCCAGGAGAGGCCTGCCGCGGAACGGCTGGAGCTCCTTCTTATGGCCCATCCTCGTGGAGAGCCCGCCGCAGAGGAGGCCGACCGTGCCCACGCGCCCATATAGGTGGTGCCGGCTATTTACTCGTAGTGCGGTGTCCCCCCGCGAGTTCGTGGGAGGAGGGGTTCGCGCCCCACGGCCGGGCGCGATTTCCCTACAAATTTGTAGGGAAATGGAGGAGGGTGCGTCGGGGGACGGGACCCGCATCATCCCTACAAATTTGTAGGGAAATCGCGGTGATCGCCCGGAGCCCCTCCAGGGATTCCGTTATTAGGGAGAGCGAGGATGGCGGGGGTGGCCCTTGGAGGAGGCTCCGGACTTCCTGGTGCTGGAGGACGGGGGGAGGTTCCCCGCCTCCTACTCGGACCCGAGGGACTTCAGGGAGCACGTCGTCAGGAGGCTCGGGATCGCCAGGAAGATCGTGGGCAGGAGGGCCGAGGAGCTCAGCACCCTCTCGGAGATCGGGGAGGCCGGGGGAGGCAAGGGGGGAACTTGGCTTGCGCTGGCGGTCATCCTCGAGCGCCGCAGCGTGGGGGGGCGCATGGAGGTCGTGCTCGAGGACGAGGGAGGGACCCTGAGGGCGGTGGTCGGGAGGGAGGCCGAGGGCGATGTGGCTGGGCTGCTCCCGGACGAGCCGGCGATATTCTCCATCCAGGAGAGGGGCAGGCGGCTGATCGTCAGGCGCGTCGAGGGGCTCCGGGCCGCCTCCCGCCCCGGGTTCGAGGGGCCGACCAGGAGGACGTACGCGGCGTTCCTCTCCGACCTGCACTGCAGGACCGGGGACGACTGCGAGGGTCTCGAGTCGTTCGTGCGCCAGGTGACCTCGGGGGAGATGGAGAGGGAGGTCGCGCGCAGCCTCTCCTACCTGGCGATCACGGGGGACCTGGCGGACTGCGGGTGCGACGATCCCCGCTCCGTCTACAACGAGGTGGCCCGCGCTCTCATGAGGCTGCCGGAGGGTGTGGTCAAGGTCCTGGTGCCCGGCGAGTGCGACGCCTCGCCCTCCTCCCTGCCCCAGCCGCCCATAGAGAGGCAGTTCAGGGGGATGCTGGAGGACGTGCCGAACGTGTACCTGCTGGGCAACCCGTCCACGGTCCTCATGTCGGGCGCCAGGGTCCTCCTCTACCACGGCCAGACAATCCCGCGCGCCATGGAGCTCCTGGGCGCCGCGAGGCCGACGGTGGCCATGAGGAGGCTTCTCTCGGTGCGCAGCCTGCTGCCGGCACTGGGCCCGCTGGACTACCCCGTTTTCCCCAGCGGCCTGGAGGGGCTGGAGATAGGGACCGTGCCGAGCGTCTTCCACGCGGGCCACACCCACATGGCGGACGCCCTCAAGGCGGGCAACGTGCTCCTCCTCTCGACGCCGTCCTGGAGGAGGCGGAGGGGACCCAGGGTCCCGGCTGTCGCCGTCGTGGACCTGTCCAGGATGGACGTCCTCTGGAGGGGGCCGCTGCTCGCCGAAGGATGGAGGACACCAGCTCGTCCTCCCCGAGGGCCCTCATGACGGCGTCCCGGGGCACCGCGAGCTTGATCCTCTTCGACCGGCCGAAGCGGCCGCTGCTCACGACCGGCGCGTTCACGACCCCCAGCACGTCCAGCTCGCTCAGTATCCCGCTGACCCTCCTCTGGGTCAGCGGCTCCACGCCCAGCCTCCTGGCTATCGCCACGTAGTTCGAGTACAGCCTGCCCGTGTTCGCCTCCTCGGGCGTCGCGAGGACCGCCGCGAGTATCAGCTTGCCGTGGAGGGGAAGGCTCCTTATCACCTCGTAGGTGCGGTCGCGCTCGATGCTCCTGGAGGCCCTCGACACGTGGTCCGCCGTGACCTCGTCGCTCCCCTCCCTCTCGGCCAGCTCGCCCGCCACCCTCAGGAGGTCCACGGCCCTCCTCGCATCCCCGTGCTCCGACGCGGCCAGGGAGGCGCAGAGCCTGATCGCGGAGTCCGAGACCGCGCCCGGCCTGAAGGCGGCCGCCGCGCGGTCCCTGAGTATGGCCTCGAGCTCCTCCACGGTGTAGGGCGGGAAGACGACCTCCTCCTCGGACAGGCTGCTCAGGACCCTCGGATCGAGGTACTCCTTGAACTTCAGGTCGTTGGATATCCCCATTATGGTGATGAAGTTGCCGCTCAGCTGGTTGTTGACCCTAGTGAACTCGTAGAGCATGTCGTCGCCGAAGTTCTTCACGATGTAGTCGATCTCGTCCAATATCACCACGACGTTCCTCCCATCCCTCCTTATCCTCTCGAATATCCTGGAGGAGGCCTCGCTCAGGGACAGGCCCGTGAAGGGTATCGAGACGTCGAGCTGGGAGCCGAGGTCCACGAGCACCTTGTATTGGGTCGACGCGAGCCTCGTGTTGATGTAGATGAAGGTGGAGTTGAGGCCCAGCTCCCTGAACTTCTCGTTCATCTTCCTCATAACGTACCTGGCCACCACCGTCTTCCCGGTCCCGGTCTTCCCGTAGAGGAATATGTTGGACGGCTTGTTGCCCCTGAGAAGGGGGGCGAGCATCTGGCCCAGCTGCGAGATCTCGTTGTCCCTGAAGAGTATGTGGTCGGGGACGTAGTCGTTACGGAGGACGTCCCTGTTGAGGAATATGGAGCTCGATGTTATCACACGATTGAAGATTTCATCGAGCACGTCGCGCCGAGAGCCCCCCGCCCCCACTCCTTCCACTGGAGTCGAGCTCATCCCATCACTGACACCAATATTTCCTCTGAAGAAAATATAAATCCCTAAGAGAATATAATTAGAGTAGAGTAGTAATCATAATTGATCTGGGACGTCCCCGGAACCTCAACCCACTTCCTCACCCCAAATCTCCAATGGAAACTGTGGGGAGGGGGCCTCACTCAACCTCCTCGACGGCCTCCCCAACATACTCATAGATCCACTTCCTGCCATGGCGTACCCTCTCGAGGACGCCGTCCGAGACCATGCGCCCGAGGTACGTGGATATCGTGGTCAGCTTCAGGTCCTCATTATACATCTCCCTGTACAGATCGCGGACCTGTATGGATGTGAAGTAACCGCTCCTCAGATACGACGCTATCAGGTCCCTCAGTTTCGAGTAGTAGGTGTCCTGCTCGCGCCGCTCCTCGGCGCCGAGCCCGCGGCCCTCGCCCCCGGCCCCCACGAGCGCCCTCAGGTTCCCTATCAGGTACTCCAGGCTCTCGGCGTCCACCTTACCCTTGACCTCCAGGGTGGTCTCCCGGTCATGGATGTCCCTCACAATGATCCTGATGAGCTTCACCCTGGGGCGCTCGACGCTCTGACCGGGCAACCACCGCGTGGGAGGTTCACGCGAACTCCCTAATATTAGTTCACATGTGAACTAGTCAACAATTACGTCGTGCGGGCCTTGACAAGCGCGTCCCAGCGGAACCTTCACAGCCGAGTGTAGCTCGCCCCACCACATGCTCCACATGCTCCACTGGAAATCCAGGGGTCGGCGCTTTCTCGGAATTCACACTGTGAACGCCGTGATTTCAGGCGCTCCAGAGGAAACAGTGGGGTTATTCGGCCCTTCCATCCCCTCCATTTCACCCGGGATCACACCGAGGCCCTTTCCGTCACGCGATATCCCTACAAATTTGTAGGGATGATGCGGGTCCCGTCCCCCGACGCACCCTCCTCCATTTCCCTACAAATTTGTAGGGAAATCGCGCCCGGCCGTGGGGACGGTCCGTCCCTCAACATTCACTCGAGGTCCTTATCCGGCCGGTATCCTG
>JBMFHR010000017.1:0-20856 GCA_049976725.1 Conexivisphaera sp. | reverse complement strand
GGTATGTTGCTGTCGGGCAAGCGGGCTGCCGAGATCATAGCGAGAGATCTGGGGGTTAGCCGATGCCCCTGAGGATCAGCGACGCGACACCGACACAAATGAGGTGCGACGGGAGATGGTCCCGAGAGGGAGGATCCTGAGGGAGGACGTCGGAGCTTTCTAGGTAATCGCGTCCCCGACCGGCAGGATCGTGGGGGGTCCACGCGCTCTCATCGTGGGCGACCGGGTTCATAGCGGAGGGCGCTATGGCCATGAGGCTGGGCCTCACGGTGGACGATTTGGTGGATGTCGCGCACGTATTCCCGACGCTCTCCGAGGGAATAAAGCTGGCCGCGCAGTCCTTCCGCAGGGACATCTCGAGGATGAGCTGTTGCATGGAGTGAGCCCGCCCGGATTCCATGCTGCATTTTCATTTTACGACGAATTTATATCGATGTGACCGCATTATCGGTATTCGATATAGTATATTTACACATTGAAGCCGAGAATTTGTAAAATTTTTTAAATTAGTAATGGATGGCTGTTGGCCCGTGCGGAGTGGAACGGGCGATGCATCTAAGGGATCAGACGACCTAAGGGATCCTACGACCATTCTCGCGAGGCAGGAGAGGATCCCCGTGTGGGCCCTTCCCATATCATTCATCCTGATAATCGGCGCCAGCTACCTGTTCACTTTCTACGATCTGTTCGCCATGAACATCACGTTCACGCAGACCGCGCTCTCCCTCGGATGGGTGAGCTCGCCCAGCAGCCCCGAGCTGGCGACTCTCGAGGCCCTCCCCGTCATGTCGTACATAGCGGCTTACATGGTGGGGGCGCTGGGGCTGGCGCCCCTCTCTGATCGCATGGGCAGGAGGACCATGCTGATGGTGGCCCTTCTGATCGCCGGGATCGGCAGCGCTGTCAACGGTCTCGCCCCCGACTACGCGACGTTCGTCGCGGCCAGAACTCTCACGGGCCTCGGGATAGGCGCCGACTTCGCGGTCTCAGCTACGTATGTGAGCGAGCTGGTTCCGGCGCTCAAGAGGGGGAGGTACGCCTCCGCGCTCTACGTAGTGGGCGCGATCGGCGTCGTGGCGTCCACGTGGATCTCGCTGGTCCTGGTGACCCCTCCGGCCCCCTTCCCCTACGGCCTCCCGTTCGCGCTCGGCGCCAGCGGGTGGTTCGCCGCGAATGGGTGGAGGCTCGTGTACTGGATAGGGGGGTTGCTGGCCGTCCTGGGGGTCGTCCTGAGGTTCGCGCTGCCTGAGTCGACCAGGTGGCTGATCGCGAGGGGCAGGATCGGGGAGGCGGATCGCGTGGTCTCCATGATGGAGGAGAGGGCCCTCCGGAAGGTCGGCTCCCTGCCGCCCCCGCGCCAGGTGCCCGCGCCCCTCGAGGCGCCCGGCCGCGTTCCCTACTCCGAGATCCTCGGCAATCCCTCCTACAGGAGGAGGTTCGCGATCCTCCTTCCGTTCTGGATACTGACGTACATCACCGTGTACATCGGCGTGGCGGGACTGGCGATCGTCCTGGGCGCAATAGGCTTCGGTTTCCCTGTGAACGAGATGCTGGTCGCACTCGGATCCACCGGGGACGTCGCGGCCATGGCGCTGGCCGCCCTGATAGCTGATCGCTTCGACAGGAGGCGCCTGGTGGCGCTCTCCGCGGCGATATCCCTGGCGGGAGTCGCGCTCCTGGCCCCGGCGGTCGGCGACATGGCGCTGGCCCTCCTGGGGTCATTCGTGTACTTCCTGGGGTTCAACATGGTAATGCCCATAGCGTTCACCGTGACGGCCGAGCTGTTCCCCACCAGGGCACGCGCGAGCGGGTTCGCCCTCTCGGAGGGGCTGGGCCACATCGGTGGCGCGATCTCAATGTTCGCCGCCTCGGGGATCCTCTACGTCACGTCCGACCCACTGCTGGCGCTCCTCGCCGTGACGTCCTTCCAGGTCGCCGCGGCCGCGCTGATCCAGCTGGCCCCGAGGACCACGGCGAGGGTGCTGGAGGAGATATCACCCTAGAGGATGCGTCCCCTTCCGGAAGACCTCGACCTCCTCCGGCCCGAGGGGCGGGGACAGCGGCTCCTCGCCCAGGTACAGCGTGACGGGCACGTACTTGTAGAGCGGGGTCCTTGAGCACGGCGATGGCCTCCAGGGCACTAGGTCGTTGTAGCGGGCCCTCCTGTTGCTCAGGTAGTAGCCCAGGAATCCCCTCGGGATCGACGGATTGGCGCGCACGGGCGCCTCCACGCACCCGACCTCGCTGCACGCCCTAACCCTGGCGCCCGCGATACCCAGTTCCTCCAAGTCCCGCGGGTTCATCATGATGGCCGGGCCGCCGGACGCCCTGGCGAGGGACCTGACCCTCCACGTAACCTCGCCCCCCAGGAAGTGATGGGGGCTGCGCAGGTCCACAATGAGCCAGCTCCCTGGGGGCGCCCTCACCGGGCCGGGGTCCTCCGCGACCGCGAGCCTGGGCCTGACTGGTCCCTTGTCAGCCCACTGATCGCGCCCCGCGGCGAGCGCCTCGACGTCTATCCCCTGGTACCCTGGGACGAGCGCCTTTATCTCGCGCGTCACGTCAAGCGCCGAGGAGTACCCCATCTCGCTCCCCAGGAGCCTGGCCAGCGCCACGGCTATCTCCCACTCCTGCCTGGAGGAGCCGGGAGGCGGCAGGGCGCGCGCCACCGGCCTGACCCTCCTCTCGCCGTTCGTCACGGTCCCCTCCCTCTCGGGCATCATGGGGACCGGGAGCAGCACGTCCGCCAGCTCCGACGTCTCGTTGGAGTAGCTGCACATGCATACCACGAACGCGTCCTCCAGCGCCCTCCTCACGGCGCGCGGTTCGGGGAGGCTGTGGAGCGGGTTCATGTCGGTCATTATGATGACGTCGGGGCGGCCCTCCAGCAACGCGTCCGTGAACGTGAGCCCCCCGCGGGGCAGGGGACCCCAGCGCGACTCGGCGGCCCTCCTGTGCTCCTCGTCCCAGCATCCCAGCCCCGGGCAGGCGCCCATGTCGCCCACCCCCTGCACGTTGACGAGCCCCCTCATCGTGACGACAGTCGCGCGCTTCAGGAGCGCTAAGTCGTAGAGCGACACGAGGGCGGCGCAGCCTCCAGGGGCGTGCGTCAGGCCCATGCCGCTGGCCACGCCCATCCTGACGGAATCGATCACCAGATCGACCGCCCTTGACAGCGCCTCCGTCGGCCCGATCAGCGCTTCCTCCGCTCTGCGGCGGTCGTAGGCGGAGATCCACGAGTAGTAATCGTCCCACCCGGGCACCGAGCTCACCCAGGCGGGCGCGCCCGACTCCAGGACCTCCCTGGCTACGTAGTTCAGGACGGCCGTTTCTCCGCCTGGCCTCACGAGCACCGCGACGTCGGAGGCCCGGGCGGTCTCCGAGTTGAGCGTGCCCAGGTAGATCACTGAGGCGCCGCGGGCGCGCGCCCTTGCTATCCGGGCGTACATCGGAGGGTAGTCCACGGCGGGGTTCGTCCCCGCCAGCAGCAGCAGGTCCATCCCCAGGATATCGTCAAGAGTTCCCGTGGACGCGGGGACGCCGAGTATCTCTTTCAGCACGCCGACAGTGGATGAGTGGCAGACCCTGGCGCTCGCGCCGTCGACGTTCGGGGTCCCAATCACCGAGAGCGCCAGCCTGACGAGGGCTAGCGCGTCCTCGTTGGTCACCTTGCCCGATATCGCCACGTGCACGCCGAGCGGATCCGATCCGGCTATCTCGCGGGCGATCCTGCTCAGCGCGTCGCTCCACCCCACACGCTCGGCGCGCCCGCGCTTCCCGCGCCTCACCATGGGCTCCAGGAGCCTCCCCCTGCCTATGGCCTCGTGCACCGTCATGCCCCTCACGCAGGGGGATCCCCTGCTGACGGGATCCGTGGGATCCGGGGCGGTGGAGTCAGGCGTCAGGCGCAGCCTGCAAGCCAGGCCGCAGTAGGGACATATCGCGGTCGCGCCGAGCCCTGGATACTCGCGCACGCCGCCAGAATGTGAGTGTATTTTATATCATTACGCGATATATCTTCATCAAATTTACATAAGGGTATCAACGTGCGCCCGCCCCGCGCAGGGCGTCGAGGGTCTCGTTGCACATCGCGTCCACTGCCCCGATGAGGGGATCCTCCCGGGGAACGTTGACGAACTCTACCTCGTCGAACTTCGCGGCCAGAGCCCTTATGCCGGCTGCCAGAGCCCTCATTCTGGGGTTCCTCGCGCGCCACCTCCCGGATAGCTGGTTGATGACGAGCCTGCTGTCCGAGTGGATGCGCACCCTCCTGAGGCCGAGCCTGAGGGCCTCCTCTAGTGCCTCCCTCACGGCGACGTACTCTGCCTCGTTGTTCGTGCAGGTGCCTATGTATCCGCTGCGGCGGGCCACCACGTCGCCGCCCCGCACTATGAGGTAAGCGTACGCGCAGGGGCCAGGGTTCCCTCTCGACGCGCCGTCGGTGTATATCTGGGCGTCCACGCGCCGCCCGGAACGGCGCGCTATTAATGGGTGAGCCCGGTCGGCCGACGAGGGCTCGCGATGCATGTTCGTGTCAAATTGGCTCATATTTTTAAATAATTTTTAAATAAATTGACGAATCACGCCGGCTCGTGGAGGGCAACTGCGCGAGCGCTAGGGCCAGGATCCCCGACGGTCCCCCGAGCTGGAGGGGCAAGGTGAAGGACATCTACGACCTGGGGGATCGCCTGCTGATGGTCTTCACGGACAGGATTTCAGCGTTCGATCGCGTGCTCCCGGACCAGATACCCGGCAAGGGCGCCAGCCTCAGCGCGATGTCCTCGCTGCTCCTCGGCATGAGCGCCGGCGTCTACCCGAACCACTTCATTAAGACCGTAGACGAGTGCGCCATGGAGGTCCGCAAGGCGTCTAGGATAGATCTGGAGCTGATAGTCAGGGGCTACATCTACGGCTCCGCGTGGCGTGCGTACTCGGAGGGGAGGAGGGTGATCTCCGGCGTGGAGCTGCCACCGGGCCTCCGCATGGCCGACGAGCTGCCCGAGCCCGTGCTCACGCCCACAACGAAGAGTCAGGTCGGGCACGACGAGGAGATAAGCGCGGAGGACGCCATCAGCTCCGGGATCCTGACGAGGGACGAGTGGGCCGAGATAGAGGAGGCCAGCCTGAGGCTCTACGAGTTCTACCGCCGGGTGGCCGCCTCTAGGGGCCTGATACTCGCCGACGCTAAGTTCGAGTTCGGCAGGACCCCGGACGGGATAATCCAGATCGACGAGCCGCCGACGCACGACTCGGCGCGCATATGGCCCTCAGAGCGCTACGAGCCCGGGAGGCCTCAGGAGGACTCGTGCCTCGACAAGGAGTTCCTGAGGTCGTACCTGAGGAGGACCGGCTGCATCGACTGCCGGCTCCCGCGGGTGGTGGTGGATCAAGTTGCTAGGAGGGCGAGGGGCGCGTACGAGGTGATCTCCGGCCGGTCGCGCTTCGAGGACCTGGGGCTCTTGGGGCTGGAGGAGGTGATAGGCCTCGCCAGGAGAGAGCTGCGGGGTGGCGGGGGCATATAGGCGGGGCGGAGGGGTACTCCGCGACCTGTACTGGTCGCTGATCAGCCTTAACCATAGGGGGCAGCAGTCACACGGATTCGCGATCCTGCGCGGGGGCATAACCAGGACGGTTGGGCTTGGGCCGCTCCCCGACGAACCGCCGTCGGATCTCCAAGACGGCGCCGTCGGGGTGGGCCACGTGAGGTACGCGACGTCCGGGGGAAGCTCCCCCGAGGACCTGCTCAGGGACGCGCAGCCGGTCATCGTGGGCGCGCGCGGGAGGAGGCTGGCGCTGGCCTACAACGGGAACGTCGCGAACGCGGTGGAGATCAGGAGGAGTCTCGAGTCCTCCGGATTCCGCACGAGCACGGGATCGGACGCGGAGCTCTTGGCGCTGGAGCTCCTGAGGGGCCTGGAGGGGGGCGGGCTGAGGGACGCGATGCTTCGCCTGTCCGCGAGGGTGGACGGGGCGTACTCGATCGTCGGGCTCACGGAGGACGGGACGCTCTTCGCCGCCAGGGATCCGAATGGGATAAGGCCCCTCTTCCTCGGCGCGGCCGACGACCTTGTGCTGGTGGCCTCGGAGACCGTGGCGCTGGATATGGTCGGGGTGTCCAGGTGGGATCCGGTGGCGCCGGGGGAGCTGCTGGTCGTGAGGGACGGGAATGTCTCCCGCGCGCGCTACGCGCCGGGACGCCGCGAGCGTCTGTGCTCGTTCGAGTACGCGTACTTCGCCCGGCCCGACTCGGTCCTCGGGGGCAGGTACGTGTACGAGGTCAGGAGGGAGCTCGGGAGGAGGCTCGCGGCTAGGTACAGGGACGTCGCGGCGCGGGTCGATGTCGTCGCCCCGGTCCCGGAGACCGCGGTCGACGCGGCGTACGGGTTCCACGAGGCCTCGGGGAAGCCCATGGAGATGCTCGTCTTCAAGCACAGGTTCGTGAGGGCGAGGGCGTTCATGTCCACCGGCGCGCTGAGGCCTGAGCTGATAGCCAGGAAGTACAACGTGTCCAGGAGGGCTGCCGGAAGGAGGATAGCGCTGATGGACGACAGCATCGTCAGGGGGGATACCCTGCGGCGCCTGGTAGCGGCCCTGAGGGGCGTCGGGGCTGCCGAGATTCACGTGTTCTCCACGTTCCCCAGGATATCACACCCGTGCTTCTACGGCGTCGACATGGCCACCTACGGCGAGCTGATCGGGTTCAACAGGGGACCGGAGGAGGTGGCGCGGGAGCTCGGGGCGGACAGCGTGAATTACCAGGACCTGGACGACTTCCTGGACGTGGTGGGGCGCGACTCGTGCGTCGCGTGCGTGACGGGGCGCTACCCCACCGAGAGGGCGTCCGCGCTGGCCGAGGTGGCGCTGAGGAACCCCGGCATCAGGAGTAGGATCACGGAGGCGATGGGTCGATGGGGGGGATCGTCGGCGTGATGGCGTTCGGGCAGGGGAGGGAGAGGTGGAGGGTCTCCTCCTTCATAAGGTACGGACTTCTGGGGATCCAGCACCGCGGGTATTACGGCGCGCGCGTGGCCACTTGGGATGGCTCCGGCATGTACTCAGGCTCGGCCAACGAGGTGGACGGCCTGCCGGAGGGAATGCAGGGCCACGCCGGGGTCGGCGCCGTCCTGTCGGGCCCCGACTCGTGGTTCGGGATCCGCGGCGTGGCGCTCGCGGGGGACGGGGTCCCAGAGGGAGGCTGGGAAGCTCTGGCGGAGGCGCTTGAGGCCGCGATGTCGTCAACTGATCCGGCGTCCGCCGTCGCGAGCGTCGTGGGGCGCATCGGCGGACGCTACTCCTTCGTGGCTCTCTCGCGCGGCGGGCTGATGGTGGCGGCCAGGGACCCGCGCGGATCCCTCCCGCTCGAGGTTGGCGCGATGGGCTTCGACATGGGAGCCGTCGCGTCGGAGTCCGCGGCCCTCGAGGTCATGGGCTTCGAGCACGTGGGGCCCCTCCGCCCGGGCGAGATCCTCGTCATGGGGCCGCTCGAGGTGGAGAGGAGGATCGCGGCGGGAGCCGGGGCCGATCCCGCGGCTTGCTCCTTCGAGTACGTCTACAATGCCAGGCACGACTCAGTGCTGGACGGGATCCCGGTGTACTCGGTCAGGGAGAGGATCGGGGAGATCCTGGCAGAGGAGGCGCCCGCGGACGCGGACGTCGTGATAGGGGTGCCCGAGACGTCCCTCCCGGTGGCGGCCGGGTACTCCAAGAGGTCCGGCATACCGCTGGCGCTGGGGTTCGTCTCCAGTATCGGGAGGGTGAGGACGGCCGGGCTCCAGACGGCCCTGGAGAGGATAGTCGGGGTCCAGCTGAAGCTGAACGTCATAGGATCGTCCGTGGAGGGGAAGGACGTGGTCCTCGTGGACGACAGCGTCGTCAGGGGAACCACGCTGAGGAACGTGGTCTGGAACATGAGGAGGAAGGGGGCCAGGAGGATCCACGTGAGGATAGGGAGCCCGCCGCTCGTCGGCGGCTGTCCGCTGGGCCGCATACCCCCGCGGGACGAGCTGATATCGTCCGACCTGCCGGAGGACGACATAGCCGCCGTCATCGGCGCGGACAGCGTCCGCTTCCTGAGCATCGAGGGCCTGCGCAGGGCGCTCGGCCAGGGCGGCCTCTGCACTATCTGCTGGAGGGGAGGAGCTTGAAGGTGCTCGGGATAGGCGGGGGAGCGAGGGAGCACGCGATCGCGGAGGCGCTGGCGGCCAGTCCCCGCGGCCCCAGGATCCACTGGATAGCGGAGGCGGTGAATCCCGGCATAAGGAGGATCGTCGAGCGGACGGGGGGAGAGTACGCGGTCGTGGACCCCTCGGACCCGGCGGCCGTGCTGGAGGCCGCGGGGAGGTGGGGGATCGAGCTGGCGGTCGTGGGGCCCGAGGAGCCGCTCTTCCGGGGAGTCGCCGACGCGCTCGAGGCCGCGGGGATCCCCGTGGTGGGCGCCGCGAGGCAGCTGGCGGCCATCGAGATGTCGAAGGCACTCATGCGCAGGATACAGTGGTCGCGCGGGATACCTGGCAGGCTGCTCTTCCGCACGTACAGGAGCCGCGAGGAGGCAGTGGCGGACTTGGCCGCGCAGCCCGACGCGCCCACGTGGACGCAGAACGTGGTCCTGAAGCCAGCCAGGCAGGCGGGAGGCAAGGGGGTCAAGGTGATAGAGGACAGGCAGGCCTACCTGCACGGGGAGAAGGCCGCTTTCAAGCTCGAGCACGCGGCGTGGCTGGAGGACTACGTCGCGGGCTACGGCGACCTAGAGGAGAGGATACTCGTGGAGGAGAAAGTGTGGGGGCCCGAGTACACCGTGCAGTGCGTGTCCGATGGGCGCTCGTTGCGCTGTTTCCCCCCAGTGCAGGACAACAAGCACGCGTTCGACTTCGGCATGGGGCCGGAGACGGGAGGAATGGGGAGCTACTCCTCGGGCCGCCTCCTCCCGTTCCTCACGGAGGAGGAGTACGAGGCCAGCGTGCGCATAGTGTCCTCCATGGTCAGGGCGATCGAGGAGGTGGCGGGGCGCAGGTACGTCGGTTTCGTCGCGGGCCAGATGATGCTGACAGAGGTCGAGGGGCCGACCCTGATAGAGATGTACGCGAGGCTCGGCGATCCGGAGGGAGTGAACGCGTTGGCATCCCTCGAGTCCGACCTGCTAGAGGTCCTCGAGGCCGCGGTGGACGGGAGGCTCGAGGGGATCAGGATGAGATTCTCGGAGGACGCCACGGTCGTGAAGGCTCTGGCCCCACGCGGCTACCCGGACTACCGCGACCTGGCGGCCGGCCACCCCGTCTCGGTGGACTGGGAGGCCCTGAGGGCCGCGGGCTGCAGCATCTACTGGGGATCGGTGAACGAGGACGCGGCCTCCGGCTCAATAGTGACGAGGGGATCGAGGGCCGCGGAGGTCCTCGCGCGCGGATCTGATCCGCCCGAGGCCTCCTCGCGCGCCGAGCGCTGCGCCGCGGCGGTGTCGCTGGCGGATGGATGGCGTCTCCTGCACAGGCAGGACATAGGGTCCGCCGAGATGGTGGAGAGGGCCATCAGGTCGGCTGAGAGGGTCAGGTCCCTCTACAGGTACAGGATGGAGAGGGGCATCCTCGGGAGGAGGGTCGACTGGATACCCGGGAGGGGGCTCGTGGATCCGGCCGAGGAGGTGATGAGGGAGGTGATGGGGCGCGATTAGGGGGATAGAGCCCAGGAGGGCAGTCGTGGAGGAGGCCATGTCGTACGCGCGGGAGCTGGAGCCCCGCCTGGAGCCGCTGAGGCGCCTGGAGCCGGGGAACCCCTTCGTCTACGTCAGCGTGGGTGGAGGGGAGCTGGGCGATCTCGTGCTCACAGCGGCCAGGAGGTCGCTGGGAGGGAGGACGGGCGGGGTGCTCACGGCGGCGATAGACAGGTATCCCGGCTTCCCCGCGCAGGACAGCGCGGACGCCAGCGCCGTCATCGACATGAGGGACGGGAACGCGCTCGAGTCGGCGATAGAGGGGTTCATCGGCGATCCTCGCTCGAGGAGGCACGCGATATTCCTGGAGGTCGAGGCGGCGGACACGGCGCGCGTCTTCGAGATGGCCACGCGCAAGGGCTACAACGTGGTGTCGACGCCCTACGGTCCCCTGATCGGCATGGACAGGCTGGCCAGCAAGCTGCTGATAAGCGACCTGGGGATTCCGGCCGTGGAGTGGAGGTACGCCGGATCGGCCGAGGAGCTCCGCGCTGCCGCGGACGAGCTGGGCCTGCCCGTCATAGTAAAGCCCGTCATGACGTCCAGCGGCCACGGGACCTCGATCGTGCGCGAGGAGGGCGAGCTGGAGGTGGCCTACGAGCACGCGCTCAGGCACGCCAGGGGAAGGGGCGACGAGGTCGTAGTGGAGAGGTACCTGCCGGAGCTCAGGGAGAGGGGGCTGGAGCTCACGCAGCTCGTGGTGAGGCACTTCGACCCCGATGGCAGGCTGAGGACCACTGTGCTCCCCGCCGTGGGCCACAGGAGGCCGGGCGCCGTTTACGTGGAGAGCTGGATCCCCTCCGGGGCACCCCAGCGCCTCGAGAGGGAGGGCGCGGAGCAGGCCAGGAGGATCGCCGATGCCCTGGGGGGACTGGGAATCTACGCCGTGGAGCAGTTCGTTGTCAACGGCAGGGTCTACACGAGCGAGTTCGCCAACAGGCCGCACGATACCGGAATGGTCTCGCGGTGGGCGCTGACAGAGGACGAGGGATCCCTCCACCTGAGGTCGACCATGGGGCTCGCGGTGTCGGCGCCGCGCCTCGCGGACGCGGGCTCGGCCTGCGCTGCCAGGGTCGTCTTGGCGCCGAACGATGTGCCCCCGGGTTCCCCGGTCGAACACTGGGATCCATCGGCCGCGCACGCGGTGATATCGAGCATGCGGATCAGGGGAGATCTCTGGTACTTCGGGAAGCCGACGGCGTACCCGGGGAGGCGGATGGGGCTCGCGGCGGCGTGCTCGCCCTCGCTGGAGGCGGCGAGGGAGGCGGCAGCCGCGATAGCGAGGGCCGCTGAGGGGGCGATCTCGTATGGCGCTCCACAGGGTTAGGGTGGAGGTCTGGCTCAGGGAGGAGCTGGTGGATCCGGAGGGCCGCACGATCAGGGACGCGCTCTCCGGGTTGGGCTTCCCGGTCTCCTCAGTGAGGGCCGGCAGGATCTACGACATCATAGTGGAGGCCGGCACCGCCGAGGAGGCCGCATCCATCGCGAGGGAGATGTGCGACGCGCTTCTGGCGAACCCCGTGAGGGACGCCTGCCGCGCGGAGGTCATGGGAGATGGGGATCGAGGCGGTAGAGGGACCGGTGGATCCTGCGGACGCGGAGGCCGTGAGGAGGTACTTCGAGGGGCTGGGGAGGCCCCCGAGCAGGGCCGAGATGGGCCTGATATCGCAGGTGTGGTCGGAGCACTGCAGGCACAGGACGTTCCGGGGGAGGGTGGTGGACGCGGAGGGCAAGCTGCTGGTCGATGACCCGCTGTCGACGTTCATAGGATCGGTCTCCAGGGCCCCCTGGGTCATCTCATCCCTCAGGGACAACGCGGGCATCGTCGAGCTCGCGCGCGGCTACGGGGTGGCCGTGAAGGTCGAGACCCACAATCACCCGTCGGCCGTGGAGCCGTTCGGGGGCGCCGCCACGGGGGTCGGCGGCGTCATAAGGGACGTCCTGGCCGTGTGGGCCGATCCGGTCGCGCTGCTGGACGTCCTGTGCTTCGGCCCTCCGGGCTTCTCCTCCCCACCGGGCACGCTCAGCCCCAGGCGCGTGATGGACGGCGTGATCGCCGGGATAGGGTACTACGGCAACAACGTGGGGATCCCCACGCTGGCGGGCGCGGTGGTCTTCGACGAGGGGTACTTGGGGACGCCGCTGGTCTACGCCGGCTGCGTGGGAGTGCTGCCCCTCAGCGGTTACGTGAAGGACCCGCGCCCCGGGGACCATCTGGTGCTCGTCGGCAACAGGACAGGGAGGGACGGGATAGCGGGGGCGACTTTCGCGTCCTCGGCGCTCCCAGGCGACCTGAGGGCCCTGAGGCCCGCGGTACAGATACCGGATCCGCTGGTGGAGGAGGGGCTCGTGAGGCTCATCTCGGCGGTCAGGGACTCGCGCCTCGCCTCGGGAGTGACGGACCTGGGCGGCGGCGGGCTCGCGGTGGCGGCGGCCGAGATGGCTCGCGACGCTGGCGGAGGGTGCGAGATCTCGCTGGACGCGGTTCCGCTGAGGGAGGAGATGGAGGCCTGGGAGATCCTGGTGTCCGAGTCGCAGGAGCGCATGCTGCTGTCGGTCCGCCCGGGCCAGGCCGACCGCGTGCTGGAGCTGGCGCGCGCCGAGGGCCTGGAGGCCGCCGTCATAGGGCGCCTCACGGACTCGGGCAGGTTCAGGGCCAGCTTCCGCGGCGAGCTCGTCGTGGACGTCGACATGGACTTCCTCTTCAACCCGCCGAGGGTCACGAGGACTGCGGCCAGGCCCCCGATGCCGGCGGAGGAGGACCCCCCGCTCGATGAGCCCGGGGACCCCGCGGAGGTCCTGCTGCGCCTGCTCTCGTCGCCCAACGTGTCTAGCAGGGAGGGCGTGCTCAGGACGTACGACATGGGGGTCAGGGGGAACACGGTCGTGTACCCTCTGGAGGAGCCGGGCGGCGGCCACAACGACGCGGCCGTGGTGAGGCCGCTGGACGACGGCTGGGAGGGGATAGCCATCTCGGTGGGCCTCAAGCCGAGGTACTCTAGGATAAGCCCCTACTGGATGGCCGCGTCCAGCATAGACGAGGCGCTGCGCAACAACGCCGCGGTGGGGGGCAGGAGGGTGTCCCTGCTGGATAACTTCGCATGGGGGAGCCCCGAGAGGGCGGAGAACATGTGGTCCCTCGTGGAGGCGCTGAGGGCGTGCCGCGACTTCGCCGAGGCATTTGGGACCCCCTTCGTCTCCGGGAAGGACAGCCTCTACAACGAGTCGCCCCTGGGGTCCGTGCTCCCGACCCTGCTCATAACAGCGATCGGCATCGTGCCGGACGTCAGGCGCACCGTCACCGCGTCGCTGAAGTCCCCGGGGGACGCCGTCTACGCGGTGGGCGTCACCAGGGCGGAGATGGGGGGATCCGAGTACTTCGAGCTCCTGGGCATCCGTGGCGGCGTGGTGCCCAGGGTGAGGCCAGACGAGTCGGCGAGGTCCATGGACTGCGTGGTGCGCGCCATAGACGGGGGGCTCGCGGTGGCCGTCCACGACGCGTCGGACGGGGGGCTCGCGGTGGCGGCGGCCGAGATGGCGATCTCCGGCCGCCTGGGCCTGGAGCTGGACCTGGGCCGCGCGCCGTCCGAGGGCTCCCTGCGCGGCTACCACCTGCTCTTCTCGGAGAGCAACGGCAGGTTCCTCCTTGAGGCGCGCCGCGGCGCTGAGGAGGAGTTGGAGCGCCTCATGAGGTCCGCGGGCTGCGCGTTCGCGCGCGTGGGCGAGGTGCTGCGCGAGGGCGATCTCGTGCTCGGGGGAGCGGGCCTCTCCGTGGAGCTAGGCCTGAGGGAGGCGGAGGCCGCTTGGAGGCGGGGACCTTGGTGACCAGGGTGGCGGTGCTGAGGGCACCGGGGACCAACTGCGACCGCGAGACGGCGCGGGCGCTGAGGGAGGCGGGGGGGATCGTCGAGGTGGTCCGCGTCTCCGACCTCGAGGCGGGGATCGTCGACCTCTCGCGCTTCGCGGGCGTTGTCCTGCCGGGCGGGTTCTCATACGCCGACAGGGTGAGGGCGGGCGCGGTGCTGGCCGCGAAGCTCAGGACATCGCTCCGCGACACCATAGAGGAAATGAGATCTAGGGGGCGGCCGGTCCTGGGGATCTGCAATGGATTCCAAGTGCTGGTGGAGCTCGGGGTGCTCCCGGGAATAGATGGCTGTCGGGCAGCGCTGGCGCCCAACTCCTCAGCCCGCTTCGAGTTCCGCTGGATCCATGTCAGGAGGGTCGGCCGGTGCAGGCTATCCGCTGGCCCCGACGTACAACCAATGCCCGTGGCGCACGGCGAGGGCAAGGTGGTCTTCTCCGATCCGCGTTGCGTCGAGGAGCTCGAGTCCGCCGGCCTCGTGGCATACAAGTACTCCATGCCGGACGGCACTCCAGTGGGGGGCACCTACCCATATAATCCCAATGGCTCTGAGGCGGACATAGCGGGCCTCTGCTCACCGGATGGTGACGTCCTGGGACTCATGCCCCATCCAGAGAGGGCGATCTACGACTGGCAGGTGCCGCCCGCGCTGGGGTCGGCCAGCGGGATCTCGATCTTCAGGGCATTTGTGGAGGTCGCGTCAAGTTCCATGCGACATCTTGTGGCGCTGGACTGAATCCCTTATGTAATTAATATAGCAAAAACTCAGAAGGCGGCGCAGTTCGCATCCGCATAACCAGGAGGGGGTTCCTGAAGCTCGGAGCGGCTACAGCGGCGGCCGTCGCGGTGGCATCCGCGGTCTCCAAGATTCCATTCAGCCGTGCAGTCATGATGAATGACGGCCCATCCTCGGTGGCCGGTCAATCAACAAGTTCCGGGCTCTACCCGGTCTACTGCAGGGCCGGGGGAAGTGCATGTTCACTTCAGCTATCCGTCGATTCCTCCGGGAGGCCTGTCTGGATACGTCCTAACCTGGCATCCCCCCAGGCGGGGGAATGTGGTCGCGGCGCATCCGGCGTATGGCTGTGGGATCATCCGCTGAGGCTCAAATCCCCCCTTCGCAACGTAGGATCCAAGGGGAACCCGAGGTGGAAGTCCGTCACATGGGAGGAGGCACTCGACGACATAGCGAGCCGCCTGCAGGACATAATATCGAAGTACGGGCCCCAGTCGGTGGCCGTCACCAGCCACTGGATGCCCGAGTTCTCCACCCTGGGAATACTGCTGGGGACGCCCAACAACGCAATATCGCATAACGGGACCTGCTTCGGCGCCTCCGGCATCGCCAGGGTCGCGATCTTCGGCGCCGGCACCGCGAGCCCATTCGCGCTCATCCCGGACCTAGCTAACGCCCGCTACGTCCTCGCGATAGGGAGGAACTTCAACTGCACGATGGGGGAGCTCAGGGCGCTCTCTGCGGCCAGGGACAACAACGTGCAGGTGGTCATCGTGGACCCTAAGATGCCGAACGTCGCGCTCCCGGTGGAGACCTGGTGGCTCCCCATAAAGCCCGGCACGGACGCGGCGTTCGCGCTGGCCATCGCTAACTACATAATACAGAACGGTCTCTATGATGCGCAATTCCTCAAGTCCAGCACCAATGCGCCGTTCCTCATAAAGCCCGATGGAACACCGCTCACGGGCGCCGACATGGGATGGGGCGACTCCGACTTCGCCGTCTACGACGAGTACGCTGGCGCGATAGTGAGCTACCGCTCCTCCCAGTCACCGTCGCTCGAGTACTCGGGCTCGGCGACGCTGGGCAACGGGTCCACCGTGCAGGTGACCACCGCGTTCAACCTGCTGGCCCAGCGCGCATCGAAGTACACTCCTCAGGTGGCCTCCGGCATCACGGGGATCGCCGCGGACGAGATAGTGAGCGTTGCGCGCGAGTTCGCGAACATGAGGGGCGTGGCCTACACGGGCTGGTGGAGCGCCAGGAACGGGAACGACGTCGACGACTGGAGAGCCATAGATATCTTGAACGTCTTGGTCGGCAACGTGGAGAGGCCAGGTGGGCTGCTGTTCCCGGTTCCGGGTGGGGTGCCGTCGTTCGTGAGCATCTCCGGCAAGACCATAAAGAGCGTGTTCGGCGGCTCTGCTCCCGCGCCCAGCTCGCTCTCGCAGTACCCGAGGGTGGACTGGTACAGATGGCCCCTTCTTCAGAAGGCCGGAATCTCCCAGTTCAAGGGCGTCGTGGAGGCGGCGCTGACTGGTGAACCGTATCCGATAAAGGCGCTCTTCATATCCGGGTACCTAGGCACTCACTAGTAGCATAAACGCTGGAGGACTACATGTACGCATTCCGAACGCCTTATCATCAATCCACCAGCCGTACCGAATTCTAGCTTATACTCAGATATTACAAAAAATAGTACGAACATCCATCATTGCAGCAATTGTGAGACGGTATCGTCCGTCCTATATCACAAAAAAACCTGGAAAACGGTTAAATTTTCGCAATAGAAAGATTCGCCTGACCGCGATGACCACCTCTGGCCACGTGGTCGTGCTCACCAGCGAACCGGCGATCGCGAGCGACACGATGGGCTCCTCCCTCATCGGCTTCCTAAGCGCCCTCCCCGAGAACTTGCTGGGCGACAGGCTCTCCTCGATGATGTTCGGCGTCGAAGCGGATTCCAACGGAATCGCGAGGAGGGCCCCCTACGGGCTGGCGAAGGTGGAGGCGAAGCTCAGGGAGTCCGGCATCGACGCGGTGATCGCGAGCCCCTATGAGCTTCACAGGGCCATAGGTCCCAGGACGAAGGTGGTGGGCATCTACACGATGGACGGCATGGGCTACAGCTATGGTTCCGGCATAACGTACTGGATAGTGAAGCTCGCAGGTCTGCCGTACAAGGGCCTCCCCTACATAGCCAGGTCCTTCAGGTACGTGGTGGGAAGCGCGAACGTCTCCCCCTTCAGGCGCAACTTCCGGATCGTGGTGGGGGGACCGGCGGCATGGCAGGTGTTGGACAGCGGGATGCAGGACCGGCTGGGCATCGACATCGTGTTCGAGGGTGAATTCGAGCGCGATGGGCCGTCGTTCTTCGACAAATTGCTCTCCGGAGGGTCCGTGCCGCGCGTTTTCCATGCTAGGCCGGCCGGCGTGGACGAGGTGGCGAGGATAGTCACGCCGTCCAACGGAGGAGTAGTTGAGGTCACGAGGGGATGCGGGAGGGGGTGCGCGTTCTGCACACCGAACCTCAGCGGCATGATAAGATCATTCCCGTTCGAGGGCCACATAGAGGACGAGATGCGGCTCAACTTGGAGCAGGGAGGAGCGGATGGCATAACTCTGCACAGCGAGGAGTACTTCAGGTACGGGGCGAGCGGCATAGATCCGCGCCCGGAGAAGGTCATCGAGCTGACCAGGAAGGCCTACAGGCTAGTCAAGTCGTACGGCGATGACAGGACTATATCGATAGATTTCACGACGGCCGCCGTGGTGGCACAGGAGCCGGGCATGGTCAGGCGCGTGGGCGAGTACGTGAACGAGGGTGGAAGGCATACGTTCATAGAGATGGGGATAGAAACGGCATCACCGTCCCTCCTGGAGAGGTACATGAGGGGCAAGGCGTTGCCCTACAGGCCGGTCGATTACCCGGATGTAGTGGTGGAGGCGATCGGTATCCTGAACGACAACGGCTGGATAGTCGTGGGCACGATGATACTCAACTTCCCGGGCGAGACCGACGAGGACGTGATCGCGAACCTCGAGCTCCTCGACAGGCTGAAGGACCTCAGGGTGGTCACCTTCCCCCTGCCACTCATGCCGGTGGCCGCCTTCAGGAACGGCAACTTCACAGCGCTCGACGATCTACTGGAGAATCCTCTGAGGAGGGAGTTCGTCCTGAGGGCGCTCCTCAAGGCCTTCGACGACCTCACGGAGGGCGTCAGGATGGTCACTGCCGGCATCAGGAATCCGCTGAGGAGGGCCAGCCTCACGGCGCTCGGCCTGCTGCTCCTGGGGATCCTCAGGCGCCGGTACGCGGCGCGCACAATCCATCTTCCCATCGAACAGCTAAGCCGTCCTCCCTCGTCGAGGTACGTCTCGGCCGTGCACTGAATAGTTTTTGATCTATTGATGTTATCGAGCCTATCTGCGATAGGATTTAGGAAGGTCAGCCGCTGTTCATGAGGCGGAGTATGTCGAGAGCATTCACAAAGGCCCTGTTACCTGTGATAAACCTGGTCACGCTCATCACATCCTCGAGTTCCGCTCTGGTGCCTCCATTCCTGGTGAATTGATCTAAGTAGACTTTCTGGCATCCCATATCATGTATTGTGATGCTGACCGCTAACGCTATCGCGAACACGTATTTCCTTTCAAGGGCTCTGGACCTCAACAGCTCCTCCTTCTCCCTCAGGTGCTCCCTGAGCAGCGAACCCGAAAAGGACGCCGTCAGGTGCAATCTCTCGGGAACTATGCCTGATTCTAGCCTCACCTTCTCAAGAAGTGCATCAGAGCCGGGATCCTCCTCGAGCAACTCCCCCTTTCCGGACTCGATCACCGAAGCCACGGCATCAAGCGTGGACGACATGAGGGCCATTTTTGCGGCCCTGATGGCGTCCATTACCTCCTCATCCCTCGCCCCGAATCTCCTTGCGAGTTTAAAGTGTATCATGGCTGATTCCTTCGGGCCGTTGGCCAGGGCGACCGACATAGCGATGAGCGCCAGAATCCTCCTTGGAAGGCCCTTCCTCCCCAGGTACAGAACGTTGTTCTCGGTGAACTGCTCGACGGCGGCATCCTCGTCGAGCCTGAGGAGCTGATTTATCACCTCCGGCATCTCCCCGAGCGTCTGCTCGGCAAATCTCCTGATCTCCTCCGATGCTCCGGGTGCTTTCTCGGCCATCGAATGGGGATGCGCGCGCGATTTTTTCTAGTTGTCGCGCAAAAATTGCGTCAGACGTATTCTTCCAGCACGCAGTCGAGCTCCGTGTTATAGATCTTGAATCTTGTTAAATTTTTTAGCACATAATTTCTTACTTCGCTGGCGTCCCTACCCACTATGGTTATGACGAATCTCCTGTCGCCGCTGATTATCATGATGCTCTTTATGGCTTCCTGGGATCTCATGAACTCAACGGCCCTTTCAATGTGCTCGGCGGGGATGTTGAAGAACAGAATGCCTTTACACATGTATCCCATCTTTTTATAATCCAGAACTGCCTTACATTTCCTTATGACGCCATTCATTTTCATGAGCTCTATTCTGTCCCTGACGGTCCAGAGGCTCCTGTTGACTTTCTCGGCGACTTCCTTGTACGTGAGCGTGCAATCTTCCTCTAGAAGCTTCAGTATTTTGTAGTCCAGCTCGTCAAGCATTGGCCCCTTATCATCCATCGCGAACGATTCGTGTCCCCGAGTTAAATCATTTTACGCTAAAATAATATATAGACATCTCTTAATTAAATGATTTCTTGGAATCTTATCTAACAATTTTTGCCAGAAATTTTTATCTAACTGCCACATCGAACCTCGGATAGATGGCTTCCATGCAGAGCGCGACCAGGTTGGAGATGCTAAGGGCGCACCTCGACAGGTGGCTGGGCCTCTACGTGGGTTTAATGATAGTCATAGGGCTTGCCACAGGGTACTACGGCATGGCCTGGGTGCACGCCCACTCGGGCCTGCTCCAAATGATCATGATGGCATCGATATACATAATGATTTTTCCCATGATGCTCATGCTGAACGTCCGGGCCCTGGGGAACGCGTTCAGGAACCTCAAGCTGGTCGCCGCGGTGATAATTCTCAACTTCATATATGGACCCCTGATGGCGGTACTCCTAGGAGATCTGTTCGTCGGGAGCCCATACGTGAGGCTCGGACTCTTCATCGCATGGCTCGTGCCGTGCTCCTCGATGAGCATCGGCTACGTGGGGCTGATGTTGGCCGACATAAGCTCGGCGACGGCCATGGTGGCGCTCTCATTCATGCTATCGCTGGCATTGATCCCGCTCGAGACATCACTGTACATCAACTCCGTCCTCGCGCACCAGCTGAAGGGCTTCGCGCTCTCGAGCGCGGCGCTCTCGGGGGTCGAGATGGGGCTTGTCATGACGATAATCGAGGTGCTGGTGATCCCGCTGGCCATCGCAGTACCCACACACGAGGCGATGATCAGGAAGATGGGGCAGGAAAAATTCAGGAGGATAAGTCCGCTCTTTCCATCGCTCACGATGCTTGGTATGTTCATAATAATATTCACAATTTTCTTCGCGCATGCGGGAATGCTGATAACGCACATCATGGACGTCCTAGGGGTCTTCTACTCAGCAATTGTCTTCGGGTCGGTATCGCTGACGGTCTTCACGGTGCTGTTCAAGTACGTCAGGCTGAGCAGGAAGAACGAAACGTCGTACAGCTCGGCCATGGTCGCGATACTCACCGGCATTCCGAAGAACGAGGCGACGGCCATTGCCATAACTACAATAGCCCTGGCTGCGCTCGGCTCGCAGGCCGCGTTCCTAGCATCAATGGCTCCCTCGCTGTTGCCTGCGTTCCAAGTGGTGTTCATAATACTATTCATCAAGCTCCGGGAGAAGATAATGAGCTTCTACGGCGTTGGAAGGAGGGTCGAGATCCTGGAGGAAAGGGAGATAATAGTGGCGGAGGCCCAGGATAAAGGGGAGGTGAAACGCAATGAGTGAAAGCAGTTCAAGGTATCTAGGCTTATTGGTTCCGGTGGACTTCTCCAAGGGCACCGAGGAATGGATAGCCGTGGGGCTCAGCAAACTGAGCAACGTTCGCTGCGTGGAGTTGCTGCACGTGATACCCCTGAACATGTCAGAGGTCAGCGAGTTCGTGACGGAAGATGTTATAGAGAATGGAAGGAGGATCGCAGAGGGCAAGCTGAAAGATCTAATAAATATGATTAAGAGGCTCGGGCCCTACGAAGTAAGCTACGAGATAGCGGTAGGAGATCCGGCGGAGGTCATAATTGAACATGCCAAGACCGGGAGATTCGACATGATAATGATGGGACATCGCGGATTCGGGTACGTCAAGGAATTCTTCGTAGGCAGCGTGACGCTGAAGGTGATCTCTAAGTCGCCGGTGCCAGTTCTGGTCATGAGGAAACGGCCATGAGCGCGCATGACAAGCGGGGTAAGATTGATGGAGTAGGCGATCAACCGGATCCCGAGCATGCCGACTCCGGCGAACATGGAGGGCTCACCAGGTTCTTCGCGGCGCTGCAGATGACCCTCGGGAACCCCGCCT
>JBMFHR010000016.1:0-21473 GCA_049976725.1 Conexivisphaera sp. | reverse complement strand
AGCCAGCCCAGGACCCGCCCGAATTTGGATACATCCATTGGGCTTGAGTTGACGGGCCAGGTTCGCCCCGGGAAGAGCGTATATCCCGGGGCCGGTCCACGGTGGGTGACCATGAAGGTTAGCACGGTCGAGCAGATGCGCGGGCTGGACTCAGCCGCCGCCTCCAAGTACGGCGTCGACCACCTGCTGCTCATGGAGAACGCGGGCCACGCGGTCTACTACGTGATCCTGCGCGAGATGGGCGTCCGCGGGAGGCGCTTCGTGGTAGTGGCGGGCATCGGCAACAACGGAGGGGACGCGCTCGTCGTCGCCAGGAAGCTGAACTCGAGCGGCGGCCACGTGCGCGTGTTCGTGGTCGGCGATCCGTCCGGCTACAGGGGCCCCGCCCTCCAGAACTACCAGATGGTGTCGAGGGCCGGGATCCCCATCGAGGTCCTCGTCGAGGGCTCGTCGCTCGACGGCCTCAGGTCGTCCCTCGGCTGGTGCGATGCCGTCGTGGACGGCCTCTTCGGGACGGGCCTGTCCAGGGAGGTGTCCGGCATCCACAGGTCCGTGATAGAGGAGATCAACCGCGCCGGGAAGACCGTGTTCAGCGTGGACATACCGTCAGGCGTGGGCGGGGACGACGGCAGGGTCTACGGCGCCGCCGTCAGGGCATCCTACACGGTGACGTTCGGCCTCCCGAAGCTCGGGAACCTGCTGTACCCGGGCTACTACTACGGCGGGAAGCTCGTGGTGTCGCACATATCCTTCCCGCCCGAGCTCCAGGAGTCGCCCGACATAATGACCGAGGTGAAGGAGCCGCCCAGGCTGCCGTGGAGGCCCCCCTGGGGGCACAAGGGGACGTTCGGCAAGCTCCTGGCGGTGGCAGGGGCCAGGAACTACTACGGGGCCCCCTACTTCTCGTCGCTCTCGTTCCTCAAGGCGGGCGGGGGGTACTCGAGGCTCGCCGCGCCCAGGTCCGTCATACCGTTCATAGCCGCCAGGGCGAGCGAGGTGGTCTACATACCCATGGAGGAGACCGAGGGGGGAGCCCTGGCCGCCTCCAACAAGCAGAGGATCCTCGAGCTCATAGATGAGCACGACATAGACGTGGTGGTGCTGGGGCCCGGGGTATCCCTGGATCCCGAGGCGCAGTCGCTGGTCAGGTCCCTGGTGCCCGAGATCGACCGCCCCCTAATAGTGGACGGCGACGGGCTCACCGCCATATCGTCCGACACGTCAGTCCTGAGGTCCAGGGGGAAGCCCACCATCCTGACGCCCCATCCGGGCGAGATGTCGCGCCTGATTGGGAGGCCCGTGGGCGAGGTCGAGTCCAGGAGGGTCGACGTCGCCAGGGAGGCCGCCCGCGACCTGAACTCCTACGTCGTGCTCAAGGGCGCCCACAGCATAATAGCGTACCCGGACGGCAGGGCATTCATCAACATGAGCGGCAACTCCGGCATGGGCACCGCCGGCTCCGGGGACGTGCTGACGGGCACGATAGCCGCGATGTACGGCCTCGGGCTCGAGGTCGGCGACGCCGTGCGCGCCGGCGTGTTCGTCCACGGGCTGTCCGGCGACCTCGCCGCGTCGGCGAAGGGCGAGGACGGGATAACCGCGGAGGACTTGCTGCAGTGGCTCCCCGCGGCCACGAAGGCGCTGAGGGATGACTACGAGGGCGTGGTCAGGAGGTACATGCCGGACGTCGTCTAAAGCTTATCAGTTCCCGGGGGCGATCGCGCAGCGATGAGGGCCTGGGTCCTGCGCAGGCAGGCGAGGATTGAGGAGAGGCCGCTCGAGCTCGTGGAGGACTACCCGACCCCGGAGCCCGGCCCCGGCCAGGTCCGGATAAGGATCAGGGCCACCGGCATATGCCGCACGGACCTCCACATAGCGGAGGGGGACCTGCCGCTCCACAAGTCCCCCCTGGTCCTGGGGCACCAGATAGCGGGGGTCGTTGACGAGGTGGGGGAGGGAGTCACGCGCTTCAGGCCCGGCGACAGGGCGGGCCTCACGTGGATCTACGGGGCCTGCGGCCACTGCAAGATGTGCACGACCGGGCGCGAGAACCACTGCCCGCTCATAAGGAGGACAGGTTGGGACGTCGACGGGGGCTACGCAGAGTACGTCGTGGCCGACGAGGGCTTCGCCGTTCCCCTGGATGGGGTCCCGCTGGACTTCGAGGACCTGGCCCCCATGATGTGCCCCGGGATGACCGGCTATCTGGCTTTCGAGCTGGCCGAGGTGGGCCCCGGGGACCGCCTCGGGCTCCTGGGCTTCGGCCCGACCGCGTACTACGTCATGAAGGTCGCGAGGAGCATGGGGGTGGACGTCTACGTGAGCACGAGGTCCAGGGCGCACAGGGAGGTGGCCGAGTCCCTGGGCGCCAGGTGGGTCGGCAACCTGCTGGAGGAGGGGTCGCCGGTCCCGCTGGACGCGGTGATCTCGTTCCCGGCGATCGGCGAGGCCACCGAGAGGGCCCTGAGGTCAATCGCGCCCGGCGGCGTCCTGGTCCTCTCGCAGATATTCTCGACGCCCATGACCGTGTCGGACTACCACGGGAACCTCTGGGGCAGGACTATCAGGACAGTGCAGAACGTCAGGCGGAGCTCCATATACAGGATGGTGGAGGCCGCGAAGAGGATCGACATGAGCATACCCAAGGACGTCTTCGCGTTCGACGAGCTCCAGGAGGCGGCCATCAGGAGCAGGAGGGGCGAGCTCCAGGGCCTCACGGCCGTCGTGAGAGTGCAGTGAGCAGTTGGAACTCGCCGTGTCCGAGCCGAGGGTGCGCGCCGTCTCGGAGGCGTTCTCCGAGGTCGGCCTGGATCGCGTGCTGGCGGTCGAGGAGTCTCTGGACCCGCAGTTCGCGTTCGCGGCCGACGTGGCCCGCCGCTGGGGCGCGGGCCCCGGCTCCCTCTGCTCCATGCTCGCCGCGCTCGTCACGTACAGGCTAGCGATGAGGGGCGAGGAGTGGTGGGAGTGCTTCCGCGACTTCTTCTCCGGCCACGAGTGTCCCGGCGACCCGGAGGGAGCTGCCCGCGCCGTGGGCCAGTTCCTCTCCTCGTGCAGGGGCGGCGTCGTCGCCAGGGACACGAAGCTGCGCAGGCTCGGGAAGGCGCTGGCCGCCGGCCGCTGGCTCAGGCTGGTCGCCGAGTCCCCCCGCGAGGCGATCCTCGGGGAATACGGGGGCCTGCTCTCGGCGATCGCGTCCGCGCTGGGGCAGCGGCCGGACGACAAGACCGTGGTCTTCTCGCTGAAGATGGCGTACTACGCCTGCCGCGGATCGGCATGCCCGGGAGCGGTCCTGCCGATGGACGTCCAGATACCGGTCGACGTGCGGGTCTCCTGCGTCTCGCACTCCTCGGGCATCATCGACGTTCCGCCGGGCGCGGATCCGGTCAGGACGATCATGTCGCGCCCGGAGGCGGCCAGGCGCGCGTGGTCGGAGGTCTCCCGCGCGAGCGGGATCCCTCCCCTTCACCTGGATACGGTGATCTGGAGAATCGGCTGGGCGCCGCGCGACCTCCCTGTGCGGGATGCCCGCGCCGCCGCGGCAGGGTCCCTCGAGCCCGTCCTCGGGCCCTCGCTCTCGGCCCGCCTCGCGGGCGAGCTGATCGTGCGCGGGTGCAGGGTGGCACCATGAGCGCCGGCGTCCGCGAGCGCCTGAGGGCCCATCTATCCCGCTACAGGGCCATAGTGCCGGACTTCGACGCGTTCCTGGAGCGCATGCTCACGCCGCTGAGGCCCACCATCAGGGTGAACACGCTCCTCACAGATCCGGGCGCGCTCTCGGCGCGCCTCTCCGCGCGCGGGATGAGGCTCAGCCCCGTGCCCTGGCACCCCTGGTTCCTCAGGATCGATGACCTCGGCCCCGTGGGCAACCCCGGGAGGACGCTCGAGCACCTGCTGGGGTACTACTACGTGCAGGAGCTGAGCTCCGCCCTGCCGCCCCTGGTGCTGTCGCCGGGGCCGGGCGACCTCGTACTGGACATGGCGGCCGCCCCCGGCAGCAAGACCACGCAGATGGCGCAGATGATGCTGAACTCCGGGACCATAGTGGCGAACGACGTGGACTATAACAGGATAGGCGCCCTCAGGTCCAACATCGACCGCCTGAGGGTGACCAACGTCGTGGTGACCAGGAACGACGGCAGGCGCATGTCGTCGCGGGTGGCCTTCCCCAAGATACTGCTGGACGCCCCGTGCAGCTCGGAGGGCGTCGCCAGGAGGTCTCCCGAGCATGTGGCGAGGCTCACGCTCGCCCAGATACGCGGTCTCTCGAGACTTCAGATGGCGCTGGTGAGGAGGGCGCTGGAGCTGCTGGCGCCGGGCGGCGCGCTGGTCTACTCTGTCTGCACGTTCGCGCCCGAGGAGTCGGAGCTGGTCGTCGACTACGCGATATCCCTGGGCGCGGAGGCCGAGGACGTCAGGCTGCCCGTGAGGGCGGAGCCGGGCATCAGGTCGTGGACGGACGAGAGGGGCAGATCGTACCGCTTCTCGCCCGGGGTGGAGCGCGCCGTCAGGGTCTACCCTCACCTGAACGACACCGGGGGGATGTTCATTGCGCTGCTCAGGAAGCCTGCGGCCCGCTGAGCCGGGCGAGGTGGAGCGGCTGCTCAAGTACCTCGAGGATAGGTTCGGCATACCTAGGGAGGCCCTGGCCGGCTACTCGTTCTTCGCGAGCGGTGACAGCTACTGGGTCTTCAGCGGCGATCCAGCATTGCCCGGCCAGGTGACGTGCGCGGAGTCCGTCGGGGTGCGCGCGATCAAGGAATCCGGCAAGGGCCCGAAGCCGACGAGCGCGTTCCTCAGAATAGTGGGCCGCTCCGCGACGAGGAACGTCGTGGACCTCGGTGATGAGGAGCAGCTACTGGCGTTCATGAGCGGGGGCATAGTGAGGGGCGAGTTCCCAGTGGAGCCGGGCTACGTGATCGTCAGGCACGGGGACGAGGTGCTGGGCTGCGGCCTGTACTCGCCGAGGCTGGGCGTGGTCTCGCAGCTGCCGTCCCACATGCGCGCCCTCTCCAGCTGGGGGGTCTTCCAGGAGTGACGGGGACGCAGTAACGGCAAACGCTATATAACGGAGGGCCCCCCTGGAGCCAAGCCTTGGGCAAGGGGGCTGCCGGCGATCCCGAGTACCTGCTCGAGGGCCTCCTGGAGGGGAACCTGATCGAGGGCGCGGTCTACCTCCTGGAGGGCCGCTACCTGCGGGACAGGGAGGAGCTGCTCGAGGGAATCGCCTGCGGCGCCGCCAGGAGGAGGCGCGCGGTCGTCCTGAGCTTCATATCCCCGGTGGTGTGCCCGGAGGGGGACTCCCCATCCAACATAGACGCCTCGTCCATCAGGGATGAGGGCCTCAAGGTGGTGGCCACCCGGCTCATGGACGGGCTCTCGTCCGGCGGCCTCGTGGTAGTGGACTCCGCGGGGCTCCTGCTAAGCATGGTGGGCGAGGAGCGCGAGTACATGAACCTGCTGTTCACGCTCAGGAGAATAGCCAGGATCGGCCGGGGGACGCTGCTTATGGTGTCAGATGGGGGACCGGAGGAGGCGGTGGCCGACTACCTGTTCGAGGTCGGCCCCATCGACGTCCAGGGCCGCAGATTCAGGGTCGTCAGGGTGGCGTCCCCCTACTCGCCCTCCAGCAGGGAGAGCTTCCTCCTCTCATCAGACCGCAGGCTGATCAAGCCCGCTGGGGCGCCCGAGTGGGGGACGCTCGATCTGGGCGAGCTGGAGCCCGTGGTGGCGTCCATGAGGCCCGGTTCCACCCTGGAGGTCTACGTGGACCAGGGAGTTCCGGAGCACCTGGTGGAGGGCTTCCTCGATGGGCTCGCGGCGACCCTGAAGGGCGCGGGGCTCAGGGCATCCATCTATCCCGGCGGGGCCAAGGACGTGGGCGAGGACGCCGGCGGCCTCCTGATACTCGGGAGATCCGAGGGATCGGTCAGCATCCGCCTGGGATGCCAGGGGTGCCCTCAGGTCCGCGCCGACTACTTGGCCAAGATCTCCTCGGTGGCCGGCGTCCCCGTGGTGTTCTTCGAGAGGCCCTGGAGCGCGGCGTACTACCTGGACGGGCTCACGCTCAGGAGGATGGATCGAGGCCCTGGGCGGTCCCCGTCGCTCCTGGCCGGCGCGGCTCGGGCCAGCGGGGGGTAGGATAATACTTATTAGGATCGGCGTTCGCCCTCGGGAACGGGTGGGCATGGCAAGCCAATCCGGAAGCTCGTGATATTTGACCTGGAGGGCGTCCTGACGCCCCACGAGTTCCTGCTCGAGCTCGCGGAGCGCGCCGGAAAGTACGAGGAGGTCCTCAGGGAGTTCCGCGACGGCATAAATGGGCACCGCTCCTGGCTCGAGAGCCTGTACAGGAGGATAGAGATACTCCGGGGGACCCCGGAGGAGTACGCCATCGAGGTCGCGGCCCGCGTGGACATGGAGCCGGGCGCCGCCGAGATGACCAGGGCGCTGAGGGATGAGGGCTGGCGCGTCGCCATAGTCTCGGGCGGCTTCGACCTGCTGGGGTCAGCGCTCGACCGCGGCGGGCTCGCGTACGACAGGTTCCTGGCGCACAGGCTGGTCTTCGACGGTGGCCGCCTGAGCGGCGTTGAGCTCAGGTTCCCGGACAAGGGCGCCGCTGCGCGCATGCTGAAGGCGGAGTTCCGCCCGGGCTTCGTGGTCGCCGTGGGCGACGGGTGGAACGACGTGCCGATGTTCGCCGAGGCCAACCTGGCCATAGGGTTCCGCCCGAAGCCCGTCCTAGAGGGCCACATACACATGGGCGTGGACAGCGTGGAGGAGCTGGCCAGGATCCTGCTCAGCGGGCGCCTGGAGGCGGCGGCGGAGCGCGCTCTCGCTCGCGGCGGCTGAGGTTCCCACCGCTCCATTGCCAGCGCCGGCTCTGGGCCAAACTTTACTACTGACCTGCGCTGCGCCAGGGGCGTGAGGTCCCGGGATCTCTTGGAGCTCATCAAGCCGCCGCAGACGCTCCTCCTCCTGGTCACCTCCTACTGCGCATACCTCGCGGCCGGCGGCAGGTCGCCGCTGGACCTGGCCGTCCTGACCGTCGCCGAGGCCCTGGCGATATCGGGCACGACGGCGGCCAATATGTACCTGGAGCGCGACATCGACGCGCTGATGCCAAGGACGTCCAGGAGGCCGCTGCCGTCCGGCTCGGTTCCCCCCGGCGCCGCGGTGGCGCTGGCCGCCGCCAGCTTCCTGGCGTCGCTGGCAGTCTCATCCTTGTGGTCGCGCGGGCTCACGCTGACGATACTGGTGGGGTTCCTCTCGGACGTGCTCATCTACACCGACATCGTGAAGCGCGTGACCCCGTACAACGTCATCCTGGGCGGCATAGCCGGGGCGATGCCAGCGCTTGGCGGCTGGGCCCTGGCCCGCGGGCTGACCCCTGCCGGCCTGCTGCTCGCCGCGATCGTGCTCGCATGGATACCCATGCACATATGGTTCATCGCGACGTACTACGCTGACGACTACAGACTGGCCGGGATCCCCATGATGCCCGTCGTGAAGGGGCCGTCCGAGGCCGCCAGGTACACGGAGTACTCCACCCTGGCCATACCGGCGCTGGCCTGGGCGTACTGGGCGGCGGCGCGCAGGGGGATTGTGGCTGCCCTCACGGCGAGCGCCCTGGCAGCGCTCGCCGTGAGGAGGGCTGAGGAATTCAGGCGCTCCCCCACGAGGGACGCCGCGAGGGCCATGTTCAAGCTGGCCAGCCCGATGATAGCCGTGGTCTTCGTCCTCGAGGCCATCGAGGGGATCCTGGGGATACCGTAGGTGATCGCATGAGCCGCCCGTCATACGGGGAGCTGCTGGCAATCGCCTCCGTGGTCGCCTCGGCGGTGCTGGCCACGCTCTCCTACTACCCCAATCCGGATCCGGGACCGGCCTTCGCCGCCTCCGGGATGCTCGCGGTGTACGCGGCCGCGACCTCGGTCGGCGCCGGCGCCGCCGAATACGCGCTGCTCTCGCTGATCGCCCTCCTCACGGCGCTCTCCCCGCTGCTTCCCCCGCAGCTCTTCGCTCTCTCCGCGGCGGCATCAGTGGCGCTCGTCCTCTCCGGGGGAGGGCGCAGGGGGGCGATCGCCCTCGCGGCATCAGTGGCGTTCTCCCCTGGTTATCCCTGGCTCCCGGCGCTGGCCGCCGCCGGATACCTGGCCGCCGGGGGCGGCATCCGCAGGCTCCACGGCGCACTACTCCCGGTCGGCTACGCGATCGCGGCGCTTGTCGGCTACGCGGGACACCCGTTAATCTCGGCGCCTTTTTCCATGGCGTCCTCGTCCGCCCTGGCCGTCTACTTCAGCCGCGGGCTATCGTCCTGCCCGCTGCACACCGACAGGCCGCTGGCGTCCTCGGGCGTGGCGGCGCTCGCGGCAGTCGCCCTCGCGTCACCGATGCTGCCGGCCTCCGCCTGCTCGGCCCTCCTCGCGGGCTCCGCATACCTGTTGGCCTCAGGGCTCCTGGCCCCCACCGGTTCCTCCGAAAGGGGTTTATCGGGCCGCAGGGACCCCGGCTCGCAATGAGTTCGCCGGACGATGCCGAGTTCGAGGAACAGGTCAAGGAGAGGATACTGAAAAGGTTGGTGTCCTCGGGCGCCGCGAGCGCCCCTCGGCAGAATGAGGTCTTCGAGGAACCCGTTGAGCTCACCGTGGAGAACTTCGACGAGTTCATCTCCACACATCGCTGCGTCGTGGTCGACTTCTGGGCCGAATGGTGCTATCCCTGCAGGCTCATAGAGCCGGCCGTCAGGCGGCTCGCCAAGAGGTTCGCCGGCAGCGTGGTCTTCGCGAGGGTCAACGTGGACGATAACCCAGACATAGCCTACAGGTACGACATCATGGGGATACCGACGCTCATATTCTTCGAGGACGGCAAGGAAGTGGACAGGCTGATAGGCGCCATGTCGGAGCCGGTGCTCAGGCGGTCCGTTGAGCAGCGCTGCCTGAGCTCCTAGTCCGCTCCTCCGACCATAGCCGCCTCCTCATCGCCTCCAGCTGCTCCACCCTGCGGTTCATGAACTCGGCCGCGGTGACGAGCCTTATCCCCCTCCTGGAAGCCTCCGCCTCGTGCGCCGAGATAGCCTCCCTGTAGCGGGCGTCCCTCAGCAGGTGATGGTCCACTATCACAACCTCGGCGACTCCCGATTCTATCAGCCGCATAAGGCCCGCCAGCCCCGCCTCCACGGCGTCTGTCGGCACCTTGAGCCCCGCGAAGTACGTGGGGGGACCACTTATCTCGAGCAGCCTGGCCCCTCCCCACGCCTCGAGCGCGCCCACGGCATCCGGGTCCACGGGCCCCTGGACGTCGCTCGCGAAGAGCACCGACTCGCCGCTGCACGATATCCTGACCATGATCACCTTGCCCACGGGCGTCCCGCGCTCGCCGTGCCACACAGCCCTCGAGAACTCGAGCCTGGGGCCCCCAAGGTCGAACGACCCGCCGTCGGCGTAGTGGACCTCCGCGGACCTCGAGACGCCCATGTCGTCGAGGAAAGCCCTCGCCCTCCACCTCTGGCTCCTGTTCACGTCGCTCGAGGGGTTCTTGACGAACAGCCTCTTCCCACGGTAGAGGCCCGGCTCATCCCTCACGTAGTGGTCGTAGTGGTAGTGCGTTATCACGACGGCGTCCGCGCCCGAGATGGCCTCCCTGATGGCCCTCCTGGCCCTGGAGAGCGCCGCCAGCTCCTCCCGGTGCGGCGGCAGCCCGTAGCGCTTGGGAGCTATCGAGGCCCCCAGGTCGAGCCCTATCAGCGTGCCGCAGGCGTCCACCACCGTCGCCATGCTGCGGACTCCCATGCTGTCCGCGGCCAGCACCGATACCTCGAACGGACCGGCCCTCACGCGCCCCTCCGCCGTGTCCCTCCTCCCCCTCACCCGAGCTCGATCACGTCGCCGGCCCCGGACAGGCGGTAGGCGCCCCCGAGGGCCGAGCTGAGCTTCCAGTGCGCCCTCGGGCCCGTGCAGTGGAGCGGAACCATCGAGCGCAGGGACCTGGATCCCAGGTAGCCCGCGACCTCCTCTATCCTGGAATCGCTCGAGCGCATCAGGTGGAGCCCGCCCACCAGCGCCACCGGCCGCTTCCCCGTCAGGCGCGCGCCGAGCTCCACGATGTTCTCCACGCCCGAGTGGCCGCACCCGGTCACCGCCAGGAAGCCGTCGCCCACGTCGACGTAGATCGCGGCGTCGTCCTCCATCGGATCCGGCTCCATCCTCCCGCCCCTGGGCGAGAACATCCCATCCGCGTGGCTCGGCCCCCTGTCGCGCGGCACCTCGCCGGAGAACCAGACGCCGTCGCCGAGCCTCAGCGGCTCCCTCAGCAGGATTGGCCTGGCGCCCCTCAGCCTAAGGTCGTGCTCGCTGAAGGGCGCCCCTATGTCGCGCCACCTGCCCCCGTCCATGACCAGCGCCGGCTCGAACAGCTTTGGGTGCGCCACGAGCGGCAATGTACCGCCACCCCTGGCCTCGAGCAGCCTGAGGACCCCGCCCGTGTGGTCCGAGTGCCTGTGGCTCAGCACCAAGTAGTCCAGGCGCTTCAGGTCCACGCCCAGCTCCTCCGCGTTCCTGACCAGTGCCTCGCCGGTCGCGCCGGCGTCGTACAGTATCCTGAGATCGCCGACCTCCACGAGTAGGGAGAGCCCGTACTCGCCCAGAATCCTGCCGGGCCTCGGCACGAAGTTATCCACGAGGACCGTGATCCTGGGGCGCACGTGGCCGCGGGAGCGCCCGCCGATTTATTGTTTCCGGGATTACCGGAGCCGGAGCGTCCCTATAACTCGGTTCGTGTATTTTTATAAGTGACTTGACAAGGGATGGCGCGTGTCATTCAGTCCCTTCGACGCGTCTCCCGGGTCGTACGACGAGTGGTTCACGTCGAACCCGAACGTCCTCGAGTCGGAGCTCAGGCTGCTGGCCTACTTCCTGGGGAGGAGGGACCCGGGGAGGGCGCTGAGCGTGGGCTGCGGCAGCGGGCTCTTCGAGCTCCTGCTGAGGGAGAGGTTCGGGATACGCGTGGACGAGTGCGTCGAGCCGTCCGAGATGGGCAGGATCGCCGCAACCAGGGGGCTCAGGGTCGTCAGGGGCCGCGCCGAGGCCCTGCCCTTCGGGAGCTCCGAGTTCGACACAGTTCTGATGAACGGAGTCCTGGACTACGTGTCGGATCCATCGGCGGCGCTGGCGGAGGCCAGGCGCGTCCTGAGGCCGGGCGGTTGGATAGTGGTCGCCGACGTCTCGGCCGAGGGCTCCTACGGCCTGCTGTACAGGCTCGCGTCGATCGTAGGTTGGGACGCCCTGAGGGGCGTCTCGCCGAGGCGTCCATACCCGATAGAGATGGTGCGCGCCGCCAGGTGGCGCACCTCGGAGGAGCTGGGCTCCCTGCTCCTGGGGGCCGGGTTCACGGACCTGGAGTTCGCCCAGACGCTGACGAGGCACCCCAAGTATTCGGACGATTCCCCCGAGGATCCGGCGCCGGGGCACGACCGCGGGGACTACGTCGCCGTGAGGGGCGTGAGGCCGTGAGGAACTCCGAGCTCCTGTGGCGCTCCGCCGAGGACGTCTACTCCGGCATACTCGCGCACCCGTTCATCGTCGGGCTCTCCGACGGCAGCCTGGGGATGGACGCCTTCACGCGCTTCCTGGTCCAGGATTACCTGTATCTCCGCAGGTACAGGTCGGCGCTCGCCGCGACCGCCGCCAGGGCGCGCAGGGCGGAGGACGCGGAGCTCCTGGCTTCGATGGCGGCGGAGATCAGCTCCGTGGAGATGAGGTTCCACGAGGAGGTGCTGGCCGACGCCGGCATCAGCGCGGAGGACGCGGAGCCCTCGCCCACCACGGTCGCGTACTCGAGCTACCTGTCCTCCCTCGCGTGCACCGGGTCATTCGAGGAGGCCCTGGCGGCGCTCCTTCCCTGCTCCTGGATATACCTGGAGGTCGGAAGGACCCTGGCGGCGCGCAGCCCACCCTCGCCGAACCCCGTTTACCGCAGGTGGATAGAGCAGTACTCCGGGCGCGAGTACAGCGACGAGGTCCTCAGGCTCATAGGGGCCGTGGACTCGCTGGAGGCGGACGGCAGGACGCTCGCCGCCATGAGGGCCGCGTACAGGATGTCCGCGATCTACGAGTACATGTTTTGGGACGAGGCGTACAGGGACGGGCGCTTCCCCTACAGCGTGCGCCCTCCCTAGCGGCGCAGCTCGCCCAGCAGGTGCCTGATCGTCGGGATTATCAGGCGCTTCACGGCCATCTCCACGGCCGCCGGGCTGCCGGGGATCGCGAACGCCACGGCGCCCCCGCAGGTCCCCGCGGTGGACCTCGTGAGGATGGACTTGGCGGCGTCCTCCTCTCTCGTGAGGGCCCTGAAGGCCTCCCCGAAGCCCGGCAGCGCGCGGTCGCACACTTCCTCCAGCGCGTCCGCGCTCACGTCCCTCGGGGAAGCGCCGGTCCCCCCTATCACTATTATCGAGTTGGCGAGCTCCCTCCCCGCGATGTAGGACACGGTCCCCGCTATGACCAGCTCGTCGTTGGGCAGGATCAACGGTCCCAGGACCTCAAATCCCTCCTCCCTGAGGATCCTGGCAGCCGTGGAACCGCTCTCGTCGTCGTACCTCGAACCCCTGAGCGCGGCCTCGAACCTGCTGTCGCTCGTGACGAGCACGGCGAACACGGGCTCGACCTCAGGCGTCGGGTGGTGCACGCCGCCGCACGGCTCCGCGTGGATATAACGTTAGCCCGGCCGGCGCGGCACATTTTTATCGGCGATAGCTCCCCTCACGACGGCAATGATGGTCGACGTGACGCGCAAGGAGGAGGTCTACCGCGAGGCGACTGCCACCGGCAAGATCGTGCTGAGGGCGACGACCCTGGAGGCCATAAGGCGCGGCGAGGTCAGGAAGGGGGATCCCCTCACAATATCCAGGGTCGTTGCGATGGAGGCCGTCAAGAGGACCCCCTACGACCTGCCGTTCTGCCACAGCGTCCCCGTGACGGGGATCGACGCCGACGTGTCCATGGAGCCCGACGGCATCAGGGTCACCGTGACCGTGAGGGCCGTGGCGAGGACTGGCGTGGAGATGGAGGCCCTGAACGGGGTGGCGGCCGCCCTCCTGAACGTCTGGGACATGGTCAAGTCGCTCGAGAAGGACGAGAGCGGGAACTACCCGTGGACCCGCATCTCCGAGATCAGGGTCGTGAGCAAGGTAAAGAATCCCGCCGCCGGTTCCCGGAGTAACGTTATTTAGGTGAGCGCCCGCGGGCACGAGGTGTCCCCCGGAGGAACGTCAGCCCGGCCGCTCGTGGACTCCTTCGGCAGGGTGATAAGGAAGGTCAGGATCTCCGTCACGGAGCGCTGCAACTTCAGGTGCACGTACTGCATGCCCGTGTCACCGACCTGGTTCGACCGCGAATCCGTGCTCAGGTTCGAGGAGATAACGCGCCTGGTCCGCATCCTGGCGTCCATGGGGGTCAGCAAGGTCAAGATGACGGGTGGGGAGCCCCTGATGAGGAAGGACGTCGAGAAGCTCGTCTCCATGATAGCCCAGGTGCCGGGCGTCGAGAGCCTGAGCATGACCACCAACGGGTTCTTCCTGGAGGAGAAGGCGCGCGCCCTCCGGGATGCCGGCCTGCGGGCGGTCACGGTCAGCCTGCCCAGCCTCGACCGCGGCAAGTTCAGGGCCGTCACGGGCGTGGACGCGCTCGACCGCGTGATCAGGGGGATAGACGCCGCGCTCGACGCGGGATTCCAGCCGGTCAAGCTCAACTCGACAATAATCAGGGGGCTCAACGACGGGGAGATAGTCGACCTGGCAGAGTTCGCGCGGGAGAGGGGGATCTTCATCAGGTTCATCGAGTTCATGCCGTTCGACGGCAAGGGCTCCTGGAGCATTGACAGGGTGTTCTCCTGGCAGGAGATGTATGAGTCCCTGAGGCAGAGGTTCGACCTGGAGCCCCTCCCCAGGGAGAGGGGGAGCACTGCCATGAACTACGCCTTCAGGGGTTCGCGCGGCGGCGTGGGCTTCATAGCGTCGATAACGGCGCCCTTCTGCGACGACTGCGAGAGGATCCGGCTCACCGCCGACGGCAGGATAGTCCCCTGCATGTTCAGCCCCAAGGAGTTCGACCTGAAGTCCGCGCTGAGGTCGGGGGCGCCCGACTCCGAGATAGAGCGCCTGATCAGGGAGGCGGTGGCCGCCAAGGACGGCGGGGTGAAGTACATGATAAGGTCCGGGAACCTGCCGAGCAGCATAAGGCCGATGTACGTCCTCGGTGGCTAAACAATCTAGATGATGTAACGGCCCCAAATCATCGGGTTCGTTAAGCTTAATAGGGGTTCCCCCTCAGCCCGGGGCATGGTCGAGGGGTGGAGGATACTCAGGGCCGAGGACGCCGTGGGGAGGCGTGCCGCGCACGACATCACCGCGGTCTCGGCGGCCGCGAAGGGGCCCATAGTCAGGCGCGGCGAGGTCATCACTGAGTCGCACCTCAGGGCGCTCAAGGAGGCCGGCCACGACTACGTGGCGGTGATCGAGCCCGGGAGCGGGCCCGCGGACGTCGTGTGGGAGGACGAAGCGGTCGTCGGGCTGGCCAGGGCGGTCGCCGGCGAGGGCGTCGAGGTCCGCTACGCCGGCGAGGGCAAGGCGTTCATCCACGCGGCGAGGGCTGGTTACCTGTCCATAGATCCAGGGCTAATGGAGTCCGTGAACTCCAGCACCGACTTCCGCATCATGTCCAGGCGCAGGGGATCCTGGGTGTCCGCCGGCGACCTCGTGGCGATAGTCGAGCTGATACCGCTCTACGTCCCCCGGGCGGACTTCTCCCGCGCGCTGGGGATCGCGCGCGGTTCAGTGTCCGTGAAGCCTTCCCTCGGCCTCAGAGCGTGGCTCGTGGTCACCGGCACGGAGGTGTACGAGGGGCGCGTTAGGGACCTGGCCGAGGGGGCCGTCAGGCCGAAGCTCGAGCTCTACGGGTGCAGCCTGGCCGGCAAGGTCATAGTGCCCGATGACGAGCGCGCGATATCGGCTGCGGTGTCCGAGGCGGCCTCGAGGAACGACCTAGTGATAGTGACGGGCGGGATGAGCGTCGATCCGACCGACGTGACGCCCAGGGCCATACTGGCGACCGGCGCCAGGCTCGTGATCTACGGCTTCCCCGTGAAGCCCACGACCATGAGCATGCTGGCCTACCTCAACGGGAAGCCCGTGATAGGGGTGTCCTCCGGCATCGTGCACTTCTCCCGCGAGAACGTGCTGGACATCCTCCTGCCGCGCATCTGCACCGGCGGCTCCTGGAGCAGGGAGGAGCTGGCGTCCCTGGGCGACGGCGGGATAATGGAGAGCTTCATCGCGGAGGTTGGCCGCCGCGGGCGCTAGAGGACGAGCGCCACCTCCACCACATCCCCGCTGCGCGGCGCCTCGTCCTCTTCCAGGTTCAGCAGGGCGTCCACGCCCGCCAGCTTGGACGTCACGCCCGTCCCGTGCCTGTACACCACGTGGGCGGCGTACCCCTCGGCCGACCTGGAGAGCCTGATCAGGTACTGTTGGGAGAAGCCGATCCTCCTCTCGGGCAGCTCGTCCGACAGGACGGCGCTCCTGGATGGCCAGGGGGCGCGCTCGGTACCCGCGATATCGTGCATGAGCGGGTCCAGCAGCCGCGTGAGCGCGTGGAGCGACGCGAGGGGGTGGCCCGGCAGCACCGCGATGAGCTTGCCGTCCCTCGCGGCGATCTTCGCGGGCTTCCCGGGCTTCATCCTGAAGTCGCCGGCGGAGCAGTCAGCTGACTCGACGAGCCGCCTGGTGAAATCTATCGAGCTGGGGCCGCTGCCGCCGAACGTGACCAGGACGTCGGACCCGTCCAGGGCCTCCTCGGCCTCCCTCGATATCGCGGCCGGATCGTCCGGCAGCACCTTGGAGCTCACGAGTTCCGCGAACGGCGCCCTGCTCCTCAGGTACCACTCGAGGAGCAGGGAGTTCGACTCGGGGGTCATCCCGCCGCGCAACAGCTCCGAGGGCGCGGTGCCCCTGTCCCCCGAGAGCTCCGAGCCGACGCTCAGCGAGCTGACCCTCACGCGCCTCCTGACGCGCACGCGGTCCACGCCCAGGCTGGCCAGGGCGACCACGTCGAGGCGCGTGAGGACCCTCCCCCGGGGGATCAACAGATCCCCCCTCCTCGCGTGGTAGCCGGGAGGATCCACGTAACTCCACCGCTCGACGCGCCGCTCAACCCTCAGGTACCTTGAGCCCTCCCTTTCGAGTACCTCCGCCTCCTCCTGTGGTATGACGGCGTCCAAGTCGCCCGGGAGGTACGCGCCGGTCGTGACGTAGAGCGCCTCCCGGGGGCCGACGCTCGGCGCGCGCGTGCCAAGCGGCGCGTTCCCCGCTATCCTGAACTCGCCGGGCGCCTCGGCGGACCTGATCGCGTACCCGTCGTACTCGGCCTTGGGCAACGGCGGGTAGTCGTCGGGGGCCCTCATGTCCTCCCCCAGCACCATGCCGGGGGCCTCCCAGACGCTGACCTCCCCGCCGACGGGCACCGGCCTGAGGCAGCGGGAGACGCGCTCCACTCCCTCACCCACGCTCAGCACGACTAACCTCCGCCGCCCGAGCGAGAAAAGGATAACTGAGGGAACGCGGCCCGAGTCTCCGCGTGAGGCCCTCCGGCTTGATCGTCCTGCTGACGGACTTCGGGACGTCCGACTACTTCGTGGCCAGCATGAAGGGAATAATAGCCCGCATGTCGCCGACGGCGACGATCGTCGACCTGTCCCACGAGGTGCCCCCATTCAACGTGCGGCGCGGCGCCTTCCTGCTCTGGAAGGCCTACAAGTGGTTCCCCGTGGGGACGGTCTTCGTGGGGGTGGTGGATCCCGGCGTGGGATCCTCGAGGAAGGCCCTGCTGATAGTGGGCCGCAACTACTACTTCATCGGCCCCGACAACGGGCTCCTCACGCTGGCCGCGCGCGAGGACGGGGTGGAGCGCGTCATCGATATAAGCGCCCTCTCGCCCAGCGCCTCGAGCACTTTCCACGGGAGGGACCTGTTCGCGCCAGCGGCCGCCATGATAGTCAGGGGCGCGGATCCCGGGTCGCTGGGCCCGCCAGCCACAATCTCCGTCTGGCTGGATCTCGGCGCGGCATCCCTCGAGGGGAACGCCCTGAGGTGCAGCGTGGTCTACGTCGACAGGTTCGGCAACGCTTTCACGGACTTCACCGGGGACCCGCCGTGGCCCCCGGGGACCCCCCTCGAGGTCGAGTTGCCCGCTGGGCGCCGCGTCCCAGGGAAGCGCGTCAGGAGCTACTCCGACGTGGGGAAGGGCGAGGTCGCGGTGCTCGTGAACTCCGAGGGCCACCTGGAGCTCGCCATCAGGGAGGGGAACTTCGCGGCGTCGTACTTCGTGGCCGAGGGGGACGGCATCGTCATTCGTCCCCGCTGAGGGACCGGGCCGCCTCGGTCGCCGCCTCGTGCGCCTCCTGCACCGGCAGGGGCAGCTTACCCTCCGATACAAGCGTGGCCTCCACGAGCCTGACCGCCTCCTCCAGCGAGATCAGGTGTCCCACGCTCACGTAGATCTTCAGCCTCCCGCTCCTCAGCACCCTGGCGACCTCCTCGCCCTCCAGAATCAGCGACTGCCCCACCTCCTCCCCCACGAGCCTCCTCCTGGCGACCCCGATGCTGCGGAGCCCCAGGACCACGCCCAGGTGGGATGCCAGGCCGAACCTCCTGGGGTGAGCGATTCCGTGGCCGTTGACCATGAGAGCGTCGGGCCTCTCGCTCAGCCTCCTGATGACGGACACCATCGGCCCGACCTCGCGGAACGCCAGGAACCCCGGAATGTAGGGGACCCTCTCCTCCACCCACGACACGGCGCGCTCCAGGACGCGGGGACCCTCCACGTCGACCAGCGCGGCCGCGCCGTAGGCGCGGCCGCGCGCGTACGCCACGTCGAGCCCCGCGACGAGCCTTATTCCAGGCACGGGCCCGCGCTCCACCGTCACGCGGGATGAGAGCAGGAGTTGCGCCGTCCTGGCCCTCTCAACGGAGAACTTCAGCTTCCCGAGGACGCCGCCAGCCTGTTCAGCGCCTCCCACTGCTCCTCCACCATCCTCTTGAGGCTCTCCAGCGCTTCCTTGTACTGCGGGAGGAGCAGGTGCCTGAACCTCCCCTGGATGGACAGGAAGTCCTCCAGGGGCCTCGGCTTGGTGACGGGCAGCGTTATCCTGTAGCGGCCCTTCTCCACCTCGTACAGCGGGAAGAACCTGGTCTCCACAGCCCTCTTGGCGACCTCCACGGTCAGCGCGGGGTCGAACCTCCAGCCCCTGTTGCAGGGCGCGTAGACGTGGAGGAACGTGGGCCCATCGTAGCTCATGGCCTTCCTGACCTTGGTCATGAGGTCCTTCCAGTGCGATATCGATGCGGTCGCGGCGTACGGCACGCCGTGCGCGACGACTATGCCCACTATGTCCTTCTTCCTCTCGGTCTTCCCGGGCCAGATCTTGCCGTAAGGGCTCGTAGTGGTCCAGGCCCCGTACGGAGTGGCGCCGCTCCTCTGTATGCCTGTGTTCATGTAGGCCTCGTTATCGTAGCACACGTAGAGCATGCGGTGGCCCCTCTCCAGCGCGCCGGACAGCGCCTGTATGCCTATGTCGAAGGTGCCTCCGTCGCCGGCGAAGACGACGACGGGCCTCTCCTTGTCCAGCTCACCCCTCCTCCTCAGCGACCTCATGGCGGCCTCGATGCCCGACGCGACGGCCGCCGAGTTCTCGAACGCGACGTGGGCCCAGGGCACCATCCATGCCGTCTCCGGATAGACGCTGGTGACTACCTCGACGCACCCGGTGGCGTTGACGACCACAGGGTCCTCCTGGAGCGCCTGCAGCACCTGGCGGACCGCTATCATGGGGCCGCACCCGGCGCACGCCCTGTGCCCGGGCGCGAGCCTCTCCCTGCGCTCTATCTCGAACAGGCTGCGCACCTGCGCGCTCCCCTGCTCGGAGCTCACCTGCTGTCACCCCCGTAGTAGAGGAAGGACTCGAAGTCCGGCCCCGGCCTGAGGGCGTACTCGAACAGGCGCCTCGCGTCGTCTTCCGTGAACCACCTGCCCCCCAGCCCGTACGCCACGCTGATCACCCTCTTCCGCTCGCCGGCCCTGTAGAGCGCCGCGATCACGTCGGAGGCCAGGGGGTGCGCTCCGGCGCCGTAGCTCAGGGACCGGTCCATCACCAGGAGCGTCCTGGCCCCCTCCACCGCCCTCAGGAGCTCCTCGGCCGGGAACGGCCTGTACCACCCGAGGCTCACCACGCCCACCTTGACTCCCTCGGACCTGAGGGCGGCCGCGGCCGCCCTGGCAGTCCCAGCGTAGCTTCCCAGCATCACCATCACCGCCTCGGCGTCCTCCGAGTTGAACCCCTTGACCGGCCCGTATCTCCTCCCCGTCAGGTTCCGGTACTCCTCCTCGATCTGCCTTATGGAGCGGGGGGACTCCTCCATGGCGCGCATCTGATCCTCCTTGAAGAACTGGTACGTGTCGGGGAGCGCCATCATGCCGAAGCTCTTGGGCACGCTGTCGAGCAGCGTGCTCCTGCGCGGGGGCCTCCCCACGAACGCCGCCACGGCGTCGTCGGGGAGCATGCGCACGACCTCCGCGGAGTGCGTTAGCGTGAAGCCGTCTAGGTTCACCGCCACGGGCAGGTTGACGGCCTCGGAGATCCTGAAGGCCTGTATCACGCGGTCGTACGCCTCCTCGGCGTTCTCGGCGAACAGGAGTATCCAGCCGCTGTCCCTGGATCCCATGATGTCGCTGTGGTCGTTGTGTATGTTGAGCGGCGAGTTGAGGGCCCTGTTAGCGACCGCCATTACTATGGGGAGCCTGAGCCCGCTGGCCGCGTAGAGCATCTCGTGCATCAGGGCTAGTCCCTGACTGGCGGTCGCGGTGAAGACCCTGGCCCCGGCCAGGGCACCGCCTATGCACGCGCTCATGGCGCTGTGCTCCGACTCGACCGGCACGAACTCCCCCTCGAACTCGCCGTTGGCCGCGAACTCCGCTATCCTCTCAACTATCACGGTCTGGGGCGTTATCGGGTAGGCCGCCACCAGGTCCACCTTGGACTGCCTGGCCGCGTGCGCCACCGCGTCGTCCCCGGTCAGGAAGACCTTCCTACTCTCCACCCTCTGCTGGACCTCGGTCAATGGCCCACCTCCTCCGGGACCATCTCGATGGCCTTCGTGGGGCACACTTGGGCGCATATGCCGCATCCCTTACAGTGATCGTAGTCCACCCTCACCTTGCTGGGTCCCCTCGAATCCCGGCTGAGCGGTACTATAGCGGGCTCCGGACAGTATATCCAGCAGTAGAGGCAGCCGACGCACTTGTCCAGATTCACGACCGGCCTCTCCAGCCTCCAGTCGTGGGTGAGGTACTCGGTGCTCGAGCCTCCCTCGTACCAGCCGCCCGGGTTTATCGGGAAGGCCAGCCTGGGCCTCGCCCTGATGTCGGACTCGTCGCCCTCGCTCACGCCACCGCCACCTCCGCGGCCCCCCTTCTTATGGCCTCGGCATTCAGCTCGCCGACCCTGCCCGGGAAAACCCTCATAGCAGCGTCCGTGAGGAACTCCAGCGGAACTATCCCGGTGGCGGCGGCGAGCGCCCCCAGGACCGCCGTGTTCGGGTTGTTCCTACCCAGCACGTTCAGCGCTATCTTGGTCGCGTTGACCGTCGCCACCCTGCAGTTAACCCCCGGCTTCAGCACGTCCCTCAGCTTCGATGGCTCCATCGCGGCATTCGCCACCACCATGCCGCCCTCGCGCAGCCCCTCCACAACGCTGCCCTCCAGGGACAGGTAGGGATCTATCACTGCTACGTAGTGCGGCCTGGTTATAGGACTGCGCACCTCGATCATTGAGTCGGACGCCCTCAGGAATGCGGTGACGGGGGCGCCGGACCTCTCGGCGCCGAACTCGGGGTACGACTGGGCGTAGTACCCGGCGTTCATGAGGGCCTCCCCCAGCAGGCGGCCCGCGAGCACTACGCCCTGCCCACCCCTCCCGTGCAACCTGACCTCATAATAAACCAACGTGGGTCCTGAGGGGGCGGCGAACCGGGGATTTGTTAAGCGTTGCGCCTTACCCTTTGGCCAGATAAGGACCTCGAGTGAAGGTTTTGGGGGCGGACCGCCCCCACGGCCCCACGCTCGCTGGTCCGATCGGAAAGCCAGCGGAGGCGATCCGCGCCGCCGGCGCGTTCGGGCTGAATGAAATCCCCACCTAGGAAGAGGCGCGCAGCCCTGCTCCGCGTGGCGGGGCTCTCATCCTGGGAGATGGCCGAGGAGCTGGGGCGCACCGCACGCATCGGTGCTCGACTGGACCAGGGCTGTCTCGTCCATGCCCGGATCGGTTCCTCCGAGGGGGAGGAGGTTGTGGCGGTGGATGGGACTGAGCTGGGGGCGAGCGTGGATGTCGCACGCTGAGCAACGATGAGGCCACTTGGTCCGGGGGCT
>JBMFHR010000015.1:7960-24877 GCA_049976725.1 Conexivisphaera sp. | reverse complement strand
GCCCTGAGGGCCAAAAACTCAATAAATCACTAGGCCCGCGCGGTGTCAGGGATGAGGGTCGCAGTCCTGGTCAAGGTCGCGCTCGATCCTAACCTAATGAAGGTGGAGGCGTCCGGCGACGTCTCCGTGCGCCAGACCTCGATGGCGATAGCCGAGTACGACAGGAACGCTGTGCAGGCGGCGCTCGATCTGAGGGATAAGTTGGGCGGGGGACAGGTGGTGGCCCTCTCGGCATCGACCTGGGGAATGTCGGGCGAGAGGAGGAAGGACTACGAGGGGGCCCTCAGGGAGGCCCTCGCCATGGGGGTCGACGAGGCCCACGCCATAATGGACGACTCGCTGTCCGGGATCCCGCTCGAGACGGCCGGCGCGCTCGCGGCCCTCGCCAAGTCCCTGGGCGGATTCGACCTCTACGTGGCCGGCGAGGGCTCCTCCGACATGGTCTCTGGCCAGGTCGCCCCGATGCTGGCGGCCATGCTGGGCCTCCCCGCGGTGACCTACGTCAAGAGGGCTGAGGTCGTCGATGGATCCCTCAGGCTCACGAGGGACCTGGAGGACAGGCTGGAGACGGTGCGCGCAGGCCTGCCCCTCGTGATCAGCGTCACGGGCGAGTCCAGCCAGCCGAGGCTCCCCACGCTCATGCAGATACGCAGGGCGTTCTCGAAGCCCCTCAGGTACCACACGCTCTCCGAACTGGGCGCCTCGCCCATCCAGGCCAGGCGCTCCGCGCTCCGCGCCATGGTCCAGAAGAGGAAGAACGTGTACATAGATGGGTCGAAGCCCGAGGAGGCCGCGTCGAAGTTGATCGACGCGCTCATTGAGGAGGGGGTGATCCGCAGGTGACCGGGAAGGTAGTGGTGGTGGGTAGGAATCCCCAGGATGTCGCGGACGCGCTGGGGCTGGCGAAGCTGATCGCGGACGCGCTGGGATCCCGGATATCTGCCGTCGTGCTCTCGGGCGGGGAGGAGCTGCCCCGCGTGGCCTCCGGCATCGCGTCCGAGGGATACCTCGTGTCGGGCAGCGGCCACGCGCCGGAGCTGGCCTCGGCGGCGCTCGAGCGCGCGTTCAGGCGCGAGGAGCTGGGCGCCGTGGTGGCTCCGGCCGTCAAGGACCTGACCGACGCCCTCTCGAGGTTCTCCGCGAGGCTCTGGATCCCGATGTTCACAGAGGTCACGGGGATTGCGCCGGGAGCGGGCGGCGCGGTCACCGTGAGGAGGGCCGCCCTGGCCGGCAGGGCGATCGCCGAGTACGAGGTTACCCCTCCGTTCTCCGCGACCGTGGCTCCGGGCAGGTTCCCCTCCCCGGCACCCGCGGGGGGCCCGCTGGAGGTGAGGCAGATAGAGGTGGGGGCGCAGGGGCCCGAGGTGCTGGGCGCGGAGCCCAAGAGGAGGGAGGGCGTCGACATAGCCGCCGCGGAGATCGTGGTGGGCGTCGGCAGGGGCTTCCGCAGCAAGGACGACCTGTCCATGGCCTTCAGGCTCGCAGAGCTCCTGGGCGGGGCCGTGGGCTGCAGCAGGCCGATAGCCGCGGACTACGGCTGGCTGCCGGAGGACCGCTGGATAGGGATCTCCGCCAAGAAGATCAGGCCCAAGCTGTACCTGGCTCTCGGCATATCCGGTGCGCCGCAGCACATGTCGGGCGTCATGGACTCGAAGCTCATAGCTGCCGTCAACAAGGACAAGAACGCGCCGATATTCCAGTACGCGGACTACGGCGTGATCGGCGACCTGTACCAAGTGGTCCCGGCGCTGATAAGGAGGCTGGAGGAGCTGCGCAAGTGATTCCTTGGCAGCTTCCGATGGTCGCCGTCCCCGAGATAAAGTACTACCTCTTCGTCCAGGACCTCTACCCCCTCATAGCAATCGAGTCGGCCGTGGCGGCCGCTATCTGTGCGTACGGATCCTACAGGGCCGCCTCAAGGTGGCTCATGGGGCAGCCCCTGCCCGTCCCCGATCGCTTGGGGGCCAGGCTGGCGAACGTTGCGAGGTACACGTTCGCCCAGGTCAAGGTGTGGAGGCGCCGCCTGCCCGGGGTGCTGCACAGCCTGATATTCTGGGGCACGGCGATACTACTGATAGGCACGATCCTGGATGCGGTCGAGTCCGAGCTCACCCTGAGGTTCCTCGGCGCCCGCTTCCTGATCGGCCCCACATATCTGTGGTTCAAGCTGGCGATGAACGTGGGCGGCATCATGCTGATAGCCGGCATACTCCTCGCGTACTACCGGAGGCTCCGCGGCCTCACGCCCAACCTGCCGACGGGCCCCATGGAGCACTACATGCTGCTCTCCCTCCTCGCGATAGCCGTGACGGGATTCTTCCTGGACTCTGTCAACACGTACGCGTACCGCATGGCGTACATGTTCCCGTACGATCCCGCGGGCTACTCGCTGGCCCTGCTCTACAGGGACGCCGGCCTGACGGTGGCCCAGCTCGTCCCGGCCTACCGCGCCGTCTGGCTTTTCCACATGACGCTGGCCATCATGAGCATCGGCTTCATACCGTACACGAAGTTCTCCCACATCTTCGTCCACGGGGCGCTCAACGTGCTCTACTACAGGCTCGATCCCCCCGCGGCCTTCAGGCCCGTCGAGGACCTCCAGGGGAGGGTCGAGAGGGGCGAGGTCGTGGGCGCGACCAGGGCCTCCGAGCTCACCTGGAAGGAGAGGCTGGACCTTGACGCCTGCGTGAAGTGCGCCAGGTGCACGAACGCCTGCCCCGCCTTCGCCTCGGGAAAGCCGCTGAGCCCGATGTCGCTCGTGCAGTCGCTGAGGGAGGCCGTGCGCTCCGGTCCCTCGGCGGCGCTGGTGTCCGAGGGGCCGCTGGCGCCCGAAGTCTACTGGAGCTGCACCACCTGCGGCGCGTGCGTCAGCGAGTGCCCGACCATGATACACCACGTGGAGATAATCATCGACGTGCGCCGCGGCATGGTCTCGGCGGGCGGCGCAGTGCCGGAGCGCCTCTCGCAGGCGCTCTACAACATCATGAGGCTCGGGAACCCCTTCGGCTTCGATCCGGACGAGAGGGTCAGGTGGATGGAGAGGGTCTCGGGCGAGCTCGGGATCCCCTTCGCGGAGCCCGGCGAGGAGTACGACTATGTATACTGGGTGGGCTGCAACACAGCGTTCGACCCGAACCTGAGGCCTGTCGCCGAGTCGCTCCTGAGGCTCCTCAAGCGCGCCGGCTTGAGGGTCGCGCTCCTCAGGGAGGAGACCTGCTGCGGGGAGCCCGCCAGGAGAATAGGCGACGAGTATCTGTTCGCGGAGAACGCGAAATCCGTGGGCGAGATCCTCTCCAAGTACAAGTTCGGCTCGCTTCTGGTCAGCTGCCCCCACGGGTACAACAACTTCAGGCACGAGATGCCGCTCTACGGGGTGAAGTTCGAGGTGGTCCACCACGCGCAGCTCCTCTCCAGGCTGGTCAGAGAGGGGAGGCTGAGGCCGGCCGACGCGGCGGGGGTGCGCGTGACTTTCCACGACCCGTGCTACTTGGCCAGGTGGAACGGGGTCGTGGAGGATCCCCGCTTCCTGATAAGGTCGACGGGGGCCGAGCTCGTCGAGATGGCCAGGCACGGCGCCGACTCCTTCTGCTGCGGCGGCGGGGGCGCCCAGTTCTTCTTCGACATCAAGATCGGAGAGAGGGTGAGCAGGATCAGGGCGTCCCAGGCGGCCCAGACGGGCGCGAGGCGCGTCGTCGTGGCCTGCCCGTTCTGCAACGCGATGTTCAGGTCGGAGGCCCAGGCGTTCGGGCTCGACGTGGTTGACCTGGCTCAGCTGCTCGAGGGCGGGTGACCCTCCGATAGGGCGCGCAGGACGCCCTCGAGCCTCCTCCTCGCGAGCGCCATCGACGCGGCCCTCCTCACGCTGGAGTACTTCCTGGCCCACCTTGGCAGTATTCCCCTGGACCTCATCGACTCTATGGCCTTGGCCAGCTCGCCCACGTCCACCCCCAGCTCGCCCGCGGCCTCCACGATGTCGCTGGTCCTCGCGATGGCCTCGAGCGCCCTCAGGTCCTCCGCCGCGGGCGCCGCCTCCGCCGCGAGGAACGACACCAGGTCCTCCGCCACGTCCTCGACCACCTCCCTGATCAGGGCCTCGAGCTCCTCCTGGTCCACCAGGAACAGGTCCGACATCCTGAGGACCTGCACGCCGAGCTCCCGGGCGAGGACCTCGGCGGCCGAGTCTGAGAATCCCTTGCAGACCACGAGGGGTTTGGCGCCGAGCATCAGCGCGTTCACGTAGGCCTGCCTCACGCCGCCGACGTCGAGCCTGCCGGCCTTCACCTCCACCGCGTGCACGACGCCCTCCCTCTCGGCCAGGATGTCCACCTCGCCGACCTCCACGCCCCCGACGACTATCCTCCTGTGCTCCTCGAGTATCCTGAAGCCGGACTCCTCGAGCACCCTCGCGGCTATCCTCTCGCTGCTCCTCCACCTCTCCTCCCCTGAGGTCACGGGATCGCGATCGCCGGGCCCGATATAAGCTGTGCATGCCCTCCAGCGCCCTCCTGGCCGCCTCCAGCGCCCTCCTGGCCGCCTCCGAGGCGCTCCTCCCCAGGAAGTACGCTATGGGCTCCACACCCTGCCCGCCCGGGTCCACGAGCACGTCCGGTTCCTCCCTGATATCCTCCCCGTAGATCGCCACGCGCAGCCCCATGGACCTGGCAGCGCTCAGTATGCGCTCGTCGTGGCGCGCGGCCAGCGCGGCCCTCGGGAAGCCCCATCTCCTCCCGGCCCAGAGCGCGACCGCCGCCGTGTGCGTGCTCCCCCCGTAGGAGGGCCTCCCCAGGGCCGCCACGCGCGTCCCCACGCGGACTATTCTCCCCGGGATCCCCACCACCTGCTCGGCCGCCGAGGCGCCCGGCGGCGCTACGACAACGTTCATCCCCACCTCGGGCACCAGCGCGTGCGCGTAGGGGCTGGACGTGAGCAGCGAGAGCGCATTCCCCACGTCCTCCACGTACTGATCCGATCCGCCCATGAGCACCTCGCTGCACAAGGAGCACCCCTCGGGCACCCTGGGGTCGATCCTCCTGTGGAACGCGCACAGGCTCCCGCCCCTGAGGATGGACGCGACGATCGAGTTCATGGCCGACACATGCTCCCAGTAGCCCCTCGCCGCGGCGTCCGCGAGGGCTCCCGCGATCGCGTCCACCGCCTCCCTCGGGATGCCCATCCTCGCGAGCTCCTCCACCGCCTCGCGGGCTCCTGCCGCGTACTTCCTAACCATGGGCTGGCTCACGCCGAGCCTCCTGGCGGCCTCGTTCTGGCTCATTCCGCCCTCCAGGAGTCTCCTGGCGGTCACGGCCCTGAGGTTGGGTACCAGGTACCTGGCCGCCAGCTCGAACGGCGTCACGGGCATTCGGTGCGCTCGGCGGCTAAAAAGGCGTAGCCCGTTCCTTGGGCTCCGCAAGATTAAATCGTGCCGGATCCCCTCACCGGGCGTGGGTAAGCGCGTGGTGGTGGCGCCGCCGGCCCATCCCGGGGTGCTCGGCGCCCTCCTGCTGATCTTGGTGGTCCCAATCCTGCTCGGCATAGTCCTCCCGAGAGCCCTGGAGGCAGCTCTGTCGCCCCTCGGGATACCCGGCGCTGCGCCCCTGGTGCTGCTCCTCATAGCGGCGTCTCCCTTCCTCGCTTTCCTCAACTTGGTGATCCGCCGTCGCGAGGTGCGCGCGCAGGTCCTCGAGATCGGCTACGTGAGCGTCTTCGGCATCCCCTTCCCAGTCGCCAGGCCCAGGTGGACGTCGTTCGAGTCGCTCCTGGCCGTGAACGTGGGCGGGGCACTCGTCCCGGTCTCTATAGCCACGCTCATGGCGGTCGCGGGGGCCGCTGGGCCCAGGGGGCCCGAGTTCCTGGCATCCATCGCGGCGGCCACGGCCATAGTAGCGGCGATCACGTACAGGTCCTCGAGGGTCATCGGCGGCGTAGGGATAGTCGTCCCCACGTTCGTGCCCCCGCTCGCCTCCCTCGCGTCAGCGCTCGCGTCCGGCGGCCTCCTCGGCCTCTGGCCGTTCGTGCCGGCGATCTCCTACGCGGGCGCCGTCTACGGGACGCTCATAGGGGCGGACGTCGCGAACTTAGTCCTCAGGGGGGACGAGATAGCCGCGTGGCTGGTCAGCATAGGCGGAGCGGGAACCTTCGACGGCATATTCGTCAGCGGAATAATATCGATGATACTGTCGGCGCTCATCGTGTGAGGCGCGCGGCCGGCATCAATCGATATTACATTTACTCTACATTCATATTTCCCGCGGCCGATTCCCAACCTTAATATTGGCGCCGCCGCAAGCCGCTCACCGCAGTGCGCGAGTACCTCCCGATCACGCTGTCCTCCGCGGCCTTCTTCCTGAGCTACTACTCCAGGCTCGCGTGGAGCGTGCTCTCGACCTACTCGTCCCTGAGGCCCACCCCCTACGAGGACGGCCTCGTGTTCTCGATATTCTTCGCAGCGTACATAGCGGTCCAGGTGCCGTCGGGGCTCGCCTCCGACGCTCTGGGCCCGAAGAGGGTACTGGTCGCGGCGCTCGTCGGCCTAGCGGCCTCGTCCATCCTGAGCGGCGCTGCGGGCTCCATGGCGGTGGAGTACCTGGGTAGCGCCCTCATGGGGTTCAGCGCTGGGTGGATATACCCGACGACCGTCAAGCTGCTCTCGGGCAGCTTCAGCGGGAGGGAACTGGCCAAGGCCATGGGCTACTACAGCCTCGCCTGGCCCCTCTCCATAATACTCCTGGGCGTCGGACTCCCCGCGGCGGCGGAGGATCTGGGCTGGAGGTGGGGGTACTACCTGATAGGGATCGCGTCCCTCGCTGTGGCCGCCGCCTCGGCCGCGCTCATGGGGGACGTGCGCCGCCTCGGCGGCGACCGGCTCAACCTGAGGGTCCTCGCCAGCAGGAGCGTCGCGCTGCTGGCGCTGGGCGGCTTCCTCTTCTACTACGCCTACTGGACATTCGCGTTCTATGCGTACGATTACCTGCGCTCCATAGGGATGTCGGGGGTCCTCGCGGGCGAGATATACTCCCTCACGGCCGTCGCGGGCTTAGCCTCCACCGTCCTCGCGGGCTACCTGATAGGCAGGATGGGCCTCTGGAGGGCATTCCTCCTGGCCATACCGCTGTACGGCCTCACCGTGCTCGGGTTCGCGCTGCTGAGGGCCCCGCTGTGGCTGGCCGTGGTCGCGGTCGCGATGGGGTTCTTCAGGTTCATGATGACTCCCTCCAACTCGACGCTCGCGAGCCTCGTGGGCGGCCCGGGGATGGCGGGGAGCGTGACGGGGGCCGCCAACTTCTTCTGGCAGCTCAGCGGGGTGGTAGCTGGGTCTGTGGCCCCTCTGATATTCGTCCCGTTCGGCTACTTCGCCCTCTGGGTATCGGTGACGGCCGTCGTGTTCGCCTCGCTGGTGCCCTACCTGATGCTCAGGGGCGTCATGGGCGGGCTCCTCAACTACGGCCCATCCTCACCTCGGCCAGCCTCTCCCTGACCCAGAGCATTATCTGCTCGGCCCTCGCCAGGGCCCTCGCGGCATCCATCGCGCCCGATCCCTGCCCGTCATCCTCCCGGTGGAGCCCGTAACAGCGGTCGAGGTCAGCCGCAGCGCGCCTCAGGGGCGACGTGTCGAACCTGCCGCCGAGCGCCTCCAGGAGCTCCCCCAGCGTCCCGCGTCCCGCTGTCCCGCCCACGGCCCTGATGAGCTCCTCCAGGGCCTCGCTCGCCGCCTGCTGGGCGGCCACGCACGCCATCGCGTAGTCCCCGTCCGCGGCGCTGCTCCTAGCGGCCCTGAAGTCCCTCAGCGCGCGCTCGAGATCCGGCACGCTCCACCTCGCAGGCCGCCCGATTTAAACCCTGGGGACCGCGGCCATCCACCTGAGGTAGGCCAGGGGGCTCCTCACGGCGAGGCTGGTGCCGGTCGTGCAGGCTATCCAGCAGCCGCCGCAGCTCTCGACTTTCCTGACGGCCTCCTCAGGCGGGTTCGAGAGGAGCCTCATGATGTCATCCTCGAGGATGCTCCCCAGGACTATGTCCGTCCTGGCGCCGCACGCCAGGAGCCGCCCCATCGGGTCCACCGCGAAGTACAGCCTCATGGCGTCGCACACCTTGGGCGCCCTGCCGTCCAGGTACTGGGGGATCCCATCGAGGAAAGACGGGGGAACCAGCACCTCGACCCCGGATGCCCTCAGCTCCCTCAGGCGCGAGATCAGCGAGCGGACGCCCTCGCCCGATGGCCCCACGGGCGGCATGACGGCCTGGACTATCACGTAGTCGTATAGAGATCCCAGATCGTCGAGCGCCCTGGCTATGTCCTCGGCGTTGGAGGGCATCACGACCGAGCTGATGCCAACCCTCGCCCCGGCGTCCCTGAGGGCCCTCATGGCCGCCCTCGCGCGCGCGAAGGTGCCCCTGGCCCCCCGTATCTCGTCGTGGACCTCCTCCGGCCCATCTATCGACACCGTCACGTAGTCGAAGGAGTCCGCCACGGCGCTCGCCCTCCTCCCGTCTATCAGCGTCCCGTTCGTGTTCACGCCGGTCACGCACCCCATGCTCCTCGAGAGCGCGCCCAGCTCCTCCATGTCCCTCCTCAGGAAGGGCTCCCCCCCGCTGAAGTCCAGCGCCGGCACGCCCGTCGCGCAGATCCTCCTGACGACCTCCCTCGCGCCCCCCGTGTCCAGCTCGGGACTGTCGTCCCTCCTTATGAAGCAGAATCTGCACCTGAGGTTGCACCTGTAGCTCACGAAGTAGGACGCGAAGATCGGCGCGGGATACCTGCCCGCCGACGCCCTCAAGTACCTGCTGGCGGCCCTGAGCCAAGCCCTGGGGCCTCCGGGCACCTGCACGCGATCGCCTGCCCGCCCGCCAATAAAAATCCTAGGTCAGCTCCTCGTGCCGGTCCACGACCTGGGCGCCACGGCGAGCCTCCAGATGGCCATCCACGCGGCCGCCGCGTACACTAGGGACACCAGCGGAGCCGACGCGGCTCCGCCCCGCATCCTCAGCCTGACCGCGTAGAGCGCCAGCGAGGCGACGGATGCCGCGGCTATGAGGGCGCGCGCCCCGGGGCTCAGGAACCATATGGCCGGCCACGCGTCGGCCAGCAGCCACGCGAGCGGGGACACCATGTAGGAGAGCACGACTGGCCAGGTCCTCCAGGCGATCCTGAGCGCGCTGGGTATCAGGAGAATGGTCCCCCTCACCCATCTCTCCCTCTGCCTGAGGAGCCTCCTGAGGCTCGTGACCGCCAGCGTGTGGACGCGCGGGCTCTCGAGGAACTCCACGCGATAGCCCCTGCCGTACAGCCTGAGGGTCAGCTCCAGGTCCTCCGCGGGGGCCCTCGGATTCCACATGCCCACCTCCTCCAGCGCTCTCCTGCGGACGAAGTACCCGGAGCCCAGGAGGGGCACGAAACCGGTCAGCCTCCTCATGGCTGGTATCAGGTAGTTGTTGTTGGCCTCCAGCTCCTCGTGCTGTGCCAGCGTGATGGAGCCCCTCTCCCTGGGATTCCTCGTGTCCCTGGCCAGCTGCACTGCGGCCACGTCCCCCGACATCGCCTGCACCGCCGCCCTCGCAGCCCCCGCGTCGATAATGTCGTCCGCGTCCAGCACGCCTATCACGTCCCCCTCGGCCACCCTCGCCGCCTCCGTGAGCGCAGCCGGCTTGCTCCGCAGGCCGCTGGAGTTCTCCACCACGCGCACCCTGACCCCGCGGAGCTCGCAGGGCGATGAGGCGCACCCGGCCAGCCCAATCTCCTCGAGCGCCCTCCTCACGGCCACGTCCCCCCTCTCGACCGCCAGGAGGACCTCCAGCTTCCCCCTCGGGTAGTCCTCCCCCACGGCTGACTCAAGCGCCCTGATCAGGTTGGGGCCCTCCCTGTAGGCCGGTATTATTATTGAGACGCTGGGGTACTCATCGGCCGGCGGGTCCGGGTCGGGCCCAGCCCCGCGGACGCGGGAGTAGGCCAGGATTCCCACCTCGGCGCCGGAGGTTGTCAGCGCCAGCCCCGCGGTCGCTGCCACGTAGGCGATCAGCGCGTCCACGGCCTCATCCCCTCGGCGGCGCCAGCAGCGCCCTCAGGTCGCGGGGCGGCGCCAGGTGCCTGCCCTCCAGGGCGAAGACGGGGAGCCCCAGCGCGGAGTCCGCGATCAGGCACACGACCCTGGTGGATACCATGGAGGCCAGGGCCTTGGGCCAGCTGACGCCCAGTGCGGCGTATATCAGGCTGGTCCCCACGTCCGCCACCCCGAAGGACCCGGGTATCCCGGTTGGGAGAGCGACGAGCGCGTCATATATCGGGTATGCGGCCAGCACGAAGTAATAAGGGATTCTGACGTCGAGCGCGTGTAACACGAGCATCTGCGCGGCGGCGCTCGACAATATCTCGGCGGCGACGAAGCCCAGCCCCGCGGCGGCGCCCCACGACCTGAGGGCGGACGATATCGGGCCTATCGCCGCCTCCGCCAGCGCGCGGTAGCGCCCGGGCGCGAGCATGGCCGCCCTGCGGGGGGAGACCGCCAGGGCGGAGACCGCCGCTATGGCCGCGATCGACGCAGCGAGAAGTATCCACATGCCGCTCGAGCGTGCTAGGCCCGCGAGGGCCGCCGCCGCGAGGAGCGACGAGAGCACGCCCGCTATCAGGACCCTGAGCACGACCGCCGCTGCCACGGAGTTCCAGATGGGGATGCCCATCCTGTTGTACGCGTAAGTTATCCTGAGTATCTCCCCGCCCACGCTCCCCGTCGGTATCGTGGCGTCCACGAACACCTCGAGCCCCGTGGCCTTCACGGAGTCCAGCGGGCGCGGCCTGAACGACATGCCGCGCACTATGCTGTGCCAGGCGAGGCCGGTGAGCGCGATCGCCGCCGCCTCGGCCGAGGCGGCGGCGGCCATGAGGAGCGGGTTCGCGTTGGCCAGCGCTGCGGCCATCCTCCGCGGGCCGCTCATGTAAACGGCGGCCCCCAGCGCCGCCGCCCCGGCGGCGGGCGGGAGGGCCCTCCACCACCTGCTCATGCGGGTCACTCGGCTCAGGCGTAGCCCAGGATCCTCAGCATCATGTAGATGCCGACCACGACTATTATCGCCCCGTACGCCACCCTGAGCCTGTCCCTCGGTATCCTGACGGCCAGCGAGGTCCCGGCGTAGCCCCCCAGCACGCCGCCCAGTAGGTAGAGCAGCGAGATCACCAGTATGACGTCGCCGTAGAACATGTACTCGAGCCCGCTCGCCAGGCCGAACGTTCCCACACTGAGCAGCGAGGTCCCGACCGCCAGCGTTATGCAAATCCCGGACGAGAATATCAGTGCGGGCACGATCAGGAAGCCGCCGCCTATCCCGAAGTACCCGCTCACCAGGCCGACCGCGAACCCAGCCCCCGCCGTGGCCAGGAGCTTCCTGGCGCTCAGCCCTGGGCACCTCCTCCTCGCCTCCTCCAGGCGGGCCCTCTCCCCGCTGGTGCCCGCGCCCGACGCGCGCCTGCTGATCGCTATGTAGACGCCCAGCGCTATCATCACGAACGAGAAGTACAGCAGCAGGCTGGTCCCTGGCGTTATGTGCCCCAGATATGCGCCTATGAGGGATCCGATCAGCCCGACGCCCGCGAAGGCGCCGCCTATCCTCGGGGCCACGTTGTGCTTCCTGACGTGCATGTACGAGTTTATGTAGGCGTTGAGCCCGACGGCCAGGGCCGTGGTGCCTAGGGCTATGTGCGCCGCGTTCGGCATGGAGCTCAGGCCCACCAGGTAGAGCAGGAGGGGGACCGCCAGTATGGATCCCCCTCCCCCTATCAGTCCCAGCGAGAAACCGACGAGCACGCCCGAGACCACGCTGAGGATCATCTGGACCAGTGTGATGTACACGGGGAAATCCGAGCTACGCGCTTGATATTTACGCTTATCCTCGGTTCACGCGCTCCGCGCTGGCCCACCCGCGCGCCGCCCGCGCGGATGGTGATCCTCCCGTACCTCCCCAGGCCCCGTGAAGGGGCACGCGTCGACCGGGTCACCGCGCCAGCTGGCGCGGAAGCCCGGCGTGGCGCGCAGGCCAGGCTCGGGCGCGTGTCCACACCGGTGAACCCGCTCCCACACCGAGGCGTGGCTCCTCCTCATCGCGGCCCCCAGCGCCCCCGAGGCGCGCCCTAGCGATGGGCTAAAGATAAAGGGAGTAGAGCACCAGGACCAGCGGGATCCTCTTCCTGGTCTGTATGCGTGGGGCATTCACCGCAGATCGGGAGGAGGACTCAGCCCCGATTTGGGGCGATCGATCATCCGGACTTAAGTTGACGGAGCCGTTCACGTCACGCCCCTTATCCCGAGGGCCCCACCTATGACGTACCCCAGGACGTATGACAGCGTGGCGGTCCCCAGGAGGAGCAGCGCGGTCTGGACGAACTCCCGGCGGAAGTCCGCGCCCGAGTACACGGATCCCTGGAACGTGAGCATGAGCGCGAGCAGGATCCCGATCGACACCGAGGCCGCGAACGCCAGGTAGATCGCGCGGGTGAGGAAGTAGGGGAGCGACATGAGCGCGACCGCCCCCATGTACCCGGCACCGGTGACCGCGGCCGCGGTCCTGGGCGACTTGCCCGTCTCGTGCTTCGCCTGCAGGTAGGAGGCCGAGGCCATCGATATGGAGGCGGAGACGCCGACTATCAGCCCTATGACGCCCGCGATCAGCGTGTCGTCCGTCGTCCCCAGCGTCCCGGCGTGCGCGCCGGTTATCTCTATTATCGCGTCCGCCAGCCCCAGGACCAGCGCCCCCATGTACCTGACGATCGTCTCGTCGACCTGCGCCAGCATCTCCGCCTCGTGCGACCTCTCGTCCTCGATTATCGCCTCCAGGATCCGCCTGTCCTCCCCTCCCATGCGGGAGGCCATCTCCGAGTAGTCCTCCACGATGTCGCGCTCCCCGCGCTCCATCAGCTTCCCCACGAACGTTACGCCGAAGATGAGCCTGAGCAGCACGAGGAGCGCCGCCCTCAGGTAGATCGCGGCCCCCGGCTCCGCCGACTCCTGCCTGTTCCAGAACTCGTAGTGCCCGCGCTCCTGGGCCGCCAGCGACTCCAGCAGCCTCCTCCTCCTCGGGTCCCTCTCCACGCGCGCGAGCCACGAGTAGACCACGTACTCCTGGAACTCCTTGAGCGCGAACTCCCGCGCCCTGCCCACGTCCCGAGTGGCCGGCGACAAAATAAAAGCGTGGCGCGGAGGGTCGCCCGATGTGCAGGATGCTGGTCGCCATCGGCCGCTTTGGGGCGCCGGAGCTCCGCTCCATGCTGGCCGCCCTGAGCGCGGCCGCCGCCCACGATCCCTACGGCGAGGCCCTCTACGGGGAGCGCTCCCACGGCGACGGCTGGGGGATGCTGGTGGCCCGGCTGGACGGATCCGCGGCGCTGCACCACAGGAGCGTGCGCCCCATATACTCGTCCGATCCCGGGGGAATCGTGCCGGAGTGGGCCGACGGTTCCCCCGTCCTGATGGTGGCGCACGCCCGGGCGGCGAGCGAGGGGACCCCGGTGGACCTCGCGGCGGCGCACCCGGTGCACGCCAGCTCCCGCTGGGGCGACCTGTACGTGGCCCACAACGGATCGTTCGACCGCGGCCGGCTCGACGCGCTGCTCGGCGAGGCTGCGCCCCACAGCGACACATGGGCGGCGGCGCTGCTCCTCGCGTCCAAGGTCCGCGGCTCCATCTCGCGCGGCGACTTGGAGTGGCTCATCGGGATGGAGTCGACGGGCGCCAACCTAGGCATAGCCCTCCTGGGTCCCGGGGGACCCCAGCTCGTAGTCGGGAGCCACTACGCGCTCCTCGGCGACGACATGGACGGAGCGCGCGAGCGCTACTACAGGCTGTACGAGTGCGCGAGGGGGGCGGGGACCTTCTACGCCTCCTCGACCGTCGTGGAGCTCCACACAGGGACAGGGGGATGCAGGATCGTGGACAACGGCGAGTTCCACAACTACGCGGGGTCCGGCGAGCCGGAGCGCTGGCGCCTCTAGCCCCGCGCCCGTCCATCGCCGCAACCGCGCAGTTCTAATCAGCATTGATCTCGGCGAGGGCCCCGGCCTCGCCGTGGATCACCGCGGTTATCGCCCCGCGCGGCGCAACACGCCGCAGGGCGTCCACGGTGCGATCCGTCCAACCACCACGTCCCCTTCCTTTATATTCGCCCGCCCCAGGGCATCGCCGTGGGATACTTCAGCGATCCGGACGTTCTGGAGGTCCTGGGCAGGTACAGGAGGCTCTGGGCGATCTCCCACGCGACTGCCCTCATGGGATGGGACAGCGAGACGTACATGCCGCCCGGCGGCGCGGAGGAGAGGGGGGTAGCGCAGGCGGAGCTGGCCACCCTCTACCAGGAGCTCATCCTGAGGGATGACTTCACGTCCCTCGTGGAGAGGGCCTCGTCCAAGGAGGGCCTGAACGACTACGAGCGCGGCGCGCTGAGGGTCCTGGGGAGGGAGATATCGATAATGAGGAGGCTCCCCCCGAGGCTCGTCTACGAGCTCTCGAGGGCCGCCCAGGAGGCGTTCCAGGCCTGGAGGGAGGCGAGGGCCAGGTCGGACTTCGGGGCCTTCAGGCCCCACCTGGAGAGGCTGGTGGAGCTGAACAGGGAGAGGGCCGAGGCTCTCGGCTACGAGGACCACCCCTACGACGCCCTGCTGGATCTCCACGAGGAGGGGCTGCGCACGCGCGACGCCGACTCTCTGTTCGGTTACCTGGGGAGCGAGCTGAGGCCCCTCCTGGACCGCGTGAGGTCCCGGGGGGCATGCACCAGGGAGAGCCCGCTGGACTCCGCGAAGTACGAGCAGGCGGCGATGGAGCGCGTGAACAGGCGGGTCCTGGACCTCCTCGGGTACCCCTGGGACAGGGCCAGGCTCGACGTGAGCCCCCACCCGTTCACGCAGGGCATGGGAGTCGGCGACGTCAGGATAACCACCAGGTACGAGGGGTTCGACTTCAAGAGGTCGCTGTTCAGCACCGTGCACGAGTTCGGCCACGCCCTCTACGAGCTCCAGGTTGACAGGGAGCTCAGGATGACGCCCGTGGGAGGGGGCGTGAGCCTCGGCGTCCACGAGGGCCAGAGCAGGTTCTGGGAGAACGTCGTCGGCAGGAGCCGCGCCTTCGCGGAGCTCGTAAAGCCGATCCTCGACGGGGAGCTGGGCTTCACGAGGGCGTACTCGCCCGATGAACTGTACTCGTACTTCATCGAGGTCAGGCCGGGCACGATAAGGACGGAGGCCGATGAGCTGACCTACAACCTCCACATAGTCCTGAGGTACGAGCTGGAGAAGGCCCTCGTGGCCGGCGAGCTCTCGGTGGCCGACCTGCCGGAGGCGTGGGACGAGCGGTCGGAGGAGCTGCTGGGGGTGAGGCCCAGGAACGACGCGGATGGCGTCCTCCAGGACGTCCACTGGGCGCATGGCTCCATGGGGTACTTCCCCACGTACACGCTGGGCAACGTCGTGGCCGCCATGATGGGCCGCGCATACGGCCCGGGGCTCGAAGGGATCGTCAGGTCCGGCGACCTGGCCGCCCTCAGGGAGTTCCTGAGGGAGCGCGTGCACAGGTGGGGCGCCACGTACGCGCCGAAGGAGCTTCTCAGGCGCTCCCTCGGCTCCGAGTACGACGCGCCCGCCCTGGTCTCCTATCTGTCGGCGAAGTACTCGGGGTGCTGACCTACTTGGTCCTTCCCCTCAGGAGCGCGTAGAGCGCGGTGGTCGCCGACCCGTAGAGCGCGGCCGTCACGAAGAATGGCGCCGACATCTCCCCACGGGACATCATGACTCCCGTGAAGTACGGCCCGGCGGACCTGGGCACGGAGTCCAGGAGCTGGAGCGCGCTGTTGCCCCTGGCCCTCTCGCCCTCCGGTATCAGCTCGTTCACGAGCGCGTAGTAGAGCGGGTTCGCCATGTTCATGGCGACCGACCTCGCCGTCCACAGCGCCGCCGCCACGGGGAACGTCGGCGATAGGGGGAACAGCGACAGGAGGGCCACGCCGGCAGCCTGCGTGGCGACGATCGTCCTGAGGCGCCCCAGCCTCCCGGAGATCCTCGGCGCCAGCCAGAAGGCCAGCGCCATGGCGGCGCTCTGGGCCGACATCAGGACCCCTATGGGCCCGGGGCCGACGCCGTACTCAGTGTCCAGCCACAGCGGGAGCATCGGCAGCACTATTCCGGCGCCCAGCCCGATGATCGCGGCGCTCGACAGCCTCGCCAGCGTCCCCGCGGACGCCATCCTCAGCTCAACCCTCCCCTTCCCCCTGTACCTCTCCCTGATCCAGGCGAGCGCCAGGGTCCCCGCGACGTAGACGGCGGTCGCCGCCGCGATAGTGTCCCTCATGCTGAGCGCCGCCGGGAGCAGGGAGCCGGCCGCGCTCGCGGAGACGCTCACGATCGAGAGGTGGCTCCAGTCCCTGTCCGGGTCCTCCGCGCTCTCCGCATAGAGCGCCGAGTAGGCGCCGCCGGGCCCGAGATACACGAGGAGGATGCCGGCGGCCACCCCCATGTAGAGCGCCAGCAGGCCGGCCACCGGGACCGCGCTGGAGGCGAGGGCCATCCTCTTCCTCCCGTAGGCGTCGGCCACGGCGGACAGCAGGTAGCTGCTCAGGGCGGAGACCAACGTGGAGGCCCCTATGTACGCCCCCACGAGCGCAGGGGGGAGCCCGAGGGACCTCAGATAGATCGACTCTATGACGCCCAGCGCTGCGCCGGCGCCGCTGGCCGCCGCCGTCCGGACAAGGAGCAGCGCCTTGGCGGCCCTCAACCCGCTAATCCTTTGGTACCTCCGCAATATTAACGGCGCGTCCGACTGCGCAAACGATAATTGAGCCCCCGCCCCCTCCGCGGGGCGTGCTGATGGTCACGGAGGAGCTGCAGGGCGAGCACGCCCTCATAATATTGAACCTCGGGGCTCTGGAGGTCCTGGGGCCGACTGACGAGGA
>JBMFHR010000015.1:0-7860 GCA_049976725.1 Conexivisphaera sp. | reverse complement strand
ACGAGGACCTGAAGGTCATATTCTTCGGCCCCAGCGAGGAGTACCTGGCTGACCTGAGCGGGCAGGACGCCGAGAACCTGCGCTTCCTGGTCGAGTCGGGGGCCGTGGACTCCGCGTGCATCTCCGTAGCCGAGAAGATGGGCGTGAAGGAGAGCCTCGAGAAGCTGGGGCTCAGGCTCTACCCGGCCGGCGAGGCCCTCTCGAAGTACGTGAACGCCGGCTACCAGGTAGTGTCGTTCTGAATGGCCCGCAGGATATATGTCCTCGGGTGCGCCGGTGCGCGGGCGGATGCCCTCAGGGAGTCCGCCGGGGCAGCCGGCCTCAGGGTGATCGACGTCAGGGTCGACGAGGACCACGCGGAGGTCGACGCGGAGGGCGACGGCTCCCCCGATTGGGGCTGCGAGATCCTCGACGTCGTGGACGTCGGGTCGCTGGAGGGCTCGGCCGACCCGCTGGGGAGGGCCCTCGGGCTCATGGCGCGCGGCAGGTTCTGGGAGGCCCACGAGGTCCTGGAGCCCGCCTGGCGCGCCTCCTCCGGCCGGCCCAGGGAGCTCCTGGGGCTCCTGGTGAGGTGCTGCGCGGCGGCGGTCCACGCCCAGAGGGGGAGGCCCGACTCCGCCGCCTCGATCGCCGCCAGGGCGCTCGCCGCGGCCGATCCGTCCATCGTCCCCGCCCTCCGTCGGGAGTGCGAGTCCGCGGGCGCCGCGGCGGCCCTCAGGGCCTTCGCGCGCGGCGCGCTCGAGTCCCGCGCCCTGGACGAGCTGCCGATACGAAAAGCCCGCGCGCCAACGATCGGATTTTCATCATCACTTGACCGCTAGTGAGCTCCCATTTGCCGTAAAGATAATATATGATGATTGCGGTAGGAGCAACGTGCCTTCCGGATCCCCCATGGACATCCCCCTGTCCTGGGTGGAGGCCGGCAGGGACCTAGTGGCGGTGGAGGCCGAGGTCTCTGCCGGCTACCTGGGGGTCGTTTACGACGGCTTCAGGAAGGCCGGCCTCAGGGTCCTTGGCTTCACGTGCTCGGGCGGCGGCCCCACGCTGAGGTGCGTCGGGATCCTGGACGCGACGAACTCCGGGAGGAGCCCCGAGGAGGTGGCGGCGGCCCTGTCGGCCATGGAGGGCATAGCGTCCATAGAGGTGATCCGCGAGCCGGTGAGGGGGTTCGCCGCCGCCCGCGGCCGCGTGATCGGGGCGAGCGGCGCGAGGGCCGTGGTCATGACCTCGCGCGCCCTCCTGGGGCTCTTCCTGGGCGCGAGGCAGTACCTGGGCGAGGAGGTAGGCGCCACTTTCGCCTACTACGCAGGGTTCTTCTCGGGCCGCGAGGCGGCCCGCCAGTTCTCTAGCTCCCTGGGCCGCGAGGCTGCCATCCGCGTCCACACGAGGATCCTCGAGTCCCACGGGTACGCCTCCTCCATAGAGGTGCTCAGGGACGCTGGCGGCGGCAGGTACAGGTTCGAGGTCCGCGACCTCGTGGAGTGCGCGCTGCTCAGGGGAATGAGGGGAGGGCGCACGTCGCACTGGTTCCGCGGGGTACTGGCCGGCTTCCTGTCGGAGCTCGAGGGAGGCGATTGGGACGTGGAGGAGGTCGCGTGCGTCAACGACGGCTCCGACGCGTGCGTCTTCGAGGCCAGGAGGAGGTAATGGCCTGCCTCACGCTTATATCGGGCCCGCCGCGACGCTCATACGTGATAAGGGAGCTCCTCGAGGACGCCATCAGGCTCTCGGGCGAGCTGCCGGGCCGCGCCTCGGACCGCTCGAGGCTCGAGGAGGCCGCGTCCCTCTGGATCGCGTACGAGCCGTCCCCGAGGGAGCTCTCGGAGGCCGGGATAGACTCCGGGTGGAACTACCGCCAGCTCCAGGGGTTCTACGTGTACGCGGTCGACGCGGTCTCGGTGGCCCTCGACTCCAGCTACGTCGTGGAGCCGAGGCACGAGGTCGGCGCCTCCGACATGTCCGTGAGGATCCGCGATAGGCTGGTCCACGATCCCAACCTCTTCCTCGAGGCCAGGGGGATGGAGTTCGAGGCCGCGCTGGCCGTGGAGAGCTCGGGGAGGGTGGACCTGGTCCTGCTCGACGGCTCGCTCATGGCCAGGGCCTACGACTCCAGGTCAAAGTCCGTGACGACGCTGGCCGAGGCGGTGCCGGAGCTCAGGTCCCTCCCGAACGCGGTGTTCGTCGCCAAGAGGTCGCAGGGCACGGAGCTCCTCCGCGGGCCGCTCGGCGACATACACTACTTCTCGCGCGCGACCCAGCGCGCCGGCTTCTCGGCCCCCTGCGCCTCCCAGGGGATAACGCACTTCTACGTCAGGCTCGGGGACTTCACCGAGGTGCTCAGGGTGGAGGTGCCCGGGATCCTGGACGGCGCTCCCCCCTGCTCGGAGGCGCGCCCGGAGGGGGACTGGCCGGAGGTCAGGCGCGTCGTGGACTCGCTGGCCCACGGGACGGTCGGCGGCTACCCGTACGTGCTCCAGCAGGCGCACGAGCGCGCCCACGTGAGCGACGAGGAGATGCGCGCCCTGGCCGAGCTGGCCGGCGCGGGCTACGCGGAGACCGGGAGGGAGGTCCTCGGTGAGCGCTAGGGACGCCGGGCCCGGAGACGAGGTGGGGGTGGTCACCAACGGCGCCCTGCCGTACGAGTTCCGGGTGCTGACGAGGGATCCCGTGCCGGTCGGCGAGTACCTGGTCGCGTCGGCCGCGGACGGCAGCGAGGTGCTCGGCATGGTCGAGGAGACCGAGATAAACAGCGCGATAATGGAGATGGTGCGCAACTTCAGCGACGCGCGGGAGGCCGGGAGGCTGGCCCTGTCGAACCCGCGCGACAGATCTTACTCGTCGTCGGTGAGGGTCCTGGGGGTCCTCGCGGACCTCCGGAGGGGAGAGGCCAGGATGCCGTCCCTCCCCCCGGTCCCCGGATCGCCCGTCCGCAGGGCGTCGCGCGAGGACCTCTCGGCGGCCTTCGGCGGGAGCGGGAGGAGTTGGATACCCGTGGGCTCCCTCCTGAGGGCCCCCTCCGTGCGCGTGCACGTGGACCTGAACAGGGTGGCCTCGAGGCACCTGGCCATACTCGCCTCAACCGGTGCCGGCAAGTCCAACATGCTGGCGCTGATCGCGAAGGCCGTGGCCGGGCTCAGGGGCACGATGGTCATCTTCGACTATCACGGCGAGTACGCGGGGCTGAACCTGGGCCGCAGGGGGAGGGCGATCCTCCCGAGGATAAACCCTAGGCACCTGGATTCCGACGAGCTCGCGGACCTCCTGGAGATCAGGGAGGGAGCGGACAGGCAGAGGCACGCGCTGAGCGAGGCGCTCGAGGGCGCGAGGGACGAGAGGGACTTCTGGGGGGAGCTGCAGAGGGGACTCGATGGCATTGCCGAGCGCGAGAGGGAGTACAGGGAGGCCGCCCGCAGGGCGAGGGACATCGTGCGCGCCGCGGTCAGGAGGCTGGGCTCCATCCTGGACCCGGATGGCCCCGACCCCCTGGATCAGCTCGCCGAGGGGTACGTGAACGTGGTCAACCTCTCGGAGCTATCGCCCAGGCAGGCCGACGTCGTGATATCGCGCTACATGGACGAGGTCCTCGCCGACAGGAAGAGGTTCGCATCGGGGGAGCGCGGCAGGCTCTCGATGCCGGTCGTGCTGGCGCTGGAGGAGGCCCACGTGTTCGTCCCGGGCGACGCGAGGACCAAGACCAGGGAGTCCGCGTCCAGGATCGCGCGCGAGGGGCGCAAGTTCGGCGTCTCCCTGATAATAGTGTCTCAGAGGCCCCAGAGGCTCGATCAGGACGTCCTGAGCCAGATGGGCTCCCTGGCCGTGGGGAGGCTGCTGAACCAGAGGGACAGGGCATTCGTCCAGGACTCGAGCGAGTTCATCACCGAGGAGATGTCGGGCTACCTCCCGGACCTGAACCCGGGGGAGGCGCTGCTCGTGGGCCAGTGGGTCAAGATACCTGCCCTCGTCAGGGTGGACAGGGTGGAGGAGAAGCTCGTCGGGAGGGACGTGGACGCCGTCGGCGAGTGGTCCTCCAGGGAGGGCCCCTCCGAGGACACTGGGGAGTTCATAGAGCGCCCCCGAGGCGGGACCAGCCCTCCACGAGCGCCCTGGCCGCGGCGAGCGGGTCCCGGGCCCCCAGTATCCCCGAGATGACCGCGGCGCCGTGCGCGCCCGCGGCCCTCACAGCGGGGAGGTGCTCGAGCCTTATACCCCCGATCGCGTAGACTGGGATGCGGACCGCCGCCACAATCGACCTCAGGCCCTCCAGCCCTATCACGCGCGCCCCGCCCTTCGTCGCCGTGGGGAAGACGCTCCCCGCGCCTATGTAGTCGGCCCCCTCCTCCTCGGCCGCGCGGGCCTCCCCCGGGGTGGACGCCGATGCGCCCACGATCGCCCCCCCGAGCATCCTCCTGGCCGCGCCGACGGGGAGGTCCTCCTGCCCCAGGTGGACCCCGTCCGCGTCCGACGCATAGGCCACGTCGGCGCGGTCGTCCACTATGAAGAGGGCGCCGTAGGAGGAGCAGAGCTCGCGGATCGCCCTCGCCTCCTCCACCATATCGCGCGCGGGGCGGGACTTCTCCCTATACTGCACGATCCTGATCCCGGCCTCGAGCATGATCCTCGCGGCCTCCGCGTGCCCCAGGCCGAAGTCCCTGCTGGTTATCCCGTAAATCCCCGGCGGGAGGTCCCTCCTCACGCCCGCTCGTTTCCCGGGGCCCGATTTACCGTTTGTCCCGGCGGATCCCGCGAGCTGCTTATCTCGCCCCGCCGCCGCCCCGCGGCGTGCGGGCCCTGCTCCTGGCGATGACGCTGCCCATGATCGCGGAGCACGCCGCGGTGGCCGCGCTCTCGATCCGCGGCCGCGCCCCCGGCAGGTCCGCGGGCCTCCCGCTGGCCGCCTGCGAGGTGCTCTACTACGCCCTGGCCGTCGCCCTCCTCTCCCCTCCCACCGCCCTGGCTATACCGCTCTACGCCTTCGCCGCCACGCACTTCGCGGGCGCCGCCGGCTACGCCCTTGCCTCCTCACGTCCGGGAGGCCTGAGGGGCCTCCTGGGGAGCGCCGCGGGCACCAGGGCCCTGACCTACTACGCGGCGTACGAGCTGGCCCTCCTGGCGTCCATCGCGGCACTCCTGCTGGGCGCCCTCCCGTAGCCCGGGCGGCAACCTTTTATCGGGCCGCCGCCCACTCGGCGCGTGTCGGAGGAGAAGCTGTCCGAGTTCCTGAGAACCGGCAAGGAGTGGGCGAGGCTCAGGACGAGCGTCCCCGGAATCTTCGTGCTCAAGCTCCCCTCCTACAAGGGATCCCCGAGCAGGCTCGCCGTCGAGGTGAACCCCGTGGGGGAGGACGGTGCCCCTAAGAAGAGGAGGGGGCTCGTGCTCAGGGACCCCGCGGAGCTGAGGGAGTTCAGGGAGCTGCTGAACGATCAGAGGCTCTCGAAGCTCATGGAGGAGCTGGAGCGCGTCAACCCGAGGGGTAGGGTCGCCCAGCAGGGCGGGGACGTCCTGGAGATCTAGCGGCGGCCGGGAGGCGCGCCATGGGGCACGTCCAGCACCCGCTCGTGAGGCCGGGGGCGGTCGAGCTCAGGGAATACCAGGTGAACATAGCGAGGGCGGCCTACGGGAGGAACACGCTCGTGATACTGCCCACGGCCCTCGGGAAGACCGTGATAGCCGCGCTAGTGGCGGCCGAGGTGCTCTACAGGCGCAGGGGGTCCAGGGTGCTCGTGATGGCCCCGACGAGGCCCCTCGTGGCCCAGCACGTGAGGAGCTTCCTCAGGATCCTGAGGCTCGGGGAGGGCAGCGTGGCGGCGCTCACCGGGAGGACCCAGCCGGAGGAGAGGGCGGCGGTGTGGCGCGGGGGCAGCCGCGTGGTCTTCTCCACCCCCGAGGTGGTGAGGAACGACGCCCGCGAGGGGAGGGTGGACCTCGGCTCCTTCGCGCTCCTGGTCTTCGACGAGGCTCACAGGGCCGTGGGGGAGTACGCGTACGTGGAGATAGCGAGGGAGTACGTCTCCCGCTCCCCGTACCCAATGGTGCTCGCGATGACGGCCTCGCCCGGCTCCGACCCGGGGAGGCTGGAGGAGGTCTGCAGGAACCTGTACATAGAGGCGGTGGAGAGCAGGGACGAGGAGGACCCCGACGTCAGGCCCTACGTCCACCCGGTCGAGGTCAGGTGGAGGAAGGTCGGGCTCCCCCCGATCTACGCGGAGATGGCCTCGATCGTGCGCTCGATGCTCAGGAGGAGGGTCGAGAGGCTCCGCGCGAGGGGCGCCAGGCTGGACCCCGAGCGCGTGACCAGGAGGGAGCTCATAGAGCTGGGGGAGGAGATAAGGTACGCGCTCGAGGCTGAGAGCGTGGAGGAGGAGCGCGGGAGGCTCTTCGAGCTCCTGATGGAGCAGTCGGCGGCGCTCACCCTCTTCCACATGCTGGAGCTGGCGGAGACGCAGGGAGTCCACGCGCTGAGGGCGTTCATAGGGAGGATTGAGGAGAGCGACAGGAGGACGCACGCGATGCTGATGGCCGACCCCGGATTCGCGGCCCTCAGGGAGCTCGTCCGCGCCGTGAGCGAGGATCACCCTAAGATGGCCGAGCTGAGGAGGCTGGTGGCCGAGCAGCTGTCGTCGAATCCCTCCTCCAGGATCCTGGTCTTCACGCAGTACAGGGACACTGTGGCGCGCGCGGCCGATGTCCTCCGGGAGGTGCCGGGGGCCAGGGTAGGGACGTTCGTGGGGCAGGCTACGAGGGGAGGGGTCAGGGGAATGAGCCAGGAGGAGCAGGTGGAGGCCGTTGCGGCGCTGGAGCGCGGGGAGGTGAACGTGCTCGTGGCGACCTCGATAGCTGAGGAGGGGCTCGACGTCCCCTCGGTGGACCACGTGATATTCTACGAGCCCATACCGAGCGAGATACGCTACATACAGAGGAGGGGGAGGACCGGGAGGAGGGCGCCGGGGAGGGTCACGATACTGGCGGCGGAGGGCACGCTGGACGAGGCGTACCTGTACGCGAGCGCGGCCCGCGCCAGGAGGATGAGGAGGATCGTGGAGCGCCTGAGGGCGTCGCTGCACCCGATTCTCAGGGCGGGGCCGCCGGAGGATCCGATGACAGAGGAGGAGATCAGGGCGCTGGAGGGCGCGGGGGCCGAGGGGACGGCCAGCCCCAGGGAGGTCGCGAGGGCGGCGAGGAGGATCTACTCGATGCTCCTGGAGGCGGGCGGGGAGGGCCTGGGCGAGGGCGACCTCAGGGCCAGGGCCGCGGGGGAGGGGATAGGCGGGCCGGCGGCTGACGCGGCGCTCGTGAGGCTGCTGAGGGGGAGGGCCGCGGTCGTCAGGGGGGACCGCTACGTGGCGGCGTCCGCCGCGAGGGCCATGGAGTCGGGGGAGGAGCTGCACGAGGTGGAGGTGGAGAGGGTCCTCCCGGGCTCCGCCGTGGTCGTGGTTGACGGGAGGTGGAGGGCGAGGCTGGACCCATGGGACTTCGACGGGCCGAGGGAGCTCATAAGGAAGGGGTCGAGGTTCGTGGCATCCGTCTACCTGTACAGGTCCGAAGGGGTCCTGAGGATCAGGGTGAAGGAGGTGGTCAGGAGGCTCAGGCGATGATGGACGCGCTCTTTGCCTCGAGGCTCCGTAGCATGCGCGTGCCGGAGGACGTCGGGGCCAGGCTGAGGGCGAGCGTCCCTGGGGCATTCGTCCTCAAGCTGCCCTCACTCAGGGGATCCCCGAGCAGGCTCGCGGTGGACGAGGCGGGCCCCCAGGAAGAGGAGGGGACTGGTGCTGAGGGGCGCGGGGGACCCGAGGAGTTCAGGGGGCTCTCTCTGACGGGAGGCTTCAGGGGCTCCCGGAGGAGCCGGAGCGCGCGAACCCCGGG
>JBMFHR010000014.1:0-26061 GCA_049976725.1 Conexivisphaera sp. | reverse complement strand
AACGACGGCTCCGACAGGTGCGCGTTCGAGGCCAGGAGGAAGTAGCGGGCGGGGGAGGGAATTGTATTTAAAACTCAACCTTGGATGCCCGGACGGGCCGGTCGTCTAGCCTGGTCAGGACGCCGCTCTGACACGGCGGAGGTCCCAGGTTCAATTCCTGGCCGGCCCACCAGCGCCCTAGCTGCACGTCGAGTAGCCGCAGCTCATGCACGTGGCGCATGAGCCGACCTTCACCATGACGCCGCCGCACACCGGGCATATGTCGTACGCGTCGCGCTCGAGGTCCTCCTCGCGCGCGCCCTCGCCCTTCCCCTCGCTCCCTCCTCCTCCCGTGCCCAGCGGCAGGAAGAGCCCCTCCCCCTGTGCGCCTCCCCCCGGCCCGGAGGCCTCCCCCAGGGAGAGCTCCAGCGCCTTCGCTATCGCGTCCGGTATGGAGTTTATCACGAGCCCGCCCTCCTGCCTCATCGGGACGCTCTTGATGTCCTTCAGCTGGTCCACGACGTCGGCGGGGTCCACGCCGCTCCTGAGCGCGAGGCTGACCAGGCGCCCGATGGCCTCCACGAGGCTCCCGAGCGTGGAGCCGCCCTTCCCTATCTGGACGAACGCCTCGAACGGCCTCCCCTCCCCGTTCTTGTTCACGGTCACGTAGAGGTTCCCCGCCTCCGTCCTGAACTTGTACGTGATGCCGTACAGCCTGAACCCGCGCGCCCTGGGCTTCGGCGCGCCCGGCCTCGGGGCCTCCGCCTCGGCCTCGCGCTCCCCCTCCGCAACCAGCACGTCCTCCCTGCTCCCCTCCCGGTAGACCGTTATGCCCTTGCACCCGGTCTCCCAGGCCATCCTGTAGATCCTGCCGACCTCCTCCACGCTGATCTCACGGGGCAAGTTGACCGTGCTCGATATGGCGCTGTCGACGTGCTTCTGGATGGTCGCCTGCATCCTCACGCGGAACTCGGGCTCTATATCGTGCGCCGTGACGAAGTAGTCCGGCAGGTTCCCCTCGTCCTGGACCCCGAACATGTCCATGTAGATCTTCACCGTGGGGTGGTAGACCTTGTACTCCTTCTTGCTCAGGCTCTCGCTCCTCCTCCTGTAGCTTATCGCGAAGATCGGCTCTATCCCGCTGCTCACCCCGGCCAGTATGCTCCCCGAGCCCACCGGCGGGACCGTGAGGAGCGCGACGTTCCTCAGGCCCTGCGCCGCTATCTTGGCCCTCAGTTGCTCCGGCAGGCGAGCGACGAACGGCCTCTTGAGGTGCTTGTCCGGGTTGAAGGCCGGGAAGGGCCCCTTCTCCGCCGCGATGTTGCTGCTCTCGTCGTAGGCCCACTCCTTTATCCTCGAGAAGACCTCGTCGACGACCCTCAGGGCATCCTCGGAGTCGTACCTTATCCTGAGCATGGCCAGCATGTCCGCGAGGCCCGTCACGCCGAGGCCCACCCTCCTGCCGTACATGCTGTGCTCGCTCTGCTCCCTCAGCGGGTGCTTGTCCCTGTTGTAGTCGAGCACGTCGTCCAGGAACCTGACGGCGTACCTCACGATCCTCTCCAGGAGCTCCCAGTCGACCGACGCCTTCTCGGTGAAGGGATCCCTGACGACCGACGCCAGGTTTATGTTGCCGAGGTTGCAGGCGCCGTACGGCTCGAGCGGCTGCTCGCTGCAGGGGTTGGTCCCCTGCACCGCCAGCTTGGGGTCGTACTCGCTGGGGCTCTCCTCCTTCACCGTGCTCCAGAAGATCACGCCGGGCTCCGCGCTGCTCCAGGCGCGCCTGACCAGCTCGTCGAAGATCTCCCTGGCCTTGACGACGCGGTAGACCCTGCGCTTCCTCAGCTCCCCCGTGGTGACCCAGTACTGGTACTCCGCCGGGTAGTCGTAGGGGTTCTGGTAGACGGGATCTATCTCCGCGAGCACGCTCGCCTCGGGGCGCTCGGCCTGCCTCGCGCGCAGGATCTCCAGCGCCCGCTCGACGGACCTGACGCCGAAGTCCCTCTCCAGCTCGTCCGGGTACATCAGGTCAGGGTACCAGAGCTCCCAGTCGGCGTCCTCCTGGACCGCCTTCATGAACTGGTCGGTCACCTTCACGCTTATGTTCGCGTAGCGCACGTTGCGGCGCTCCGGGTCATCCTTTATCCTTATGAAGTCGAGCACGTCCGGGTGCTCCACCCTGATCGTTATCATGAGGGCGCCGCGGCGCCCCGCCTGCCCTATGGTCCCGGTGACCAGGCTGTAGAGCTCCATGAAGCTTATGCTGCCCGTGCTGGTGAGCGCGGAGTTGTGCACCGGGCTGCCGCGGGGCCTGAGTATCGACACGTCTATGCCGACGCCGCCGCCGTAGCTGTAGGTCCTGGCCATCTCGCCGGCCGCCGCGAATATCCCCTCTATGCTGTCCTCCCTTATCGGGAGGTAGTAGCAGTTGATCAGGGTCACCTTGCGGGGGTTGCCGGCCCCGAACATCACGCGCCCGCCGGGCACGAACCTGAAGTCCTCGAGCAGCCAATAGAACTTCTCCTCCCACTCCGCGCGCTTCCCCTCCGCCTCAACCCCGGCGATCTCGCGCGCTATCCTCCGCCACATCTCGGGCGGGGTCCTCTCCAGGGGCGAGCCATCGGTCGACTTGAGGGCGTACTTCTCGAAGAAGACGCGGGCGCGCAGCTCGTCCCCCTTGAACCAGTCGAGGGTCTCCTGCGGCAGCTCCTGTGGGCGGGATCCTACCTCGGATTCGCTCACAACTGAGCCTCTTGCGGGGCCCTGCCTATTAGCGTTTGCATCCAAGTCCAGTGCCCTGGGCCGCGCGCCCCCTAGACACCGCGGGGTCGCCTTTTGGGACTCGGGGCGGGCCAGGGAATGGTGGACCGGGGGGGATTCGAACCCCCGACCTCTCCCATGCCAAGGGAGCATCCTACCGCTAGACGACCGGCCCGTCCACGCCAGTTGGCGCGGCATTTTATGAACGTTTTCGCGCCCCCCGCGGGCCAGACCTCCACCTGGGCTTGCGCCTCAGGGGGGTGCCGCAGGCCGGGCAACGGAGCCCGGGGGGCGGGACCGGGAAGGGGGTGCCGCAGGCCGGGCAGTAGTAGATCCAGCGGATGGCCCTCCTGCGCCCCACGAGCGCCCCGACGGCCTCTATCCCGAGCCTCGCGGAGACGTTCTGGATAGATATGTCGTCCGTCATGACGGTCACGCTGTTCCCGGCAGCCGAGAGGCCCAGGGCCACCGCGAGCACCTCGAGGTCCGTCCCGGAGAGCCTGGCCGAGTCCCCCGCGGCCTCCGCGGCCCTGGCCGCGGCCTCCAGGTCCCGGGCGGCCGGCTCCCTCACCTCCACGAGCCCGGCCTCGATCAGGTGCCCGACGGGGTCCAGCCTGCCGCGGCGCTCCAGCTCCCTCAGGACGCCCGGCGTGATGACCAGCCTGTAGTCCCCCACGTTGGGCAGCCCCGCCTCGAAGGCGGACGTGTCGAGGACCAGGTACCTCACTGCTGGCATAGCGTCTTCCTCAGGTGCTGGAAGGGGACCTGCCTGAGCCTGATGACCCTCAGCCTGTGCTCGGAGCGCACCACGCGAACGATCCTGGCCCCCGAATCCACCCTGAGCTGGCCGTCCAGCAGGAGCACCATGGGCGAGGATGACTCCACCTCGACCTCCGAGCTCCCGTCCATCTGGAGGACGACGGGGGGTATCCTCGCCAGCGGTAGCACGGGCGTGACGACGATCGAGGAGGCGGTCTCGTGCAGGACCGGCCCCCCGGCCGACAGATTGTAGCCTGTGGAGCCAGTCGGGGTCGAGACTATCAGGCCGTCCATCCTGCCGGAGTAGAGCTCGGACGAGTCGTAGCGCACCGAGTAGGTGGGCGTGGGGCCCTCGTACCTCCTGTTCAGGTACAGGTCGTTTATCACCTCGTAGGAGCCGGAGGGGGTCGACGCCTCGAGCTTCATGCGGTCCTCGACGCAGTAGGAGCCCTCCCTGAGCCTCCTGACGAGCAGCGGGAGGTCCTCTGGAAGCGCGTCCGTCACGGCTCCGCGCCTCCCCATGTTCACGCCCAGCACGGGGGTATCCTCGGGCAGCGCGCGGGCCAGGGCCAGGAACGTCCCGTCGCCGCCGATGCTCACGGCGGCCTCCGCGTCGCCGGGGCCGACTATGTCGAAGCTCCTCCCGAGAAGCTCCATTATGGAAGCGTGGAGGTCAGGCGAGCGCTCCCTTATGGAGTCCTTCACGTAGACTGCGATCCTCCTGAGCGGCCTGCCCGGCTCGCATCCGGCCATGGGCGCGCTCCCAACCGGGGGGGAAATAATTTTATTTCCGGCGCGGGCAGGACCGCCAGCCTCGATGAGTGCCGGAAGAGCCGCCTGACTGGTGATGAGGATTATGAGTGACGAGAGGCCCGTCGCGCTGCTGTTCTCCGGGGGGAAGGACAGCAACTTCGCCTACATGAGGCTGCGCGGGGAGGGGCGTGAGGTCTGCTGCCTCATGACGGTGATCCCGCTGGACCCCGAGAGCATGCTCCTCCACTCGGTCAACTCGTCGCTGACCCCCCTGCAGGGGGAGGCGATCGGGAGGCCCGTCCTCATGGAGGTGGCGGGGAGGGGCGGGGAGGAGGACGCGCTGCGCAGGCTGATCCGCAGGGCGGCCGACGACTACGGGGCGGGGTACGCTGCGACCGGGGCCCTCGTGAGCAGGTGGCAGAGCCGCGTCTTCGGCGAGATAGCCCGCGAGGGCGGGCTGGAGCCGCTGGCCCCCCTCTGGGGGATGGACCAGGAGGAGTACCTGAGGGAGGTGGCGAGGAGCGGCATCCGCGCGGTGATAACGCGCGTTTCGGCCTATGGGCTGGGCAAGGAGCTGCTGGGCGCCCAGCTGGACGAGGGACTGGCGGAGAGGATAATCCAGCTGAGCAGGAGGTACCGCTTCAACGCGTCGTTCGACGGCGGCGAGGCGGAGACGTTCGTCGTGGACGCGCCCTTCTACCGCAGGAGGATATCCATCGTGGAGGCCGAGGTCGTGGAGGGGCACGATTGGGGCGAGCTCAGGATAAGGAGGGCAAAGCTTGAAATGAAGGGAGGGGCTAGCGCGGCGCGTGCTGGAGGGCCTGAGGGACGGCCTCAGGGCGGCCGTGGACAGGCTGATGGGCAGGAGCCTCGTCGACGAGAGGGCCCTCAGGGACTTCATCCGCGACATCCAGAGGGCGCTCCTGCAGGCCGATGTGAACGTGAAGCTCGTGATGGAGCTCTCGAGGGAGCTCGAGGAGGCGCTGAGGAAGCAGCGGCCTCCGCCGGGGATCTCCATGAAGGAGCACGCGATATACCTATTATACAATGAAATAGTGAAGATACTGGGCGGGGAGGACGTGAGGCCCCCCCTGCCGCAGGGCGGGAGGCCACTGAAGATAATGCTGGTGGGCCTGCAGGGATCGGGCAAGACGACCGCGGCGGCCAAGCTGGCGCTCTACTACAGGGAGAGGAAGTTCGTCCCGGGGCTCGTCGCGGCCGACACGTACAGGCCCGGGGCATACGACCAGCTCAGGCAGCTGGCCGAGCGCGCGGGGGCCATGTTCTACGGGGACCCGAACGAGCGCGACGCTGTCAAGCTGGCCAGGGAGGGCTCGGAGGCCCTCGCGCGCGCCGGGTGCAACGTGGTGATAGTGGACACCGCGGGCAGGCACAGGAACGAGGCCGAGCTCATGGAGGAGATGCGCGAGATGGAGCGCGCCGTCGGGCCTGACGCGACGTTCCTCGTGGTGGACGCCACGATAGGCCAGCAGGCCGAGAGGCAGGCCAGGGCGTTCGCCGAGTCGACGAGGGTGGGCGGGCTCATAGTCACGAAGCTGGACAGCTCCGCGAAGGGAGGGGGCGCCCTGACGACCGCGGCGATCACGGGCGCCAAGGTCTACTTCACGTCGTCGGGCGAGGCCCTGGAGGACTTCGAGGAGTACTCGCCGAGGAGGTTCGCCGAGAGGCTCCTGGGCATGGGCGACCTCGAGTCGCTCATCCAGAGGTTCAGGAGGCTGAGCGAGGAGGACAGGGAGAGGGCGGAGCGCATGGAGAGGGGGAAGTTCACGCTGGTGGACTTCGTTGAGCAGCTGGAGGACCTGCGCAGGATGGGGCCGCTTTCGAAGCTCCTGGAGATGCTGCCGGGCGGCTCCCAGCTGAAGCTCCCGAAGGAGGCCGAGGAGGGCATGGAGGACAAGATCTCCAAGTGGAAGGCGGCGATCGACTCGATGACGCCGAGGGAGCGCGAGGAGCCAGAAATACTCAACGGGCAGAGGATCAGGCGCATCGCCAGGGGCGCCGGGGTGGACGAGAGGGATGTGAGGGAGCTCCTCAGGTCGTACGAGCAGGCCAGGAGGCTCGCGAAGGCGCTCAGGAAGTCCCGGCTGAGGGGATTGCCCCAGCTTGGCGCGTGAGGGCCGCGGCGTGACCCGCAGGGAGGCGCTGGAGCTCGGGAAGCTGAGGATCTGCCGCTGGTGCGTGGGCAGGCTGCACACGTCGGATCCGGGCTCGGTGGAGCGGACCGGCCTCAGGGTGGCCGCGCTGCTGGGAATCCCCCTGGACGACGCTGGGTGCGCGCTGTGCGGCGGCATGTTCTCGAGGATCGACGAGATGGCCGGGGAGGCAGCGCGGGCCATCGCGGGCCTCGAGGCCAGGTCCTTCTACGTGAGCGTGAGCGTGCCGCGCGGCGCTGTGGAGCTGGAGGACGAGCTCAGGTCGAGGCTCAGGCTCCGCGGGGGAATGTCCGCGAAGAGGCTGGCCATCAGGATGCTATCGAGGTCCATCGAGGGCAGGCTGGGGGTGCCGGCGAGGCCGGCGGACCCGGACGTGATCCTCAGGTTCTCCCCGCGGGGGTTCGAGGGGGCGGCGCCCATGCCCGCCTACGTGCTGGGGCGCTACCTGAAGCCCGCGGGCGTGCGCAGCCGCGGCAGGAGGTGCCCGCGCTGCGGGGGCGCGGGCTGCGCGGCGTGCAACTACACCGGGGTATCGGGCGAGCCCCCGAGCCTGGAGCGCCGCCTGATCGAGTCGCTCATGGCGGCGTTCGAAGCCGAGGGCGCGAGGATCGCGTGGATCGGGACCGATCCCGCGGAGGTCGAGGTGTCGGGCAGGGGGAGGCCGTTCGTCGCCAAGGTCCTGGGCGCCAGGCTCAGGACGGGGTGGCAGCGCCGCCTCCCGGACGGCTCCTGGCTGGCCTCCCTGAGGCTGCTGCAGGGGGCGCGCGAGGTGGAGGGCGCGGCGGCGGAGGCGCGCGTGGACGTTGTGGAGATCGAGGCCGCGGGAGGGCGCGCGGAGGCGGCGCGGCTGGAGGCGGCCGCGGGAACCGCGGCGGGCAGGGGGAGGATCCTGCGCGCGGAGGCGAGGTCGGAGGGCGGGGCCCTGGCGGCCGCGGTGTGCGCCGAGCACGGCGCGGACCTGATCTCTATCGCGCCAGCGGGGGCCAGGGTGCGCGTGGTGGACGTGGTGGGGGACTGCTCGGGCTACCCGCTGGCGCCGCCGAGGCCCCGGCGGGCCCGGGAAAAGTTATAATACGTCCCGCGCGGGCCAACTGGCAGCTTGCCCAAGTACAAGGGACCCCGGAGGAAGACCAGGAACCTGATGACGCTGGACAAGCCCATAGGGCTATCACGCCTCATGGAGGAGTACAGGCCCGGCGACCGCGTCGTCATAGACATCAACCCCACGCAGGCCAAGGGGCTGCCCCACAGGCGCTACCAGGGCAGGGTGGGGGTGGTCAAGGAGGTCAGGAGGAGGTCGCTCGTGGTGGGGATCAGCGTGGGGCCCCGGAAGGAGAAGGTGCTCATAGTGCGGCTGGACCACGTGGTGCCGCTGAGGGCGTAGGGGCATGTCGTTCAGGATCGTGGGGAAGAAGCCGATAACGATCCACGAGGCGAAGGAGATCCTGGCCAGGTCCGTGGAGGGCACCGACTACGCGTCGGACCAGATACTCGTGAGGACCCTGGACTACCTCAACAAGTTCTCCAGGATAGATGGGCAGACCGCCAGGAGGATTGTGGACAGGCTGGTCTCCGAGGTCGGGCTCTCGGAGGAGGAGGCGGTCGAGGTGGTCAACATACTGCCGGAGACTATAGAGGAGCTCAGGACGATAACGAACGGCTGGCGCAGGATGATGAAGACCGAGACCCTGGAGAGGATCCTCCAGATCCTGGCGAATGAGACCCAGGGGCAGCCGAAGCCCTGACGCGTCGAGCCGCACGAGCGCGAAAGGCACTTAACCCACTTGCGCGGCTTTCCAGGCGTGCACCCAGCGGGATCGCGCCAGCAGCCGCCGAAGAAGTACGAGGAGTACGCCTACGTGCTGGACGTCGAGGTCAGGGGCAGGTCGAGGACCGTCAGGGGAAAGGAGGGCGTGATTATCCAGTCGATAGGGGAGGACTACCTGACGTTCCTCGAGCTCCAGGGGGCCGAGGGCGTCCTCTACACGATAGGCGAGAGGCTCTACATAGGGAAGGAGCAGAGGGACAAGGTTGTCAGCGTGCTGGGCAGGCTCTCCTACGGCGACCTGACCCCCACCGCGAAGAGCGTCCTGCCGGACGTCGTCGAGAGGATCGTGGAGGCCAAGGAGCAGAGGTTCGTGGAGTTCTTCAATACCTCGCAGCCGCTGACGCCCAGGATGCACGCCCTGGAGCTGATACCGGGGATAGGCAAGGCGATGCTGAGGAAGATCCTGGAGGAGCGCGAGAGGGCGCCCTTCGTCTCCTACAGGGACGTGGAGCAGCGCGTGGGGCTGAAGGACCTCAAGAAGCAGCTGGCCAGGAGGATCCTGGAGGAGCTCGAGGGGGGAACGCAGACCTACCTGTTCGTGAAGAGGGCGTGAACCGCGGGCGGCGCCTGGGGCAGCACTTCCTGAGGTCCGGCGAGGTACTGAGGGCGCTCGTGGAGCCGGTGATTAGGGCCCCGGCGCACGAGGTCGTGGCGGAGGTGGGGACGGGCAGGGGATCGCTCGCGCTCGCCCTGGCGTCCGGGGACGGCCCGCTGATCGTCACCGTCGAGCTGGACGAGGAACTCTGCGAGGAGGCCGCGAGGACGCTGAGGGGGTCGCGGAGGGTGGAGCTGGTCTGCGGGGACGCCTACGGGGTCCTGAGGAGGTTCGACTACCTGGTGTCGAGTCCCCCCTACTACGAGTCGTCGAACATGATCAGGTGGCTGGCGTCCAAGGACTTCAGGGTGGCCTCGCTGGTCCTCCAGGAGGAGTTCGTGGCCAAGATGACCGGGGGCCCCGGCTTCCGCAGGTACGGCGCCCTCTCGGTCTTCGTCCGGACGGCGTTCCGCGTCCGCGCGGGGCGCAGGGTTCCCCCCGGGGCGTTCTCGCCCGCGCCCAGGGTGAGCTCGAGGCTGGTCACGCTGACGCCGCGCGTTCTCATGACGGAGCGCGAGGCGCGCTGGCTGATGTCCCAGCTCAGGAAGCTCTTCTCCAGGGGGAGGAGCAGCGCCGCGCGGGTCTGCAGGGACCTGGGGATCGAGGGGTGCGGGGGAGGGAGGATCAGGGAGCTCCCGCCGAGGGAGGCGATCGCGATTGCCGCGGCCATACCGGCCGAGCGAGGATTCCCTCTTCCTCCTCGAGTGCGTGGAGGGGCTGGCCGCCGGGACGGCGGGGAGGGCCCTGGAGATAGGGTGCGGGACGGGCTTCGTGACGCGCGGCCTCCGCGATTCGGGCGCGCTGCGCCTGGCCGCCTGCGCCGACCTGTTCCCAGAGGCGGCGCGGGAGGCGAGCGGGAGGTTCAGGGGCAGCCCGCTCGAGGCCGTCGTGTGCGACGCCGCGCGGCCGTTCAGGGAGGACGCGTTCGACCTCATCTACTTCAACCCACCGTACCTGCCCTGCGACCGCGACGAGGACCCGGCGGTCTGCGGCGGGAGGGGGGGCGTCGAGGTGGCGCTCGAGTTCCTGAGGTCGGCCGCCGGGGCGCTGAGGCGGGGAGGCAGGATGGTGGCGCTGGTCAGGGCGGAGGGAGCCGGCGAGGTCCTGGGCGAGGCCAGGACGATGGGGCTCGAGGGGAGGATCGCCTGCCGCCTCAGGATGTTCTTCGAGGAGCTCGTGGCGCTGGAGCTCCTCAGGCCCTGATCTCCAGCACGTCCATGTCGCGCAGCGCGTAGTCGAGCCCCACCCTGCTGGGGACGCCGTTCCTCCAGAGCCTCGCGAACCTGAAGCTCTCGACCAGCTGCCTGTGCACCCTGAGCGTCGCGTCGCGCACGGTGGAGCCCTCCGGGATCACGAGGGGGGGTTTCCTGACGGCCTCCCCGGGGGGCTTGGTGTACACCCTGATCAGGCGGAGCACGCGCAGCGCCTCGGCCGCCACCGCGTCCCTGGAGTCCCTGAGGTCTTCCAGGCCCAGCCTCTCGCCCGGCCCCACGGCGATGAACTTCTTCACGCGCCTGCCTAGGAGGGCCGCCTCCAGGTCCTCCAGCCCGCTGCGCGGGCTCAGCTTGACCTGGGCGTTGTAGATCCTGAGCCCCCTAAGGTACTCCCTGACCTCCTCCTCGGAGGCGCGCTCCGAGGTCCCGCTGATTATTATGCCCCCGCTGGCGGTCACCCGGACCTCCACGTCCAGGTCATCGTTCCTGGGGACGACCCCCATGTCGTCCAGCGCGCGCAGGACGGACTCCAGCTCCTGTGGACCGGAGTGCGCGATCACGAGCAGGTCGGTGTTCTGCAGGAGGCCCGCCAGCCTGCCCTGCAGGAACCTCCCGATGCCGCCCACCGGCGACCAGACGGCCTGGAAGGGCACGTCCCCCGCCTCGTAGACGCCGACCAGGGGGGACTCGTAGAGCCTGAACAGCTCGGCCCCGACGCCGGTCATCAGCTCGAACGCGCGGGCGGACGTCCCGGGGAGGCCCACCACGCAGAGCTGGGGGAACTCCGTCTTCCTGACCGCCCACTCTATCCCCCCGCTCCCCTTCTTCTTGGCCTTCCTCTCCTGCTCCTCAATGACGACCTCCAGGTTGGCTATCTGGCGCTTGAGGTTCATCTGGAGGTTCTCGGTGCCCTTGTGCTTGGGCATCTTCGAGTAGACCTGGCGCAGCAGCTCGAGCTTCAGCCTGGGGTCCTTGGCCAGTATCGCGCGCGACCACAGGGCCCTGACCTCCTCCGGGAGGTTTGTGACCATCCCCGCCCGACGTGATCGCTGGCCCGGAACCGGCCTATAAGGCTGACCTCCGACCCGGGATCCATCTTATAAGATGGAGGGGGGCACGATGCGGCATGCCGGAGGGCGGAGGCGAGCCGTACAGGAGCTGGGCGGTGGCGTTCGTGGAGCCGCGCTACAGCGTGAACGTGGGCTACGTGGCGCGCGTGATGGCGAACTTCGGGCTCGGGAGGCTCGTCATCGTCTCCGGGGGCGGGGAGAAGTTATCGTCGGCCACGGCCCGGCGCTACGCGTCCCACGGCTCCTGGATCCTGGAGGGGGCGCGCGTCGTCCCGTCCCTCAGGTCGCTGCGCCGGGAGAGCGGCATGCTGGTGGCGACGACCGCGAGGGTCACGGGGGCGCGCGGGGGGCACATCAGGAGGCCGGTGTCGCCGGAGGAACTGGTCGAGGTGGCAGGGGACAGGGAGGACGTCACCATAGTTCTCGGGAGGGACACGACCGGGCTGACGAACGAGGAGGTGGCCGAGTGCGACTTCGTCCTGCACCTGAAGACGTGGACCGAGTACCCGACGCTCAACGTCTCGCACGCGCTCGCGATAATGTTGTACGAGGTGGCAAGGATCTACCACTCCGGCCACGGCCTCTACGGGTTCTCCCGCCCGCTGGCCGACGAGATATCGGCTCTCGACTCCGCGGTGTCCCGCGCGGCATCGGCCCTGGGCTACCCGGAGGGCCGGGCGGAGAAGGTGAGGGTCCTGATGAGGAGGCTGGCGCTGCGCGGGGAGCGGTCCGAGGTGCGCGCCATGATGGGCCTGATCAGGGGGCTCCTGGGGCGCCGGGAACGCTTAAATCGGCCCGCGGGCCGCGGCGAGGCGTCTTGAGGGGGAGCAACTACAGGATTGCCAGGGGGATGCCGTACGTGCGGAGGGAGTACGTGCACGGCGTGCCCCAGCCGAAGGTGAGCAAGTTCACCGTGGGGAACCCGCACGGCGACTACGATTTCAGGCTGGAGCTCGTCTCGATGGAGCGCGCGCAGGTGAGGCACAACGCGCTGGAGGCCGCGAGGGTGGCGGCGAACAAGACCATGGAGACGATCGGGGAGGGGAACTACTACCTGGTCGTGAGGATCTACCCCCACGTCATACTCAGGGAGAACAAGATGATAGCGACGGCGGGCGCCGACAGGCTCCAGGAGGGCATGAGGAGGGCGTTCGGCAAGCCCGTGGGGCTCGCCGCCCGCGTGGAGAGGGGCACCGCGCTGCTCGAGCTGCAGGTGAGGCGCGACAACCTGGAGCTCGCCAAGAGGGCGCTGCACGTCGCCTCCAGCAAGCTGCCGGTGAAGGCCGAGATAAGGGTGACCGAGATAAAGCGCGAGAGCGCCGAGTGAACGTTTTGAGCGATCGCGTGGAAGTCCTCGTGGACCTGGACGCCGTCGACGAGGTCCTCAGGAGGGTCCGCCCCAGGAGGGCCGGGGTGGCGGCCCCGGACGGGATGCAGCTGGCCGCGCGGGCCCTCCACGACCACCTGAGGAGGGCCGGGGTGGAGCCGACCATAATCCTGGACCCAACCTACGGCTTCTGCGACCTCCAGGACAGGCAGGCGGAGGACCTGGGGCTGGACGTGGTCTTCAACCTGGGACACTGGTCGCCGATGCCCCAACGCGGGAGGACCGTGCTGGTGGGCGCCGAGTACATCCTGCCGGAAGACAGGCTGGCGAGGATAGCGGGGCTGCTGGCGGCCGAGGCCTCGGCCAGGGGCTGGAGGCGCGTCGGGCTCTTCACGACGTCGAATTACGGGAGGGCTAGGAGGTCGCTGGCGCGCGCTCTCGGCGACGTGGGGCTCGAGGTCCTGCCGGAGGGCGACGATGTCCTGGGCACGACGCTCTCGTGGCAGGTGACCGGGTGCATGTTCAGGGGGCCGTGGGCGTACTCAAGCTCGGTCGACGGCATGGCCTTCCTGGGATCCAGCAAGTTCCACGCCGTGGCGCTCAGGCTGGCGACGGGCAGGCCCACGATAATGGTGGACCCGGAGTCGGTGAGCGCGGAGGACGTCGAGGAGGAGGCCAGCAGGAGGGCCCGGCGCGCCGCTCTGGCAGTCTACAGGGCGGCGGAGGCCAGGGTGTTCGGCGTGCTGACCGGCGAGAGGAGCGGGCAGAGGTACCCGGAGCTCGCGCGCGCCCTTGGCAGGTCGCTGGAGAGGCTGGGGAGGACGGTTTACTACTACTCCGCGTACGAGGTGAGCGCCGAGAGGCTGGGCGTCGCCCGCTACGTGGACGCGTTCGTGGTGCTGGCCTGTCCCAGGATAGGCCTCGACATGGAGGGATTCGACCGTCCGGTCCTCTCCTACCCGCAGGCGCTGCAGCTGCTGCGCGTGCTGCGCGGGGAAAGCTTGAATATGGAGGGAATGCTCCGCATGCCCCTGTGGGCGTGGGTGGGCTATGAGCGCCAGGCGCAGGAAGGGTGAGGCGGTACCCGGGGACGGCCTGGCAGTGATAGAGGAGGCCATCCCCAGGGGCGACTTCTACGTGGACCCCCAGGGCGTGATACGCGCGGCGAAGGTCTCGAGGTTCGAGCTGGACGCGCTGGCCAAGGAGCTGAGCGTGTCGGGGATACCGCTCCGGAGCGGGGTGCCGAGGCCCGGCGACCACGTGGTGGGCATCGTGGAGGAGGACCTGCCGGAGGACATGTACAGCATAACGATATACAAGATAAACGACGCCGAGACCAGGGCCGGGATAACGGCCGTCCTGATAGCGGGCGGGGGGAGGCGCGGCCGCAGGGAGGGTTCCCCGGTGGAGCTGAACGACATAGTCAGGGCCAGGGTACTCGGGGTGGTCGACGGCATAGTGTTCGCGACGCTCGCGGACGAGAGGTGCGGCGTCCTCTGGACAAGGTGCAGCAGGTGCGGGGGGAAGGTCGCGAGGCAGCACGGCGGCTACGTGAGGTGCCTAAGGTGCGGCAACCGGGAGTACCGCAGGCTGGCCCCGGACTTCCTGTCCGTCAGCGCGATCTCCTGAGCCCGGGGCTGAAGAAAGCTTATAACTGAGGCGGGGTCGCCACGCGTCATTATCATGATCGTGAGGCCCGTCAGGAGGGACGGTAACCTCCTGGAGCTGCTGCTGGAGGACGCCGACCTGTCGCTCGTGCAGGTGCTCCAGCTGGAGCTCCTCGGGGACGAGGATGTGGAATTCGCGGCTTACAGGAGGTCGCACCCGCTGGAGAGGAAGTACTTCCTGGTGGTGCGCTCGAGGGGAGGGGATCCCCGCGGGGCCCTGCTCAGGGCGCTCGAACGCGCCAGGAGCAGGGTCGGCGCGCTCGGCGAGGCGCTGGCGAGGGAGCTGGGGGTGCAGTAGGTTGTTCTGCCCGAAGTGCGGCACCAAGATGCTCCTCAAGCAGGTCAAGTCGGGGAAGGAGAGAAAGGTGGTCTGGTCGTGCCCCAACTGCGGTTACACGGTGGACGCGAAGAAGGAGAGGATGTCGGTGCAGGCCGGGGGGTCCAAGGGCGCGGCGCTCCAGGTCCTTGACTCCGACATAGCGAACCTAAAGACGATGCCGACGGTCGAGATAGAGTGCCCGAAGTGCGGGAACGACAGGGCTTACTGGTGGCTCGTGCAGACCAGGAGCGGCGACGAGCCCCCGACGATCTTCTACAGGTGCACCAAGTGCGGCCACACGTGGAGGCAGTACTCCTGAGCACCACGCGCCTAGACAACGTTGTCTAGGCGCGCGATCCGCGACGCTTTAGCGCAGGCGCCGCCGAGGCCCGGGCATGTTCAGGATAAGGTGCCCTGCCTGCGGGGGCGTAATATACGAGTCGGAGGAGGAGAGGTCCGTCAAGCTCGTGCTGAGGCCGCTGGACTACAGGTGCCCGCACTGCGGGGCGCGCCTGAACCCGCTCGAGGTCAGGGCTAGGGTGGTGCCGGCCTAAATTTATATGCCCCCCGGCGCGCGAGCGGCCGATGTCCTCCCAGGGACTGATCGTGCTGAGGAGGGAGGAGGTCCTCCGGGTCCTCTCCATGAGGGACGAGATAGCGGTGGTCGAGGAGGCCTTCAGGGAGAAGGGGGAGAACGCCGTCCAGATGCCGCCCAAGCAGTACCTGTTCCTGGAGGAGGGCGGCGACCTGAGGGTGATGCCGGCCTACCTGCCCAGGCTGGGCATGGCGGGCGTCAAGGTGGTCAACTCGCACCCGAGGAACAGGGAGAAGGGGCTGCCCAGCGTGATGGCGGTGATAGAGCTGGTGGACCCCAGCACGGGGAGACCGCTGGCGCTGCTCGACGGCACGGAGATAACCGCGTTCAGGACCGGCGCCGCGAGCGCCGTCGCCACGAAGTACCTGAGCAGGGAGGACTCCAGGTGCCTGTGCGTGGTCGGGGCTGGAGCCCAGTCCCGGAGGCAGCTCGACGCGATCCTGGAGGTCAGGGACATAGGCCGCCTCCTGGTGTACGACGTCGTGAGGGGGGCCGCCGAGGGACTCGCCGGTTACGCGAGGTCCCTCGGGAGGAATCTGTCGGTCGAGGTCACCGACGGGCCGAGGGAGTGCGTCGAGGCGGCGGACGTGCTGGTGACCGCCACCCCCGCCAGGGAACCAGTGGTGCGCGACGGGTGGGTGAGGCCAGGGACCCACATCAACGCGATAGGCGCGGACGCGCCGGGGAAGGAGGAGCTGGATCCGGCGATACTCCTGAGGTCCAAGATCGTCGTGGACGACTACGAGCAGACGATCCACTCCGGGGAGATAAACGTGCCGATCTCGAGGGGGATCCTCCGGAGGGACCAGATATACGGGGAGCTGGGCGAGATAGTCGCGGGGAGGAAGCCGGGTAGGACCTCGCGCGACGAGGTCACGGTGTTCGACTCGACCGGCGTCGCCATACTCGACGTGGCCACGGCGTTCAGCGTGATGAGGAAGGCGGCGGAGCGCGGCCTGGGCATCACGGTGACCGGGCTGGGGCTCTGATCCTGTGCAGCGCCACCAGGTCCGGCTCGAACCTGCGCAGCCTCTCGGGGACCTCCGCGTCTATCGGGTCCATGAAGCTGATCCCCCTGCGCTTCTTCTCCGTCCACACGCGCGAGTTGAACTCCAGTATCTCCTGGGTGTACTCGAGCAGGGAGGGATCGTGCTCGACGCGCTCCACGTACCGCTGGGCGTGCACGGATTCCCCGCCCGAGTACAGCTGGCGCCATATCGCGTCGGTTATGAACGGCAGCATGGGCGCCTGCAGGATCAGCAGGTTCCTGAGGACCGTGTGGAGGCCGCACCAGGCGGAGCGCTGCTCCGTCTCGCCGAAGCCGCGGCCGTACGCCCTCTCCTTGACCATCTCGACGTAGTGGTCGGCGAACACATCCCAGGTGAAGGACCTTATCGCCTCCATCGACGAGTGGAAGTCGTAGGAGTCGTTCAGGGAGTTCACCCTCTCCACCAGCCGGCCCAGCTCCGCGATTATCCAGCGGTCGGTGTCGGCTCTCAGGCCGCACCCGGGCTCGACCGGGAAGGAGGAGACGAAGCGCGCGAGGTTCCAGAGCTTCGTCAGGTACCGGGCGTGCCCCTCTATCCTGCGGTACGAGCAGCGTATGTCGCCCTCCGTTATGTCGCCCTCCAGGAAGGCCCAGGCCCTCAGGGCCTCCGCGCCGTAGCGCCTCATGACCTCGCCGGGATCCACGACGTTCCCGAGGGACTTGGCCATCTTCCTGCCCTCCTCGTCCACCACGTGCATGTGTATCCACGCGTCCCTGAAGGGCGCCTTCCCGAAGAGGAGATGGGACTTGAGCAGCGTGAAGTAAAGCCAGTTCCTCACTATCTCCTTCCCCTGGGGCCTGAGGGACGCCGGGAAGTTGGACTCGAAGAACTCCCTGTCCCAGAGGTAGCCCAGTATGTACTCGACCGTGTTGCTAGAGTCGAACCATGTGTCGAATATCCTGGTCTCGCCCACGAACTCCCTGGAGCCGCACCGGGGGCACGAGTCGACGGGCGGGGGCTCCCTCCAGGGCTGGTAGTACCTGCCGGGCGGGGGCACTATGCGCTCTCCGCAGCGTGCGCAGTACCAGAGCGGTATCTCGGTGCCGTAGTAGCGCCTCCTGGATATCGGCCAGTCCTCGCTGAGGCTGGATATCCAGCTCCTCAGGAGCTCCTTGCTCTTGGGCGAATGGAACTCGATGGAGTCGGCGGCCCTGAGCAGCTCCTCCCTGAACTCCACCTGCCTCACGAAGAACTCGTCGCTGGCTATGAACTCGATGGGGGTCTTGCACCTCCAGCACACGGGCGTCCTGTGCGTTATCCTCTCGACCTTGACCAGGAGGCCCCGGGACCTGAGGTCCTCCACGATCCTGCGGCGCGCCTCAGCCACGCTGAGGCCCGCGTAGGGGCCGGCCTCCCTGGTCATCCTCCCATCCTCGTCTATCAGGTAGGTGGGCTCGAGCCCCAGCTCCCTGAACACCTGGATGTCCGCCGAGTCCCCGTAGCTGCAGATCATGACGAGGCCCGTGCCGAAGTCGGGCCTCGCGTAGGGGTGAGGGAGTATGGGGACCGTGCGGCCGTACAGGGGAACCACGGCCCTCCGGCCCTCGAGCCCCACGTAGCGGTCGTCCCCCGGGTTGAAGATGACGGCCTTGCACGCCCCGAGCAGCTCCGGGCGCGTCGTGGCGACCACGACCTCGCCCCCTCCCTCGAGCTGGAACCGCACGTAGACGAGGTCTGTCGCGCGGTCCTCGTACTCGACCTCGGCGTCCGATATCGTCGTGCCGCAGCGGGGGCAGTAGTTGACCGTCTTCTTGCCCTCGTATATCAGGCCGCGGCGGTAGAGCTCGATGAACGTCTCCTGCGTGAGCCTCCTGAACTCCGGGTCGTCCGTCTCGTAGAGGCCGCCCAACTCGTGCGCCCTGCGCAAGCTGTTGAAGCTTATCCCCAGGCCGCGGAAGTAGCTGACCGTCACGGACTCGTACCTGTCCAGGAGCTCCCTGCACTTGGCCAGGAACTCCTCCCTCGGGGCGCTCCGGGGGCTGAGGCCGTACTCCTTCTCCACCTGGACCTCTATCGGGAGGCCGTTCCTGTCGAGGCCCAGCGGGAAGAGCACCCTGAAACCCTTCATGCGCTTGTAGCGCGCGATCGCGTCCATCCAGACGTAGGTGTACGCGTGGCCTATGTGGATGGGCGAGTTGATGTAGGGGGGAGGCGTGTCTATCGAGAAGACGGGCCCCTCGCCGTCGGGGCGGAACGCGTGTATGCCGGACCTCTCCCATTCCTCGACGAGCGACTGCTCCCAAGACTTGTCCCACCGTTTAGCCTCTATCCTGGGCCTGTAGCTGCTCATTGGCCGATCCCTGCACCCTGTACCTCAGCAGCGCGCCGATCCCCCCAAAGCTCTTAAACATTTGTCCGTGCTCGGTGGAGGATGATATCACCTCTACCCTCGTGCCGACCTCGTGCGCCTTCTCCTCCAGGTAGTCAATGATGTCCACCGACTTGTAGGACCAGTCCGAGGCGCCGCACTCGGGGCACCTCGCCCCGGAGCCCTCGGCCAGCGCGGCCGGCTCGTCCTTGGCGTCCACGAACTTCTCGACGACGTGCCCGCACCTGTTGCAGACGAACTCCAGCCTCCTGAGGTTCAGGTCCTCCGAGACGAGGATGGTCTCGGCGGCCCCGGTGAGCAGCGCGTCGATGACGCCCCTGAGGCCGTAGGCGGCCAGCCCGCCCGGGCGGCTCGCCTCCCTGAGGAAGCCCTCGATGAGCCTCCTCTCCTCCAGGAGCCTGACGTCGCGCAGGAGGTCCGCGGCCCTCTCTATGGTCTCGCGCACCCCCTCGTCGCCCGCGTACGAGGTGTCGACCACCCCCACGACCATGTTCTGCAGCCTGTAGTCCAGGTAGCCCTGCTTGTAGAAGTCCTCCTTGCTGGGGCCGGGGCCGCTGATTATGAGCTTCTTTATCCGGTACTGCTCCAGGAATATCTTGGCCGCGTGCTCCGCCACCCTCCTGAAGAAGTCGTTCAGCTCGACCTCCCTGAGCCTCTCGAACCTCCTGGCCGACTGCCCGCCCTGCCTGTGCTTCCCCCCGACCCCCGACGTTATGTTCTGAACTATCTGGAGGGAGCTGCCGGAGAGCACGCCGAAGGAAGCCTCGGAGGAGTCGAGCGATATTATCCCCACTAGCTCCGTCTCCTTCAGCATCTCCTTCAGTATGTCCACGTGGAAGTGGTCGTCGCATCGATACAGGAACGTCGGCACCGGCCTCGGGGGCTCTATCTCGTACAGGACGAACTCCTCCATGTCCTTCCCGGGCGTCGGTATGGCGCCGCAGAAGACCGCCAGCCCGTTGGGCGGCGGCTTCCTGTAGAGCCTGAGCCTCTGCGTTATCTTCGTGAGCGCCTCCTGCACGTGGTTCCTGGTCGAGTCGCTCTTTATGTTGGAGGCGGTGCTGTATTCCTCCCTCAGCGTGTTTATCACGTCGTGGATCGGCCTGTTCGGGGGCACGTAGAGTGAGATGAGCTCCGTTCCTCGCCCCTTCACGTTCTCCAGCTCGGAGACGAGGCGCCTTATCCTGTACAGGGCGACTGAGTCGTAGCCGGACAACCCGCGCTGCTGGGAGTCCCGCCATTTTTATCCCTTGCGCAACAAGGCCCGGGTCCGTCGGCCCGGGCGGGTCTCCGGGAGGGCGAGGACCGCAAGCGCGCCCGCCACCCAGAGGGCGGCGAACGCCCAGAGGGCGGAGCTGAACTCCAGCAGCGCCGGCACGTAGGGGCCGATTATCATCCCCACCCTGGCCATAGACGTGCAGGACCCGGCGGCGGAGGCCCTGTGCTCCTGGCGGAAGAGCTCGGGGGTGTACGCGTAGATCACGCCCCAGGCGCCGAGGTTGAAGAACTGGAGCGCGCCGCCCGACGCCAGGAGCCATGCCGCCGAGGGGGCCAGCGCGAAGCCGATCGCGGACGCGGCGGAGACCAGCATGTAGGAGAGGAAGGTGGCCCTCCTGCCCACCCTCTCCACGAGGTACGCGGCGCTGAAGTAGCCGGGCACCTGGAGGAGCGTCATGAGCAGGAAGTAGTCGAAGGATGATGCCAGGGAGAAGCCCCGACCGACGAGGACCGAGGGGACCCAGAGGGAGAAGCCGTAGTAGCCGAAGGCCAGAGCGAACCACATGAGCCAGGCCGGGAGGAGCCTCCGGCGCTCGGAGCCGAGCATCGCCCTGAAGGAGGGGCGCACCCCGCCCGGGCGCGGGGGCTCCGGTATCGCGCGCCTCAGGTAAACCGCGTAGAGCGCAGTGGCGGCCAGCGCCCACATGAGCACCGAGTAGCCCACGATGGGTAGGACGAAGGAGGCCAGCACGCCCGCAGCTATCGTGCCGTAGGACCAGAAGCTCTCGAGGAGCACGACGTTCGCGCCCCTCTCCCTGGGTTCGGAGAGCTCCGAGACAAGGGTGGAGACGACCGGGAGCTCTCCCCCGAGCCCGAGCCCCATCAGGAACCTGACCGCCATCAGCGGCAGCGGCGACGTGAAGAAGCCCATCGCGGCCGCGAGCGCGCTGTAGAGGACCAAGGTCGTTGTGAAGGCCCTCCTCCTCCCGAAGGAGTCCGCCAGCCTGCCGAAGAGGATCGCGCCCACGAGCAACCCCAGGTTGTTGGCCAGCATCACGCGGGCCACGTCGATGCGCAGCCAGTGGTAGTGGACGAGGAGGAAAGCCAGCAGGTAGGACAGCAGGAGCACGTCCATCGCGTCGAACATCCACCCTATACCGCTGGCCAGGATGAGGCGCCTCCTGGGGACCCGGACAGACTTATTGGGAACAATTGTTCCCATAGCACCACACACAATGAGGAACAAGAGTTTAAACTTTGCGGGCGGCGCCGAGCGCGCGGTCCACACGTTCTGCGACGCGTGCAACCAGATACCGTTCTGCGGGCTCGAGGCCCACGTGAGGGAGGGGCGCGTGGTCTGGGTGGAGGGGTGGAGGGATCACCCGAACAACCCTCCCTGCGCCAAGGCGTACGCCTCGCTCCAGGAGCACTACGGCCCACGCAGGATCCTTCGGCCCCTCGTGAGGACCTCGGGCAAGGGCTCGGGGGACCCGGGCTGGAGGGCGGTCCCGTGGGATGAGGCCCTGGACATGGTGGCCAGGAGGCTCCTGGAGATACGCGATAGGTACGGCCCGGACTCCGTGCTCTTCTACGCGGGAAACCCGAAGGAGGTCCGCCTCCCGCTCATGAGGCTCGCCACCGCGTTCGGCTCCGCGAACTACGCGACCGAGGACTCCCTGTGCTACAAGCTGCACGTGCTGGCGTCGCTCCTCACGTTCGGCGTGATAGTGCCGGCGTACACCTCAATCCGTGGGGCGAGGTCGCTCCTCGTGTGGGGCGCGAACCCCGCCGCGAGCAAGCCCTACATGATGGCCAGGCTGCTTGGGCTCAGGGCGCGCGGGACCAGGTTCGTGGTCGTCGACCCCAGGAGGACGCCCACCGCGGACAAGCTCGCCGACGTCCACCTGAGGCCGATGCCGGGGACGGACGGGGCCCTGGCGCTCGGCATGATGAACGTGATGTTCGAGGAGGGGCTCTACGACCGCGAATTCGCCGGGAGGTGGGTGCACGGGCTCGAGGAGCTGCGCGGCTACGCCTCCAGGTTCACGCCGGAGAGGGTGGAGGAGCTGACGGGCGTGCCGGCCGAGGACCTGGTCAGGGCGACCAGGCTCTACGCGGGGAACAGGCCCGGCAGCGTCTACCTGGGGATAGCCGCCCCCCAGCAGTCGGTCAACGGCACGCAGTCCTACAGGGCGATCCTCCTCCTGGCGGCGCTGGCGGGCAACCTGGACGTGCCCGGGGGACTGGTGATACCCACGGATCCCCTGCTCCCCTACACGACGGCGGGCGACGAGGTGCTGGGGCCCGAGGACTTCCTCTCGGCCGACTTCGTGCTCCTCGGCAGGAGGCTCGGGATGCGGGGCAGGAGGGCGGACCTCGACAGGGCGCCCGTGTGGGCGGAGCTGATACCGACGGAGATCCAGGCGAACTTCCTCCCCGAGTACGTGGAGGAGGGCAGGATAAGGGCGGCGATCTTCTTCGGGCTGAACGCCGCCGCGTGGCCGGACCGCGAGAGGTACAGGGAGGCTATCGGGAAGCTCGAGTTCTCGGTCGCGGTCGACCACACCTACAGGCCTCTCACGCACGACCTAGTGGACGTCCTGCTCCCGGCCGCCACGACGTACGAGAGGGAGGAGCCCTTCTACTGGTCGGGCGGTAGGGTATACCTCAGGCAGCGCGCGGTGGAGCCCCGCGGCGAGGCGAGGCCGGACTGGGAGATAGTGTTCGAGCTCGCGCTGAGGCTCGGGCTCGGGGACCAGTTCTGGGGAGGCGACGCGAGGAGGGCGGCTGAGTGGATCCTGGGCTGGGCGGGGACCTGGAGGTCCGGGGTACACGGGGGCGCGCGCCCAATCGCGGCCGGGGCCGGCATCATCGACTTCGGCCCGAGGGAGGAGGTCCACCGCAAGTACGAGAGGGGATTGCTCAGGAGGGACGGGAGGCCCGGGTTCCCCACGCCCACCGGGAAGGTGGAGGCCTGGTCCACGGTCCTGGAGAGGCACGGGTTCGACCCGCTCCCAGTGTACAGGGGGCCCGCCTTCGGGCCCACGGGCGATTACCCGCTTGTCCTGATGACCGCCCTGAGGGATCCCCTGTACACGACGGGGAGGCACAAGGAGTCCAGCTGGGTCAGGGACCTGAGGCCCGGCCCCACGGTCGACGTGAACCCGGCGGACGCGGAGCCACGGGGGATAGGGGAGGGCGACGAGGTCCTGGTGGTGACGCCCCGCGGCAGCGTCGTGGCCCGCGCGCACCTCACGTACACGATGAGGCGCGGCGTCGTGGGGATGTACCCGGGGTGGACCGATGTGCCGAACGCGGACGTGAACGCGGTGCTGCCCAGGGTCCTGGATCCCATCTCCGGCTACCCCGACTACAGCTACGTGTGCGACGTGAGGAGGGCGCGCCGAGTTGAGGGGGTTCCTCGTCGACTTGGACAGGTGCGTGGGCTGCCATGCCTGCGCGCTGGCGTGCAGGGCCTGGAACCACGAACGCGGGGAGGGCGCGTGGGCGCTCGTCCTGGAGCTGAACTCCAGGTCGGAGGAGCGCTCCGTGTGGGTGCCCTATCTGTGCACGCAGGTGAGGGAGGAGCCGCCGTGCGGCCCGGAGGGGCGGGCGCCGCCGTGCGTGAGGGCGTGCCCCACGAGGGCCCTCGCGTACGGCGAGGTGGACGATCCCTCCTCGCCGCTGGGCCGGCTCGTGGCGGGGGGCCTCGCCAGGCCCCTCCCCAGGGCCCCGGGAACGCCGGGGGCCTACGCGGTGGGGAGGATCCCGGGGGACCTGGAGATGCCAGATCCGGCGTCCCTGCTGCCCAGGGAATTCCTCCCGATCGAGGGCCGAAACGCTTTAACGCCGAGCGGGAGCGAATCGCCCGCGGCCGTTGGATCGCTTCGCGGTCGTGAAGGTCAGCGGGGCCGTGTTCGACCTGCAGGGCAGGGGGAGCGAGACCGTCAGGCGCGTGGCCGAGCAGCTGAGGGCGGCGAGGGAGCTCGGGCTGCGCGTCGTCGCCGTCGCGGGCGGCGGCAGCATCGCGAGGCTCTACATAAGGGCGGCGAGGGAGCTCGGGGCGAGCGAGGCGGCGCTCGACGAGCTCGGGATACTGATAACGAGGGCGAACGCCGAGCTCCTGGTGGCAGCTCTGGGCGCGGCCGCCTACCCGTCGGTGCCCCGGACGCTGGAGGAGCTCCTGGCGGCCAGCGCCTCCAACAGGGACGTCATAATCATGGGGGGGCTCCAGCCGGGGCAGAGCACGAACGCGGTGGCCGCGCTGGCCGCCGAGAGCCTGGGGGCCGTGATGCTGGTGAACGCGACCGACGTGGACGGCGTCTACACCGAGGACCCGAGGAAGAACCCGAAAGCGGTGCGCCTCGAAGCAGTGGGGGTGCGCGAGCTGGTGCGCCTGCTCAGCGACTCGGAGCACAGGGCCGGAACGTACGAGCTCCTGGACCACGTCTCGCTGAGGATACTCGAGAGGTCCAGGATACCGGCGGTGGTCACCAGCTACGAGAGGATACTCGACGCGCTCAGGGGCGAGGCGGTCGGCACGCGCATAACGTACGACGAACGAGGCGGCCAAGGGATTTAAGTGGCGGCCAGCCAAACCCCCGCGTGCCGAGGAAGGAGGAGTTCAACGTCCCCCCGCACACGCACTGCAAGGTCTGCGGCAGGCCCGTGCCGCTGGGGCAGGTCTACTGCTCAAGGGAGTGCATGGAGAAGGACCGCAGGGAGCAGCGCAGGTCCACCACCATGTTCGCGGTCTACATGGGGGTCGTGGCCGTCGTCTTCATAGTGATGATACTGCTCACCATGCACGTCAGGTAGCGGAACACTTTTATCCAGGAGGCGCGGCCGAGGCGCGAAATGGTCGATCGCCTTTGGCGACCGGGAGACCGAGCCGAGCCCCGAGGGCGGGAAGAGCTTCGAGGTAACGCCCTGGTCCGTGGAGGGCGAGGTGGACTACCAGAGGCTGATCAGGGACTTCGGCACGAGCGCGATAGAGGGGCAGCTGCTCGAGCGCCTCAGGAGGATCCTCGGCGAGGACCACTTCCTGCTCAGGAGGGGGATCTTCTTCTCCCACAGGGACCTGGACCTCGCGCTCGACGACGTGGAGTCGGGGAGGGGCGTCTTCCTGTACACGGGGAGGGGGCCCAGCGGTCCCATGCACGTGGGTCACATAATCCCGTTCTACTTCACCAAGTGGCTGCAGGACAAGCTGCGCGCCAACGTCTACGTGCAGCTGACGGACGACGAGAAGTTCCTGGAGCGCAGGAGGGGACTGAGCCTCGAGGACACCAGGAGGTGGGCATACGAGAACGCGCTGGACATAATAGCGGTCGGCTTCGACCCGGACAGGACGTTCATCGTGCAGGACACCGAGTACATGGGCAACATGTACCCGCTGGTCATCAGGATAGCCTCGAAGATCACGTTCAGCACCGTCAGGGCGGTCTTCGGGTTCACGAACGAGACGAACATAGGGATGGCGTTCTTCCCGGCGGTCCAGATAGCCCCTACGATGTTCGAGAGGCGCCGCTGCCTGATACCGGCGGCCATCGACCAGGACCCCTACTGGAGGGTGCAGCGCGACATAGCCGAGGACCTGGGCTTCTACAAGACGGCGGCGATACACAGCAAGTTCGTGCCCCCCCTCACCGGCCCCGCCGGAAAGATGAGCGCCTCGAGCCCGGAGAGCGCCATCTACCTGACGGACGACCCGGCCACGGTGCGCAGGAAGGTCCTGAAGTACGCGTTCTCGGGCGGGCAGCCCACCGTGGAGCTCCACAGGAGGTACGGCGGCAACCCGGACGTGGACGTCGCCTTCCAGTGGCTCTACATGTTCTTCGAGCCGGACGACTCCAGGATCGAGAGGCTGAGGCAGGACTACGTGAGCGGGGCGCTCCTCTCCGGGGAGCTGAAGGAGATACTGATCGAGAAGCTCAACGCGTTCCTGGAGGGCCACCGCGAGAGGAGGGAGCTCGCCAGGGAGACTTACCACCTCTACACGCGCGACGGCGAGCTCGCCAGGGAGATGCTGTCCAGGAAGCACGGCATCTGACGCGCCTGTCCATATCGGAGCGATGGGTGAGGGTCCGCACCGCGCATAGGCTCTATGCGCCGCCTCCGCGCCGCGCCCCTTCGTAGGCGTGTTGGGCGATTGGGAGCGGCCGGCTGAACCGGTCGGCCTTGCGGCCTTCCGGCTTACACCGCCGCCCCATCAACGCCGTCTTCTACGGCAGCCCTTCACCGCAGCCGGACCCCCTCGCGGGAGCCCGGCCGCGGACGGCCTCCTCGTCTCGGGATGGGCTTCCCCCTTAGATGCTTTCAGGGGTTATCCCAGACGGCTTAGCTGCCCGGCCCCTGCCCTACCGGACAGCCGGTACACCAGAGGCCGCGCCACCCCGTTCCTCTCGTACTGAGGGCGGCTTCCC
>JBMFHR010000013.1:0-26565 GCA_049976725.1 Conexivisphaera sp. | reverse complement strand
GAGGTTCCACGCGACTATCGAGGCCACGAGCTCCCCGAACGCCGGGTTCGTGGGGGAGACCCCGAAGATCTGGGATCCGGCCTGTATTATGGACACATTTATGTTGAATATGTCGAAGAACGTGAAGAGGGACCCCATTCCCAGGATCCCCAGGAATATGTAGGCCATCCCCCAGACGGGTATCCTGTCGAGCCTCGCCAGCAGCTGGGCGGCCCTCGCGAGGTCGGGCGACAAACCTTGGGATTTGGCTCCTGACATTGACAGCCCGCCGTGGAACTCACTTTATAAAAATTTGTCATTAATGAGCATTAAATAATAATAGATAGAATTAATATACATTGTAAATAATCAGGCGGCGTAGATCCCCTCCTCCACGATGTACCTTGAGCGCGATAGGTTCATGAGCCTCTCAGTGAACAGGAGGCTGTACACGGCCACGACGGCCCCGAATATCAGGGATGCCCAGGCGGCCTCGTACAGGTTGCCCTGCGCCACGTAGACGTCTAGCAGCTTCATTAGGCCAACCTTCACGCTCAGCGTTGCCCCGGGGATCACGCCGGGCCAGTACTCCCCGACCATCAGGCCTCCCCACGCGCTGTTGACCGTGCTGGATATCCCCGACACGAGGTAGGGCAGGGTGGCCGGCAGGATCACCCTGCGGAGCCTGCTCCAGAATCCGAGCCTGTAGTTCTCCATTATTTCCCAGAACTCGACCGGTATCGACTGCACGCCCATCCAGAAGCTGAAGAACACGTAGTAGAAGGTGCTGAGGAAGCCCAGCATCAGGACGTAGATCTCGGACCCGAGATCGCCCGGGAGGGCCGACATGTACCTGTAGGTCGCCGCGTACACGAGCGGGAAGTACGCGGGAGGGGGGAAGGCCGCTATGGTCTGTATCGTCGGCACGGCCAAGGAGCTAGCCCTCGCGTGGGTGGCCAGATAGTATCCGGCGAGGACCGATATCGCGAATGAGATCAGGGTTATCAGTGCGACGCGCCCGTAGTCCGCCGCGAGCGCGTAGAGGAGCACCGGCGTGCCGGATAGCAGCCGCGCCCATACGTGCCGGGGGACCGACGCGACCAGCGCGTACGACGAGTAGATCGTGTACGCCAGGAGCGCCGCGCCCAGCGCGTAGCCCAGGGCGCGCGTAGCGCGCGTGGCCCTCCTGGGGACGCGGCCGATAGGGCGCCTCATGGGGCTCAGGATAGCCGACGACGCGTAGCGCGAGAGGCGCCTCATGGGGCGCGCGAGCGTCCTCCAGGCGGCCGCGCCGCGCCTCGGGAATGGCCTCTCCCGGCGCCTTATCGGGACGGCGGTGTCCAGGCCGTACTTGGCCACGGACGCCCTGGCCAGGTAGCGGAAGACCGACATGAGGAAAACGACGCCGGCGGCGATGGCCAGCAGCGAGTAGTAGGTGCCCGCGATCTGCCCAGACGCGACGTACTCCGTCAGAAGCGTTCCTATGCCGAAGACCTCATACGTGTGGACGCCGACCGAGAACACCTCGCTCACCATTATGTAGAACAGGCCATCGGCGAACGAGGGGAACAGGTTGGCCGCTATCCTGGGGATCGAGTAGGGGATGTAGAGGTGCCGCATCCTCCTCAGGAATCCGAAGTTGTAGTTCTCGGTGACCTCCTCGAGGTCGCGCGGTACGGTCTTGAACGCCTGGTAGATCCCCACCCAAATGTTCCAGACCACCGCGTCGAACACCAGGAAGTCGGCCGCCATCTCCACCCCGAGTGGACCGCCTATCCTGTCCACGAAGATGACCAGCACGAGCGGGAAGAATCCTATCACGGGCACGGACTCCAGGACGGCTACCGCCGGTATGTATGCCGACTCGAAGCCCCTGCTCCTCAGCGAGGCGTAGCCGAGCAGCCAGCCGGTCGCTATCGAGAGACCCATCATAACCAGGACGCGCGCGAAGGTGGCGAGGGCAGCCGCAGCTATCACGAGGCCGCCGTACATTTCGCTCACCGATCGAGAGCATCGAGTACAGCCTGTTGACGTACTCGCTGAACATGGGATCGTATTGATTGCGGGGCCTCTCCAGCTCGATCATGAGCTCCCCGACTATCCTGGCGGGGGATCCCCTCATCACGTACACGCGGTCGGCGAGCTCGACCACCTCGTTCAGGTTGTGGGACACCAGGACCACGGACTCGAGCGTCGTCTGCTCGTTGAAGATCATGGAGTATATCTCGCGCCTGAGCCTCTCGGCGGTGAGCTCATCCAAGTGGACGAACGGCTCGTCCATCAGGAGTACGTAGGGGTCGGCGGCCAGCGCCCTGGCTATTGCCACCCTCTGCCTCATGCCGCCGCTCATCTCCTTCGGGTAGAGGCGCTCGAACCCCCTGAGCCCCACCACGTCCAGCATCCGCTCGGCCACCCTGTCCATCTCCTCCCTCGAGAGCCCCCTGCCGATCAGGGCGAGCTTCACGTTGTCCAGCGCCGTCATCCAGGGAAAGGTCGCTATCGATTGGTGTATCAGCGAGATCTTCGGCGTAGGGGCGGAGATCTCCTCACCGTGAAGCAGGACGCGCCCCCTCGCGGGCTTTATGAACATGCCGAGCACCCTGAGCAGCGTCGACTTGCCGACGCCCGAGGGCCCCACTATCGACACCAGCTCGTTCTTGCGCGTCTCCACATCTATGCCCTCGAATATCACGCGCTGGCCCACGGCGAACGTCAAGTCGAGCCCCTGGAGCACCGTGGGGGGCGCGCCCACGCCCAGCGATCCCAGAAAGTATAGTAATTAATGGTTTCGACCGGGAAACGCGGCGCTGGTGCCTTCGGCTCGCGTGCGCGTCAGCGGAGGAGGGACTTCATGAGCTCCGCGACCTGGGATGGCCTGTCAGCCACGGGCACGGAGGCGGACTCGAACGCCTTTATCTTGCTCTCGGCTGTCCCGACGCCCATCGAGATTATCGCCCCCGCGTGGCCCATCCTCTTCCCCGGCGGGGCTGTCCTGCCGGCTATATAGGCGACGGCAGGCTTCCCGAGGCCGCCGGACCTTATGAATGCGGCCGCCTCCTCCTCCATGCTGCCGCCTATCTCGCCTATTATCACCACACCCTTCGTCTCCGAGTCCTCGCTGAACAGCTTCAGGACTTCCGCGAACGACATCCCGATTATCGGGTCACCTCCTATGCCGACCGCGGTCGAAACGCCCAGGCCGGCCCTCGACAGATGATTGGCTATCTCGTACGTGAGCGTCCCGCTCCTCGACACGATCCCGATCTTCCCCGGAGCGGCGACCGACGCCGGTATTATCCCGACCTTGACCCTCTGGCTGGGCGCGATGAGCCCCGGGCAGTTGGGACCCACTACGCGCACCCCGTTCGCCCTGGCGAAGTTCACGGCGCGAAGCTCCTCGTGGAGCGGTATGTGCTCCGTTATGACCACGACGTTCCTCATCCCGGACTCCACGGCCTCGTAGATGGCGTCCGACGCGAAGCGGGCCGGCACGAATATTACCGACGTGTCGGCGTCGGGATGCTCCCTTACGGCGTCCCTCATCGAGTCGTACACGGGTATGCCGTCGAACTTTGTCCCGCCCTTGCCCGGCGTGACGCCGGCAACGACCTTGGTGCCGTAGGACACCATGGACCTGGTGTGGAAGGATCCCTCCTTCCCGGTCATCCCCTGGACTATGACCTTAGTGTTGGAGCTCACGAGTATCGGCATGTCACGCCACCCCCGCCGCCCTCACGGCCGCCTGCGCGGCCTCATCCATCTCGGTATAATAGGATATCCCGGCCCTCTCGAGTATCCTCCTCCCCTCCTCCTCGTTGGTGCCCACCAGCCTGATCGCTATCGGCTTCCTTATCCCGGTCTCGTTGAGGGCCTCCACGACGCCCGAGGCCACCTCGTCGCACCTGGTTATGCCGCCCAGTATGTTGACGAAGATGGCCTTGACGTCCTGATCGGAGAGCAGCAGCTTGACCGCGTCCTTGACTATGCCCCTCTCCGCTCCCCCGCCTATGTCGAGGAAGTCGGCCGGCTTCCCGCCGAACCTCTGGACCTCGTCCATCGTGGCCATGGTCAGGCCGGCACCGTTCCCGATGATCCCGATGTACCCGTCGAGCTTCACGTAGTTGAACTCGTGGATCTCCCCCTCGCTCGGGTCCCTGCCCAGCACCTCCTTCAGCTCCGAAACGACGCGGTCCGGCGCGTTGTCGTCGATCGTTACCTTCGCGTCGACGGGCACAAGCTCCGATCCGCTGACGGCCAGCGGGTTTATCTCCGCCAGGTCAGCGTGGTAGCGCAGGATCACGCCCTCGTACATCCTCCCCAGGAGGTCCAGTACCGGCCCTACGAAGCGTCCGTCCAGGCCGAGGTTCCTGGCGACCTCCCTGGCGTGGTACTCCTTTATTCCGACGAACGGATCGAAGTAGGTCCTGAAGATGTGCTCGGGCGACTCCTTGGCGACCTCCTCTATGTCGACCCCTCCCCTGTCCGAGTGCAGTATCACGTACTTCCTCGTGGACCTATCCACTATTATCGAGAGATACAGTTCGCGGTCTATCTGGACGTAATCGGCCGCGAGCACCGCGGCGACCCTCTCGCCCCTTATGGTCATGCCGAGTATGTCCCTCGCGTACTTCACGAACTCCTCGGGGTTCCTGGCGACCTTCACGCCCCCGGCCTTCCCCCTGCCGCCCACGAGCACCTGCGCCTTGAGGACCACCGGGTACTTCGCGCCCGCGGCGGCGCGCTCCGCGTCCTCGAGCGTCCTCAGCAGGGTCTGCCCGGGCACCTTGATGCCGGCCCTCGCGAAGAGCAACTTGCCCTCGTACTCGTACAGCCTCATGCTCCGCGTCGGCTCCCCAGCGCGCATTTTTTAAAATTTAGCCAGGGAGGCATCGCCGCATCTATTTAACGCGGTGACGGTAGGAGGCGTATATGGATAGGTCGTAGGCTATCTTCAGGAACCCGCCGGCCCAGAGGGGCCCCCAGTCCGCGCCCGAGTACATCATGTAACCCGCGATGGGCGGGCTGACGGTCGAGCTGACCGTGCGGAACGTGTTGGTGAGCGCGTTGGCCGTCACCCTCTCCCTGTCCTCGAACAGCTCCGCCATCATCGACTGCCTGGTCGGCACGTCCATCTGGGACGTGCTCTGCCGCAGGAATAGGAATGCTGCGGATCCGGCTATGGAGCCGCCCAGCGGGATCAGTATCAGGAAGACGTTAGAGATGAGGTGCGTGTAGACCATTGTGCGCAGGTTGCCTATCCTATCGGCGAGGGCGGACGCGCCGTAGATGGAGAGGGCCGTTATGACGTTAGCCGCCGAGAATATCACGCCCAGGCTGGCCAAGGACGCGTGATAGGTGGAGTAGAACCAGTACGACAGCACCGACTGGGACACGAAGCCGCCGCCGAAGGCGTCGAGCGAGAAGAGGGCCGAGAGCCTTCTCAGGTCGCTGAGGGCTATCCTCCTGAACCCGGAGAGCCCCGGGCGCGCGGGCCCTCCCTCGGCCTCTATCCCGCCCAGCCCGCGATAGATCGCCAGCAGCGCCACGCCGGCCGCTGTGAGTCCCAGGAAAGCCCAGCGGAGCGAGGACGCGCCCAACGAGAGGTATGGGATCGCCGAGGAGAGCGCGCCCAACGAGGACGCCGCGTAGCCCACCACGTTATAGATGCCGAAAGCCCTGTTCCTCCTGCCCTGCTCGACGAGCCTGGGCAGGACCCCGGCCTCTATGGATTGGAAGGGGCCGGCCTCCGTCCCTGTGGTGCTGACGTTGCTCATGAACAGAGCGAGGTAGATCGCTGGTACCCACTCTAGCGCTGCCAGGAGCGTCCCGGAGGCCGCCATCAGGGAGGCGAAGAGGAAGAGGGACCTGCGCCTGCCCAGCCCCAGCCACGTCACCGCAAGGTTGGACGCGACGTTCCCGGCGGCGATCGCGGCGAGGCCCAGGCCGACCATGAGAGGGCCCAGGCCGAGCCTGGCCAGGTATATGGGGGCCAGTATGCTCGTCAGGCCGGAGAAGTAAACGCGGATGCCCTTGGCCGCGTAGAGCCTCAGCTCCGGCCTCACGGATTGAGCGCCTCCAGCGCGCGGCGCCAATCGTGGCGCTCGAGGACGCATGGGTCGAACTCGCCGAGAGGAGCGCGCTCCAGGCGGTACTCGTGCAGGCCCGGGTCCTCGCCCGAGATGAGATCGGCGAGCGCCCTGGCGAGCGCCGGACCCACCATGCTACCGTAACCGTCGAGGCCGCCCAGGACGTAGAGATTCTCGATCTCCGGATGCCGCCCGAAGATCGGACCGCCGCCAGGTCCCACCTCACAGAGTCCGGACCTGGTGGCCACATGCGCCGCCCATCCATACCTCGCGCCCACCATGGACCCCACGCGCGCGCCGTAGTCGGGCGGGGGCGGTTCACCCGGACGGCTGCAGCCGTCGCCGGCCGCGTAGAGCGGGAAAACCAGGGGCCGCCCATACCATCCGAGCACGTGGTCCCCGATGCTCAGCCGCCAAGAGCCCGGAGGAACTAAGTATGTGCCGACGTAGCACTGGTAGGGGGCCAGGGGCAGCGCGATCCCGGCGGCGCGCGCCACGCGCGAGTTCGCGGCGCCTGCCGCCAGCACGACGGCGTCAGCCTTCACCTCGCGCCCGCCCACCACCGCCCTGACCTCGTCACCATCGCGGACCAGCGCGCCGGCCGAGCCGATGAAGCCGAGCCCGCGGCGCAGGCGGTTCACCAGCGACCTCACGGGGACCAGGAAGTCGCGGGTCACCAGGGCCACCTCGCCCTCGCGGAGCCTGACGCCGGCGGGATCGCGCTCCAACCTGTAGTCTACACCCAGCCCGCTGAGGAAGGAGACGTCGAGGCCCTCCGGCAGTATGTCCACGGACGTCACCTCCCTGAGCCTGGTCATCTCCCTGTATATGGTGAGCGACTCCAGCGCCAGTGACACGTCGGCTGGATCCGGCATAGACGTTGTGAGGACGAGCGACGCTAGGGGATAATTGGGCCTCGGCCCTATTCCGAGGATCTCGTGCCCGCGGGCGCGCAGGAATTTTGCCGTGAAGACCCCGGCTATTCCCCCTCCTAGGATCGCCACGCGCACGCTCGCGAGTGGGTGATGAGATATAAATAAGGTGTGACCCGCGCGGGGGAGCTCAGGCTTCCCTGCGCAGCTCCACGGATCCCAGGCCCACGTCCTTCTCGGTGGATATTATGCCCAACGTCCTCGAGGTGTAGCCGCTCTTCTCGATCCTCACCAAGTATTTGTGGTTCCACTCGAGGTCCCTCAGCCAGAAGTCGCCGAACTCGTCACTGGTGGCCTCGTACTTCCTCCCGCTGACGACGTCGGTCGCGGTCACGGTAGCGCCCTCGACGACCTCCCTCGCGGCCGGATCGACGATCGTGCCGGCGATGTAGGGCTTCGGCAGGTTCAGGTACAGGACCCTGGGCTTCGTGTCGGCCTCCGGGTGCAGCGGCTTCGCCTCCTTCAGCAGCTCCCTGATCTCCGGATCGTTCTCGTCGCCGAACTTTATCGCGTCGGTCGGGCAGGCGTCAGCGCACCTGGGCTGCTTCCACCCGTTCTCCAGCAGGTGCTCGCACCACGTGCACTTCTGGGCTATCTTGAGGTCCTCGTTGAAGTATATCGCGCCGTACGGGCACGCCTGCTGGCACAGCGGCTTGTACCCGAACTGCGCGCAGCCGTTGCACTTCTCGGGATCTATTATGACGGCGCCGTCCTCCTTCCTGTAGATGGCGTTCTCGGGGCACACGTTCATGCACGGCGCGTTCTCGCAGTGCGCGCAGAGCGTGGGTATGTAGGTGACTCTGGTGAAGGGCCCCGAGCCCCTCTCCATGTCGTTCAGCTTCATCCAGAAGTGGCCTATCTCGGGCTGGGGCTTCGCGTACGGAGGCCACTCGTTGCCGACGTGCTCGTCCTTGCACGCCAGCTGGCACAGGTAGCACCCGACGCAGTCCGCGACGTTTATCACCATGACCTTAGCCATGCCGACTCACCCCATCACCCACGACTCGTACCCTGGACCGTAGGATGGGTTCATCTTCTCGGTCCTCTTGAACGCTTCGGGATACTTCGACCTGAGCTCCTCGAGGTCGACCTTCTCGACCTCCACGAGGTACCCGCTGACTGGCATCTCGGGCACTATTATGGGCCCCTTCTGGTACCTGTCGTAGACCCACTTCGTGGACGGCGCTATCAGGTCTATCGCCCCTCCCCTGTCTATGCGGTCATCGACGGATATGGGGTCGAACTTGGAGCCGTGATCCATGTACACGACGCCGGGCCTTATCCTCTCGGTGACGTAGGCGGCGCCCAGCACCGACCCGCGGTCGTTGTAGATCCTCACGATGTCTCCGTGCTTTATGCCCCTCTTGGCCGCGTCGATCGGGTTTATCCAGAGCGGCTCGTAATAGTAGCCGTCGGGACCCTTCACCTTGGCGGTGGGTATCTCCCTTATCCAGGGCATGTCGTCGCCCTGGGCGTGGTGCCTCCACCTCGGGTGGTTCGACATGACCTGCAGCGGATACTTCTTCGCCCTCTCCGAGGTCGGGAGCTCCTCGTGGTCAACCCACTTCGCGAGCGGGGGCCTCAACTTGTCGTCCGGGAAGTGCTCCTTGAGCCAGCCCGAGACGAACTCGAGCTTACCGCTCTTCGTGTTGAGCCCCCTCCCCTCCGGCAGCTCGTAGTACCACCTGAGGCCGTTCTTCACCGGGACGCCGGGCAGCCTCTCAACTGTGTTCTTTATGTTCTCCCACTCCTCCGGCGTCGGAGCATCGTAGATCACGATCTTCCTCCTCGTCTTGAACTCCTCCCAGCTTATCCCGTACTTCTTGTACGCGAGGGTCTTCTCGTACATGACCCTGAGGAACTTCTCGGGCTCGGGGAACCACTCCTCGGTGGGCCAGCTGAAGTCGGCCCTGACCCTGCCCACGCCGAGCCTGTCTGCGACCATCTTGTGTATCTCGTAGTCGCTCTTGGACTCGCCAACCGGGTCCACGCACCTGTCCTGGTAGTATATCGCCACCATGTCGGCCCACCTCGCGCTCACTAGGTCCTCGTGCTCATAGACCGTCTGCGCCGGCAGCACGAGGTCGGAGAAGTAGGCGTCGTTCTCCAGCCACGGGTGTATGGTCACTATGAACTCCACCGTGGGGCTCCTGAAGGCCTCGGCCCACCTCCACGCGTCGTTCCAGCACGTGAGGGCGCTCGAGTTCTCGTTCCATATCATGCGAATTCCAGGATGATCGTCCGTGGGCGGGAACCTGTACTTGTTGAACTGATCCTGGGTGGGCGCTATGATGGAGCCGGAGCCATACCACTCGACAGGCGGGTTCAGTATGGCGTCGGGGACCAGCGTCTTTATGAGCGGTATCGCGCCCGGCGGCGGCGGGTATATCGGCTTGCCGGGCACAAGCTCGTACGAGTAGGACATGACCGGGTTGACGGGGGCCCCCTCCTTCACGACCTCGGGGTACACGGGGAGCGTACCCACCTTCTCGTTCCCCGTTATGGTGAAGGCGGGCAGCTGGAACCTGGCCACCTGCCTGCCGGGCGCGCCGAGTCCCTGCATCATCATGACGTAGGCCTCGGCCCTGGCGGGCAAGTGCGATAGTATGCCCCTGATCTTGGGACCTCCGTAGTGGAAGGCGAGCGTGGTCCTCTTCTTGGCCCACGCCCTGGCCAGCGCCTTTATCGTCTCCACGGGCACGCCGGTTATCCTCTCGGCCCACTCGGGGGTCTTAGGGATCCCGTCCTCCTCTCCCAGGACGTACCTCTTGAATTCATCGAAGCCAACAGTGTGCGTCTCTATGAACTTCTTGTCGTAGGTGCCCCACTGGATCCACAGGTAGGCGATCGCGAAGTAGAGCGCAGCGTCGGTGGTCGGCCTTATCGGGATCCACTTGTCGGCGAAGACTGCCTCCGTGTAGTTCAGGTCTGGCGATATCGCCACGACCTTTATGCCCGCGCGCTTTATCCAGCGCATGAAGTGCGTGCCCATGAAGTTGTTCCAGGAGTCGGTGGTGGTCAGCGGATCGCCGCCCGTCAGCACAATCATCTCGGCGTTCTCGAACACGTCGTCCCACACGCTGTCGCCCGGGGGCCTCCCGATAGGCTGGTCGAACCCCCACACGTGCTTGGCGCCCCAGTAGTAGCCCTCCCAGCTGTCGGGGTTCCTGTTCTGGTGTATCCAGCCGGTGCCCAGGGCGTTGAACAGGTGATGCCCCCAGAAGTGCACGCTGTGCAGGAAGCCGGACTGGCCGTGGCCGTCGGCCTGCACGAGCACCACGTGGGTGCCGCCGTAGACCCTCTTTATCCTCTCTATCTCGCTCGCGATTATCTCGATGGCCTCCTTCCAACTTATCCTGATGAACTTGCTCTTCCCCCTGTTCTGGGTGTTCCTGTTCTCCGGGCTCCAGTCAACCCTCTTGAGCGGGTACCTGACCCTCGTCGGCGAGTAGACCCTCTGCCTCCACGCGAAGGAGACGGGGTAGCTGGGAGCCTTCTTGGGCCTCTCGAACTCCCCCCTCTTCGTGGTCCTTATCTTCCAGCGCCTGACGTTGTCGGGTATGTAGAACGGCAGCTGCCTCACGATCCTGTTGTCCTTGGCGTACACCACTAGCGGGAACTCGGCGAGCACCGAGTGTCCGTTGAGCGATGCGGTCACGTAGCAGGCCCTGTAGCCCTGGTTCTTGAGAGCCTCCGCCTCCTCCGGGCCGAGCCTCCTGAGGAGCTGCGGATCGGGCCTCACGCCGCCAGTTCCCCTGGATAGATTGCTGACTGCATCGGCGTAGCCGACAACCATTTCGTCGGTGCATGCGCGGCATGTAAAATATAGTTTTCGGTTCCGGGATGTCAATTGAATATGTAGGAAGGGGACCGTGATCCATAAGTAAAACAAGTAATGATCTATTAAATAATTACAGATGAATTCGCGCTCCCCGGGGACTACACTTAATAGGGTCGCCTGCCTGGCGATCGGTTGTGACGGACGGGATCGACTTAGGTAAGTTCGAGGTCGCGAGCGAGGGACGCCGCTACATGTACAACCTGCTGTCGCGGCTCTACGAGAGGGAGGTTGACGGGGAGCTGCTCGAGGGCCTCCTGGCGGCCGCCGAGAGCGGGGAGCTGGCACAGCGCTTCGAGGCGCTCACGGAGCTCGACGAGCGCGTGGGCAGGGGGATGGACCTCATGCTGGGGTACCTTCGTGGGGCCGCCGGGCGCGACAGGAAGGAGGTCCTGCTGGAGCTGGCGGCGGACTACGCCAGCCTCTTCCTGGGGGTCAAGGGCACTCCGCCGCACCCGTCGGAGTCGGCATACATGTCGGCCGGCCACCTAATGTACCAGGCGCAGCGGGACGAGGTGCTCGCCATCTACAGGAAGGCGGGCGTGGACAAGGTGAGGGAGTTCACGGAACCGGAGGACCACATAGCCGTGGAGCTCAGCTTCATGTCCTACCTAGTGGGCAGGACGCTGGGGGAGGCCAGGAGGGGCAACCTGGGGGAGGCCAGGAGGCTCCTCGAGCTGCAGCGCAGGTTCCTCAGGGAGCACCTGCTCAAGTGGTCGCACGACTTCGCGGAGGACGTTATAGCCAACGCGGACGTCGACTTCTACAGGGGGCTGGCGTACCTGACCGATGGGTTCCTGCGCCTCGACGAATCGCACATCGACGAGCTGGTGGCCCTGCTGGGCGCCAGCGCGCAGGGCTGAAGCGGGGCGAGGCGGTCCGGGCTCATGATAGTGGAGGAGCTGTTGGAGGAGCTGAGGGACGTGGGCCGCGGCAGGGTCAGGCAGGCCGCAGTGGGGCTGGGGTACACGCTGGTCGTAATGGACGACGGGAGCGCCGGACTCTCCCACACCCCGACCGAGGACGCGGCCCACGAGTGCGAGAACAACCCGCTGGCGGGGAGGATCTCCGGGATGGAATGGGAGGAGGTGGCCCGTATGGCTGCGGGCGACAGTCCCGTGCTATCGGCGATAGGGATAGCCGCCCTTAACGCGGCCGCGTCCAGGCTGGCACTGAAGTACTCCAGGGGAGATCTGATGGACCACATCAGCGTGCGGAGCGGCGAGAGGGTCTGCATGGTGGGGTACGTGCCGGCTATAGCGTCGAGGGCAAGGGAGGCCGGGGCCGAGGTGCTCGTGTTCGAGCTCAGGCCCGTGGATGATCCCGGCTACAGGCCGTGGTGGGCGTCCGAGGTGCTCATGAGGAGCTGCGACGTCGCGATGCTGAGCGGCTCGACGCTGGTCAACAAGACCGCGGACAGGCTGCTAGAGCTGTCCTCGAGGGCCAGGTTGAGGGCGCTCGTGGGGCCCAGCACCGTCATGGCGCCCAAGACGTTCTCAAGGCGCGGCGTGAGGCTGCTGGCAGGCACCAGGATCAGGGACGCCGAGCTGGCCCTCAGGATAGTGTCCGAGGGAGGGGGCGCAAGGACCATGTACTCGATGGGCGCGGCGGAGAAGGTCGTGGCCGTCCTGGACCAGGCCTAACGGACCACTCGGGCCACTCGTCAGCGCGCTCGAGCCACCAGCGCGGGACACGGGGGGATGGCACGGAATCCCAGTGATCGTACGGCTTGACGTCTAGGACTGGGGATCCTGGGTCCGCGTCGAGGCCGCGGACAACCAAGAGTCCGGATCCTGGGTCCACCGACTCCAGGGCGACCACCGATAGGCCCAGCGCGTTGGGACGATCCGGGCTCCTCGTAGCGAAGACACCGAGGGGACGGGGGGCCCAGCGCGGCCGCGCCCTCAGGCTGCCGCTCCACCTGATAAGGTGGAGGTAGTAGATCACGAACGCGTGGCTGTACTCCTCCAGATCCTCGAGCCCCGGGGCGTACTCGGGCATGATCCTCAGCACGGACCTCCTGCGCCACCTGGGGCCCGGCTCCGCTGACTCCACGCACCCTATGGGGACGGCGCGCACGTCCCCGCCGCACTGACTCACAGTTCCAGTGTCACCCCGCTCCTCACGTGGCAGTACTTGTGAGGGTAAGCTGACCTCAGGTATGCCTTCGCCTCATCCCCGCTGCAGTGCCCCGGGCATATGCGGTCCGCGATGCCGGCCAGCCGGTCGATGACGGCGCGCGGCGGGGAGTGGAACCCGCCGACGACCATCGAGACGCCGGTGCCCAGGTCGGAAGCGGCCCTGGAGGCCAGCGCGTCGACCCCCGGGTGGCTGCAGCCCACGAGCAGGACCGATCCTCTCCCGGGCCCGGGGGTCACGGCCATGGCCATCTCGTGTAAGTGCCCCGCGGCTAGCGGACCAACTGCGTGGGCCCCGGGCGCTATCTCCCGGGTGCCCTCGATGACCACCGGCCTCATGCCGACGTCCTCAAGCCTCTCCACGGGCCCCGGCGGCGCGTACACTACAAGGCCCTCGCTGAAGAGCCTTCCCCCGAGGAAGCCGCCCACGTGATCCAAGTGGTGGTGGCTGAGGACCGCGAAGTCTATGGATCCCAGATCTATTCCGAGGGCCTTCGCGTTATGCTCGAGGACGGCCGGGTCGGGGCCGGCGTCGAACAGCGCGCGCCACCTCCCGGAGTCTACGTAGATGCTGAGGCCCCAGTCGGCCCTGAGGCCCGGGCCCGGCTCGTTGTCGACGAGCACCACCAGCCTCATCAGCTGGTGGACTGACGCGCCCGGATATAACTGTGGGGGGCTGTCCCCTCCGGTCCAGCCACCTCAGGAAGAGCTCGCCCTCCCTGCTCAGCCCATAGTACCGGTGGTGTACCCTGGTCTCCGGCTTGGGCTTAGCCTTCCTGGATCCGCGCTTGATGACGCGGTACCGGGGAGTCTCCATCAGGCCCATTCCGGCGAGTAGTGACAGCTCCCCCTCGACCTCCTCGAGCCGCGCGCCGACGAGGCGAGAGTACGTGAGCGCATGATCCACGCCTATCCTGCGGGCCGTGCGCAGGAGCGCCAGCGCCAGCCGGTCGCCCTCGAGCGCGAGCGAGTATCCCTCCATCAGGACCTCATCATCGAGCGAGCGGAGGAGGACCTCGCCATCCCTCGTGAGCTCGTAGTACGTGTGGTGTTTGTGGACCTCGTCGGCGAGCTTGAGCTGGCCTCCGACCTCTTCACCGATGAACCCAGGACCCTCTGGCCAGTCCCATGGACTCCAGGGCCTCGAGGGCGCGGATGGCCTCGTCGAGCGGCATGCCGAGGGCCGCCGCCACGGAGCGGCCGTAGTCCTCCCCAGCCCTCCTGAGGTGCATCATGACGCGGAGGGCACCCGGGACCCTGAGGAGCCTGGATAGCGTGCCCACGTCGGCCATGGCCGCCGCGCCTCAGGAAGCGGAAGATGCGCCTGGGTTCCGCGCGACTGAAGTGAACTAGCTCCCTCTCGAGCTCCCGCAGCAAAGCTGACGCGAACTCCTGGAAGTCCCTGTAGTATGCTCTGAAGGAACACGTCATCAGGCCCGATGCGGAGGAGGGCGGCATGCAGATCGGCGCCTCGAATCCTAGGGTTGAGCTAGCCGCCGACAGCGCTGCCGAAATCGCGCGCGCCCTCGAGGAGTCGCGCCCCTCCCTGAGCCCCCTGACCTCGACTATCACGGACCTGTACATGCTGTCTATGGCGGCCGAGAGGGCGGACTCGAAGTCGCCCTCGGGGCGCGCGAGTGGTCCCGCGCGTCCCTCGTGGACCCTGATTATGACCGGAACGCCGTCCACGTCGATCACGGACTCGGGATTCATGGCTCGCACCGTCCATCCGGGAACGCGACGGACGCGCGTCAGGGCTTCCCGCTATAAATCGTTTCGAGGGGACATCGGCGCGAGGAGGAGCGGTCCGGCTCAGGCGCGGCCGCGCAGGAGCTTCCTCAGCACCATCTGGAGTATGCCGCCGTGCTCGTAGTACTCGACCTCTACGTCGGTGTCCAGCCTGGCGATGACCTCGAACGTGACCTCGCTACCATCGTCCCTCCTGGCCCTGACCCTGAGCGTCTTCTTCGGCCTCAGGCCCTCGCCAATCCCCTCTATGCTGTAGACCTCCTTCCCTGTCAGCCCCAGGCTCTTCCAGCTCTGTCCGTCCATGAACTGGAGCGGCAGTATTCCCATGCCCACCAGGTTACTCCTGTGTATCCTCTCGAAGCTCTCCGCTATGACGGCCCTCACCCCGAGCAGATAGGGTCCCTTGGCCGCCCAGTCGCGGGAGCTGCCGGCTCCGTACTGCTTCCCCCCGATCACGATCACCGGCACGCCCTCCTGCCTGTACCTCATGGCGGCGTCGTAGATGCTCATCAGCTGGCCGTCGGGCAGGTGGATCGTCCACCAACCCTCCCTGTCCGGCACCAGGAAGTTCTTCAGCCTCACGTTGGCGAACGTGCCGCGGACCATCACCTCGTGGTTCCCCCTCCTGGATCCGTACGTGTTGAAGTCCTCCGGCTTCACGCCGTGCTCTATCAGGTAGCGACCGGCCGGGCTGTCGGGCGGTATCGATCCGGCGGGCGATATGTGGTCGGTTGTTATCCTGTCGCCCAGTAGGACGAGCACCCTGGCGTTCACTATGTCGCCGGGCTTCTTGGGCTCCAGCGGCATGCCATCGAAGAAGGGCGGGCGCTTCAGATACGTCGAGTTCGGATCCCACTGGTAGATAGTGGAGCTTGGGGCCGGGAGCGACTTCCAGTCCTCCTCGCCCTCGAAGACGCCCGAGTAGACTTCCCTGAACTCCTTCGGATCCACGTAGCGCTCCACGATCTCCCTCACCTCGGCCGCGGAGGGCCATATGTCCCTCAGGTAGACAGGCCTCCCGTTCGGGTCGAACCCCAGCGGCTCGTTGTAGAAGTCTATGTCGAGCCTCCCGGCCAGCGCGTATGCCACCACGAGCGGCGGCGAGGCGAGGAAGCTGCCCCTGGTCAGCGGGTTTATCCTGCCCTCGAAGTTCCTGTTCCCGCTGAGGACGCTCACGGCGTAGAGGCCGTTGGACTTTATCGCGCCCTCCACCTCCCTGATCAGCGGGCCGCTGTTCCCTATGCACACGGTGCAGCCGAAGCCGGTCAGGTGGAAGCGCAGTGCCTCGAGGTAAGGCATGAGCCCGGCCCTCCTGAGGTACTCCACCACGACCCTGCTGCCGGGCGCGAAGCTCGTCTTGACCCAGGGCTTGACGCTCAGTCCCCTCTCGACAGCCTTCTTGGCAAGGAGGGCCGCGCCGACCATCAGGTAGGGGTTCGAAGTGTTCGTGCAGCTCGTTATGGCGGCCAGCGCGACGAACCCATGGCCTATCTCGCCCCTGACGCCCCCGATGTCCACCTGGACGCGCGCGTCCCTTGGGACCTGCTTCGCGGTCTCCAGGTACTTGTCCAGGATCTCGGAGAACTTCAACTTAACCGACCTGAGCGGGATCCTGTCCTCGGGGTTCGCCGGGCCGGCTATCGATGGCTCCACCTTCGACATGTCTATCTCTATAACCCTGGAGTACTCGGGATCGGGTGCCCCGGGCTCGCGGAAGAGCCCGACGCGTTTCGCGTACTCCTCGACGAACTTCACGTGCTTCTCGCTCTTGCCGGTCAGCCTCAGGTAGGACAGGGTGGCCGCGTCGATCGGGAAGAATCCGGTCGTGGCGCCGTACTCGGGGGCCATGTTGGCCACGGTGGCCCTGTCCGGCACCGGGAGCTTCTCGACGCCCGGACCGAAGAACTCGACTATCTTGCCCACCACGTCGCTCTTCCTGAGGATCTCGGTCACCGTCAGGACAAGGTCCGTGGCGGTGGCGCCCTCGGGGAGCTCCCCCACGAGCTTCACGCCGACGACCTCGGGTATCGGTATGTAGTACGGCTGGCCCAGCATCGCCGCCTCGGCCTCTATGCCGCCCACGCCCCAGGCCAGGACCCCCACGCCGGCGGCCATTGTGGTGTGCGAGTCCGTGCCTATGAGGGTGTCGGGGAACGCCGCCAGCGCCCGGCCCTGCCTCCTGACGTGCACCACCTGGGCCAAGTACTCCACGTTCACCTGGTGGATTATGCCCCTGCCGGGCGGGACCACGCGGAAGTTCCTGAAAGCGTCCTGAGCCCACCGCAGGAACGTGTACCTCTCCCTGTTCCTCTCCATCTCTAGCCTCATGTTCTGGACCAGTGCGTCCGCCGACCCGAAGTAGTCCACCTGGACCGAGTGATCTATTATCAGGTCCGCCGGTATTCTCGGGTTGGCGACCGCGGGGTTCCCACCCATGTCGCGCAGGGCCTCCCTCATGGCGGCCAGGTCGGCGACCGCGGGAACCCCCGTGAAGTCCTGCAGGACCACCCTGGAGGGCATGTAGGGTATCTCCCTACCGATGTTATCCTTCCACCTGGCCACGGCCTCGGCGTCCTCGGCCCTCACGACGTAGCCATCGTAGTTCCTGAGCATGTCCTCCAGGAGGACTCTGATCGCGTATGGGAGCCTCGAGACGTCGTACCCCTGCTCGGAGAGCTTCCTGAGGTTCCACACGTTCGCCTTTCCCCTGTACGTGTCCATCTGCTCCATGGTGCGGGTGGGATCTATCGGCATCGCGCTGGGGGTGCCCCGGACCCGTTAAAAGATGTTCCCATGTGGCGGCAGCGCGATCGATAGTTCGACGGCGCGCCCGTTCAGCGTGTTTCACGGGACCGTAAATTCATAATAACCGGAGGTGATCGCCCACATACCCGTGGAGGGCAACGCGCCCCGCGCGATCGTCGTGATCCATGACTTGTTCGACGAGCTGGAGGCGTTCTACTCGATATATCGCCTGATGGAGATGGGCCTGGAGGTCAGGGTAGCCAGCACAGAGGTTCGGGAGTTCAGGGGAAAGAACTGGTCGGCGCCCCTGAGGCCCGAAACGACGGTGTCGGATGCCCTGGGGGAGCGCTGGGATCTCGCGGTGTTCCCCGGCGGCTACGCGCCCGACAGGCTCAGGAGGCACGATGAGGTCAAGGAGCTGGCCAGGCGCACTGTGGAGGGCGGAGGGATCCTCGTCTCCATCTGCCACGCCGCGTGGATAGTGATCAGCGCGGGGCTGGCGCGCGGGAGGAGGCTGACCGGATCCAGGGGGGTCTGGGACGACATCAGGAACGCGGGCGGGATCGTCGTGGACGAGCCGTACGTGGAGGACGGAAACGTGGTGTCGACCAGGTCCTACAGGGACTTCCCGCAGTTCTGGCCCAGGCTCGAGGCTAGGCTCAGACAGATGGGGATCGTGAGGACGCCTGACCGGCAGACCTCCGCGCGGTAAATCGCGCGCCGCTGGGGGCACGTTGGGCCGGCCCGGGATCACCTGTCGATCGGCGCCGCCGAGATCCTCTCCCTGAGCGCGGCCCTCGCCGCGGCGAGCCTTGCGACCACGACCCTGTAGGGGGAGGCGCTCACGTAGTCGAGCCCGGCCGAGTGGAAGAACTCTATGGAGGAGGGGTCGCCCCCGTGCTCGCCGCACACACCCACCTCGAGCGCTGGGTTGGCGGCCTTCCCGTCAGCCGTCGCTGACCTCACGAGCTTGCCCACGCCGGGCACGTCCAGCGTCTGGAACGGGTTTTCCTTCAGTATCTCCAGCTCCAGGTACTTTGGAAGGAACTTGTTCTCGACGTCATCCCTGCTGAAGCTGAAGGTGGCCTGCGTTAGGTCGTTCGTCCCGAAGCTGAAGAAGGCGACCTCCCTGGCTATCTCCGATGCGGTGAGCGCCGCCCTGACCGTCTCCACCATGGTGCCGACGAGCACCCCGAGCCTGCGCTCGTCCCTCGACAGCGAGTACGCGGACGGCCTGGAGCGATCGACCTCGAGCCTGTATCCCCTCTCGGCGGCGACGTCGGACATCGCCGGCTCGATCGACGTGGACTTCACGTACTTGATCTCGGAGGCATCCATGACCTGCGGTATCATTATCTCGACCACGGGGTTCCTGCCCTCCTCGAGCAGGTCCAGCGCCGCCTCGATTATAGCCCTCGTGAGGTAGTAGTAGAAGTCGGGGTCCGTCACGCCGACCCTGACTCCCCTGTGCCCCATCATCGGGTTGTGCTCCGCGAGTGCGGTGATCCTGGCATAGAGCCTCTCGAGCTCCGCCACCTTGGCCTCATGTGCCTTGATCACATCGGGCGATACCGAGCTTGCCCGCTCGGAGTTCCTGAGGGCTGCGTAGGCTGCGCGTGCCTCGTGCAGCTGCGACAGGACCTCCACGGGCGACGGGAGGAACTCGTGCAGCGGGGGATCTATGAGCCTTATCACCACGGGGAGCCCGTCCATCACCTCGAGTATCTCCTTGAAGTCCGGCCTTATCATGTCGGACAGCCTGCGCAGGAGGTCGCGCCTGTCCTTGGATCCCTCCGACAGTATGACATTCCGGAGGAGCTCCAGCCTCTCCGTCCTGCGGAACATCCTCTCTATCCTGAGGAGCCCTATGCCCTGCGCCCCGAACTTCCTGGCTATCCGGGCATCCTCCGGGACGTCCGCGTTGGCCCTCACGCCGAGCCTCCTGAAGCCGTCGGCCCAGGATAGCAGAACCTCTAGCTCCGGTATTATCTCCGGCTCCACGGTCGGAACCTTCCCGACGTACACCCTGCCGCCGCTCCCATCGATCGTGATCCAGTCACCCTCCCTTATCACGGAGTTGCCTACGCGCACTTCCCTGGCGTCGTAGTCCACGGTTATCGCCTCGGCGCCCACGACGGCGGGCTTGCCTATCGCCCTGGCGACCACGGCGGCGTGCGAGGTCATCCCGCCGCGCGAGGTCAGGATACCCCTCGCGGCGTAGAACCCGTGGACGTCGTCCGGCTTCGTCTCCACCCTGACGAGTATGACGTCCTTCCCAGACCTGGCCCACTCGACGGCCGTGTCGGGGTGGAAGACCACCTGGCCGCTCACCGCGCCGGGCGACGCGGGCAGCCCCGTGGCCACGGGATCTGCCTTGGCCCTGGGGTCTATCCTCGGGTACAGGAGGTTCTGGACCGTCGCGGGCTCCACCTTCATGACGGCATCCTCCCTCGTTATGATGCCCTCGTTCGCCAGGTCGACCGCGGTCTTTATCCTGGCGGCCGGCGTCATCTTGGCCACCCTGTTCTGCAGGAAGTAGAGCCTGCCCCTCTCGACCGTGAACTCGATGTCCATGACATCCCCGTTCATGCGCTCCAGCTTCTTCCCCGCCGCGATCAGCTGGTCGTAGACGGCGGGCATCCTCCTGCGCAGCTCCTCGAGGTCCATCGGCGTCCTGATGCCGGCCACCACGTCCTCCCCCTGGGCACTGGGGAGGAACTCGCCGTAGGGAACATCCTCGCCCGTCGACGGATTCCTCGTGAAGTAGACGCCGGTGCCCGAGTCCCACCCCATGTTGCCGAAGACCATTGTGACCACGTTGACTGCAGTGCAGTCGGCCATCTCGGGAGTCACGTTGTTCGCCATCCTGTAGTATATTGCCCTGGGGTTCATCCAGGACCTGAAGACCGCCTTCACCGCGAGCTCCAGCTGCCTCCAGGGATCCTGGGGGAACTCGCCCCACTTGGAGGCGATCAGCGACTTGAGCTCCTCCACGATGGACCTGAGGATCGAGACGGAGTCGGCCCAGAGCCCGGGGGCCAGGTCCCTTGGGGGCTGGGCGTCGACCCTTGGGACGTACCCGGGGAGCTCGGAGGCAAGCCTGGAGAGCTCGTCGGCGCGCTTTGACTGCGCGTCCGCCCTCAGCCGCTCGTTGTACTTGGCGGTCACTGCGTCGAACGCTGAGTCCTCTATCCCGAGGACTATCCGGCCGAACATCTGCAGGAACCTCCTGTAGGCGTCGTACGCGAACCATTCGTTGCCCGAGAGCGCGGCCAGGCCCTCGGCGACCCTATCGTTGAGCCCCAGGTTGAGCACGGTGTCCATCATGCCCGGCATCGAGAGCGCGGCGCCGGAGCGGACCGAGACCAGGAGCGGGTTCCTGGGGTCCCCGAAGCTCTTCCCGGTTTCCGACTCCAGCTCGTGGACGCGGGCGCGGACCTCGTCCATCAGCCCCTCGGGGAGCCCGAGCGAGTCTATGATGGACCATATCCTGGATATTATCTCGTCCCGCAGGGACGGGGGAGGGTTCTTCTCCAGCTCCCTCACGAGCTGGTCGATCTCGGCTCTCCTGGGCGCGAAGAAGTCCCTGCACGCCGCGGTAGTTATGGTGAAGCCCGGCGGCACGGGAAGGCCCATCTGGGTCATCTGGGCGAGGGACGAACCCTTGCCCCCGAGCAGCTTCTTGTCCCTCCAGTCACCCTCGCGGAAGGATACAGTGTACTTGAAGGGGCCCGCCATTCCGACCAGACCGTGGGGCGCGTCCTGATATAAAACTTCCAGCCTCAGGAGCGGACGGACTCCGATAGCCACGCCAGGTAATCGGGGAGGCCCTCAGCCACCGCCACGGATATTATCTCGGGCACCTCGTAGGGGTGGAGCGCACGTACCCTCTCTATGAGCCGCCCGACCGCCGTCGAGGTCGTCTTGACTATCAGGAGGACCTCGCTGGACTCCTCCAGCTTTCCCCTCCAGCGGTAGATCGAGGTCAGCCCGGGGATCACGTTGACGCAGGCAGCGAGTCCCTCCTCGACCAGTGAGTGCGCGATGCGCTGCGCCGACCCCACGTCAGGCGCCGTCACCAGGACCACCCGGTGCTCCGGCGCGCTGCCCGAGCGATCCATGGAGGCGCTTGGGAGCAGCCCGCATATAAGGCTAGCCGCCTCGCCCGCAGAGGTCGGCCGCGGACTCCAGCGCCGGGTGCCCCGATCCCCGGAGGCGCCTGCAGCCGTCGGGCGACACGATCAAGAGGGACGCCCCGGGCGCGACGTCCAGCGCGCGCCCACCCACGGCGCCCACCGCGGATGATACCTCGCTCGCCGGCGCCTCCACGGCGATCGCCAACTCGCCGGGCGCCGGGCCGTCCTCCGGCTCCAGGACGCGCGTGAGGTCAATGGCAGGGCCGGAGGAACGGAGCCTTCCCCTCATCGCCTCCCCCAGCCTGGCGGCCTGCACCGCCTCGCGCACGTCGTGCGCCCTCAGGGCGTGGGCGCCGGCGAACACGGCTATTGCCTCGGCCGCGACGCTCCCGATGAGGCGGCCCGCTGGATCCGGAATGCCGAGTATCCTGCCTATGAACGACTTCCTGGAGACGCCGACCGCAATCGGCCTCAGGAGTACCAGCAGTCTCCCGAGGCCCCGCAGAACGGCGGAGTCCCACTCGTGCCACTCTATCCCGGTGCCGCGGAAGAACCCTATCCCGGGATCCACGATCGCGCGGGAGAGATCGAGCCCGGCCGACTCGCACACGCGGAGGGACAGGGCGAGCCCGCGCCTGATGGACTCCACGGGCGACCCGGAGACGGGAGTCTCCTCCTCCCTCTCCCCAAGTATCACCGAGGCGCCGCGCGATGCTATCGTGCGGGCCATCTCCGGATCGGCCTTGCAGCCTGAGACGTCATTGACTATCTCGGCGCCTGCGTCAAGCGCCGCGGCGGCGACGGAAGCTCTGACGGTGTCGACGGAGACCGCCGCGCCCAGCTCGCGCGCCAGAGCCCTGACTATGGGGACAACCCTCGAGGCCTCCACGTCGGGGGACACCATCCTGGAACTCACGTAGGGCGCGGTGGACATGCCGCCCACGTCTATTATGTCGGCGCCATCATCGAGCATCCTCGACGCGACGACGAGGGCCTCCTCGGGAGACCTCACGACGGAACCCCCGTAGAAGGACTCGGGGCTGGCGTTTATCGCGCCGATGATCCTCACGGGAAGGCCGTCGCCCACCTCTATCCTGCCGAGGGACGCGCGGAGCAAGCGGCGCGCAGGCCCCCGCCGAGCCCGGATAAATGTTGCGCAACCGTTTTGCGCCGGGGTGGCGCGGAGGACGGCGTGGGGCATGGCCCGTGGATCGCGGCCTACGCGGCCATAGCCAGGGCGCTGGGGCTCAACCCGCTGGCCGACATCGCCGCGGCCGCGGCGCTGGGAATCGCCGCCCTCCCGAGGACCATCAGGGAGGCTGAGCTCAGGGCCCTGATCGCGGGGAGGCCGGCAGTCGTCGTGGGGGCCGGGCCGTCACTTGATCGCTGGGCGGACGCGATGGCCGGCGGCTGGCCGCCCTTCCCGGCCACCATAATAGCGGCGGACGACGCGACGATGGCCCTTCTGGAGAGGGGGGTGGTGCCCGACGTGGTCGTGACGGACCTGGACGGCGACCCGGAAGCTATAGGCCGTGCGGCCCGCCTGGGCTCGAAGGTGGTCGTGCTGGCGCACGGCGACAACGTGGCGAGCGCCCTCAGGGCCGCGGCGGCGCTCCCCCGGCTCGTGCCCACCGGCCAGGTAGTGCCGCTCCCGAACTCCCGCGTCTACGGGGGCTTCACCGATGGCGACAGGGCTGTGTACTTGGCGGCCGCGATGGGCGCCACGAGGGCGATCCTGGTCGCGATGGAGCTGGAGGACGGGATAGGCAGGTACTCCCGGAAGAACAAGGGAGGGGAGGAGTGGGCCAGGAGGAAGAGGATCAAGCTGAGGATAGCGAGGGCCCTACTGGACGCTCTCGCGGGCTCCGGATTCGAGCTCCTGGAGCCCAAGGCGCCGGACCGCGGGGCCGGCGACGAGCGAAGAGGCCACCCCCAGGGAGGCACCGCCAATCACGTCCAGCGGGTAGTGGACCTCCACCAGTACCCTGCTGACGGCCACCGCGGCGGCGAACGCGAGGAGCGCCCACCTGACGGCTCCCCTCCTGACGGCCAGAGGTGCCGAGAACGTCCTCGCGGAATGCCCCGAGGGATAGGAGTAGCTGTCCACCAGGAGGGGCCTGTAGGGCGGGCACGATGGCTCCAGCGGGCGGCACACTGAGAAGGATACCTTGAGCACGCCATTCAGAACCTCCGCCAGCAGGAGCGAGGCTAGGAGGGTCACGGGCAGCCTCCTCCACCTCACGTAAGAGTAGAGCGCGTAGGCGAGGGCGGCGGCCCAGACGACCTCGACGCTGCCCAGGATCCCCAGGAGGTCCAGCGCGGGCCTGTAGGCCGCGGGCGCCGGGAGTGGGGTGCGCAGCTGCGGCAAGAGCCTCTCGGCTGCTCCGAGGGCCACGACGAGCGAGTAGAGCGCGATCGGCGCGTAGGCAGAGCGGCGCACGCGCGCGTCAGGAGGGTGCCCGATATCAGTTTCTCGGTCGCCGCCCCCGGGTCCCGGATGGTCCACCGGCATCGGATGCCAATGGCGGTCGCGGTCCCGAACCTCCCAAGATCGATGGGAGTGCCGGGGGGCTCGTCCACTGGTATCAGGCGCACGCCGATCGGCTTGCCGGCCGACGCCGAGACCGCGCGCGCGTCCAGCAGGAAGCGGCGCAGCCCCTCCGGTCCCGCGGACACGACAGCCATGTCCACGCCGGCAACGCAGACGGAGGCCAAACGCAGGAGGTCCGAGGCCCTGAGGGAGCCCTCGCGGGCCATGCGCTTGAGCACGGAGTCCTCCTCCACCGGGAGCATGACCTCGTTGAAACCGATCGCCGAGGGGCCCGCGCTGGACCTTATGATCCTGTTGAGCTCGCGCACGGCGTGCAGGGACCCAGGGGATCCCACCGCGACGCCGTACGCCCTCTCTATCAGGGCGGCCACGCTCTCCTCCATCCAGGGACTCAGGGAGTAATCGAAGGATGCCCAAGGAGCCGCGCGCTCCGCCGCCCTGAAGATTGACCGCACGGACCTAGACGGGGACGATGGGTCGACATCGGAGGGATAGAGCAGGGAGGCGGCGAACAAGATCCTCCCGGGCAACGCGGAGGAGATGGGGAAGTAGGGGGTGCTCAGGAGGTGCCCTCCCGCGCTGACCGCCACGCGGGTGGCGTCCTCCGGGTTCCCGCGGGCCACCCTGTACACGGCGGCCGCGGCGGCCGCCGCGTCCTCGGGGGCCGAGATTGGCATGTACGCGTAGAGCCCGCGGGAGGCGGCGGCCTCCAGGACCTCCGGCCTCCTGGTGTGCCCTATGGACACGAGCGCGCCCTCGGGGGCTGCTGAAGCGACCCTCTCCACGATCGAGGGATCATCCCCCGGGAGGCCCGGGAGGGAGATGCGCAGCGTCCAGACCTCGATGCCCGAGGACGAGACGGACCTGGCCCTCTCGGCCAGCTCGGACGTCCAGCGCTCCATGGTGTCCCTCAGGGCAGAGGCGTCCCAGGACGGCGGCTCGCCGAGCAGCGCCAGCGCCCTGATCCTCAAGCCGCGGGCGCCGGGGGCGCCGCGTTATAAGAGCAATACCTGGACAACCCAAATTAGGGAGGGCGCCGCAGTTCGCGCGTTGAAGGGCAGGAAGAAATACCGCCTACTCCGCGGGATAGTGTCGCTGCTGATATTGAGGTACCTCATGGAGGGTGAGGAGTGCGGCTACGGGCTGAGGAGGAGGATATCCGACGTCCTGGGGGAGACGCTGCCCCCGGGCTACATCTACGTCATGCTGAAGTCGCTAAGGAGGAGGGGGCTCCTCGACGCGAGGGAGAGCTCCAGGAAGGGGAGGAGGATCGTGTACTACAGAATAACCGAGAGGGGCAGGGGGTTCCTCGTGGAGCACAGGAACGCCATAGAGGCGGGGAGGAGGGCCATCGAGGAGCTCACGAGGTTCGTGGACGATGTGATGAGGGCCGATGATCTGCGCTTGAAAACTGCGTGAAAATTCGAGGAAGACGTCGCCATCCTTATCAGGGCCCGGGGAATCGAGGGGCCGTGGCGAGGGCGAGCCCCGGCAGGTGCAGGATCTGCGGGAGGCCCGGGGCGGTGCGGGTCCCCTACGCGAACGCGTGGTTCTGCGAGGAACACTACGCGCGGTGGTTCGAGAGGAGGGTGGCGAGGGTGGCGGAGAGGTACCGCATGTTCGAGGGCGTGAGGAGGATCGCGGTGGCCGTCTCCGGGGGAAAGGACAGCGTCGCGCTGCTCCACGCGCTGGCGAGGCTGGGCGCCGAGTCGGGCCTCGAGGTCATCGGCATTCACCTGGATCTGGGCATTGGGGAGTTCTCGCGCGAGAGCGCGGAGGTCGCTAGGAGGAACTTCGAGGCGCTCGGGATAGAGGGGAGGATCGTGGACCTGAGGAGCAAGTACGGGTTCGCGATCCCCGATGCCGTGAGGGCCGTGAGGAGGCCGGCATGCTCGACGTGCGGCGCCGTGAAGCGCTACGCGCTCGCCGAGGCCGCCGAGGACGCGGGCGCAGACGCGCTGGCCACGGGGCACAACTTGGACGACATGGCGCAGTTCGTGCTGATGGGCTATCAGTCGGGCGACCTGGAGGGCCTGGCCAGGCTGAGGCCCGTCGTGCCGGCGAATCATTACAGGATCAGGAGCGTGAAGCCGCTCTTCCTGGTGTACGAGCGCGATACCCTGGAGTACGCCCGCGTCAGGGGACTCCCGATCGTTGACGCCAGGTGCCCGCTGAAGGACGAGACGTCGCAGGGTGCCGTGAGGAGGAAGCTGCTGGAGCTCGAGGACGAGATGCCGGGATTCATGCTGAGGCTCGTGCAGGAGTTCGCGGACGGCATCCAGCCGGCACTGGCCGCGAGGTATCTCCGCGAGGAGGAGGTCGGCAGGTGCAGGATCTGCGGGAGGCCCACCTCGAAGGACAGGGAGATCTGTACCTTCTGCGCGATAAGGGCCAGGACCACCGGGGCTACG
>JBMFHR010000012.1:0-27151 GCA_049976725.1 Conexivisphaera sp. | reverse complement strand
CCGCGCTGCCGTCGATGGGGAGGCGGCCTAATCTGACCGGTATCCCGCGCCCCGGAGGACAGCGAGGCCCTCGCGTCAACGGCGTAGAGCGAAGCCCCGCTGACGATCAGCGGATTGATCTCGAACTCCTCGATCCCAGCGGAGCACGCAGCGTCGCTGAACCTGGAGATGGCGGCCGAGAGTCTGTGCAGGTCGGCCCTCGGCGCGCCCCTGTATCCCTCCAGCAGGGGCCTCAGCCTCAGCTCGGAGAGCATCGAGAGCGCCTCCTCATCGGTCACCGGGGCCACCCTGGTCGAGTGATCCCCCACGAGCTCCGTGAACACGCCCCCGAGGCCGACGTCGACTACGCACCCGAAGTCGGCGTCCCTCACGACTCCCAGCCTGACCTCAACCCCGCTCACCATCCTCTGGGCGTACAGCCTCCCCGAGGTTGACCTCGCCAGCGGCGATAGCCTGCGCAGGGCCTCGGCCATCTCGCGCGGATCGCGTATCCCCACGACCACGGCGCCGGCCTCTGTCTTGTGCGCCAGATACCTCGAGTGCACCTTCAGCACCGCCGGGTAGCGGTCCGCCGGCCAGTCCTCGGGTGACTCGACCCAGGACCACTCGGGCAGGTCGAATCCCAGGGAGCTGAGTGCACCCACGAGGTCGGGCCAGAGCTCGCCGCGCAGCTCCAGGCCACCGCGCGGGATCCTCCCGGGGGTCCAGGTCCCGCGGTTCACGTTGAACCACCTGACCGCGTGCAAGGCGCGCGCCGCCCTCTCGGGACTCGGGTACGATGGCATTCCGAGCGAGTCGTAGAGGGCGCGGGTGCGCCTCGAGAGCTCGGAGTCGCCTACCTCCACGACGACAGTGGGCTTCGCGCGCAGCGATGAGATCCTGAGGGGCAGCTCCTCCGTGATCCCGGGTGGATAGTGCGTTGGTATCAGCAGCACGCCCCCGACCGATGGCTCCCTCATGAGAGCGCCGTAGGCGGCGATGAACTCCTCGTTCGACGCGGATCCCGTGACGTCCACGGGGTTAGCGATCGAGGAGAGCTGGGACAGGGCTCCCGAGGAGCGCAGGTCCCTCAGCGTGGGGGACGAGGAGAGGTCGGGCAGGTCGAATCCCAGGGAGCTGAGGGCATCGGTGGCCAGCACGCCCGCGCCACCGCTGTTGGTGAGCACGGCGACGCTCGCCCCGGGATCCGACCTCACCATGGACGCGGCCTTCGCGGAGTCCAGGGCGTCCTCCAGGTCCCTGGCGACGTAGGCGCCAGCCTGCCTCAGGGCCTCCCCCGCGACGCGCGCTGACGAGAGGATGGAGGCCGTGTGGGAGCTCGTGGCGCGCCTGCCGGACGGCGTGACGCCGCCCAGGAGCGCTATGACCCTCTTCCCGCTGTCCCTGGCGCGCTTCACCGCGTCCAGGAGGGCCCTCCCCTCGGAGGTCCTCTCGAGGTACATGAGTATGACCGATGTTCTGCCGTCAGACGCGAAGAAGTCCACCCACTCGTGAATCCCCACGTCCACCGCGTTGCCCACCGAGATCAGGGCCCTCAGTCCCGGCCCCGAGGAGATCAGCCCGTCGTAGAGGGACGCGCTCAGGCCGCCGCTCTGCGCGATAAGCACCACGTCGCCGGCCCTGGGCTCCGGCAAGTTCTCGGCGCCGCCCTTGCTCCTCGGCAGAAATATCGCGAACATGCCCGTGTACGTGTCCACGACGCCGAGGGTGTTGGGACCCAGCACCCTCATGCCGCGGAGCTCCGGGAGCAGCTCCCTCAGCGACGGGCCCCCCGCCTCCTCGAACCCGCCCGAGATCACTATCGCCGCTGCGTACCCCAGGGAGGCTGCCCTCCTCAGGTAGTCCAAGGTGAGCTGGGGCGGGACGGCTATCACCGCCAGCTCGGCGCGGGGGAGATCCGGCTCGCATGGGACGCCGAGGCACGAGTCGTACTTGGGGTTGACGGCGTGCACCTCGGACCTCAGTACGCCGCGCGACCTCATCTCCAGGAGGTTCCCAAGCACCGCCGTGCCTATGTTCCCCCTGGGTGACGGGCCGACGACGGCGATCGACCTGGGATTCAGGAAGCACTCGAGGGAGGCGGCCACGCGAATTCGAGGCCGCGCCAATATTTCTGCGAATCGGCCAGATCCGTGGAGCCCCGGGCGGGGTTCGAACCCGCGATCCCCCGCTTACAAGGCGGGTGCATTGACCGGGCTATGCTACCGGGGCCCGGAGAGGATCGCGGCCGCCCACTATTAATCCGATGCGCCGGAGTCCGCGGCGCGCGATGCGGTTGATAAAATTTTGTGAAATGGTTCATTAAAGTCATTTCAATGGGAGGATAAGCGCCGTGGAACGGCAACATGTGTAAACGATTTCCGAAATTCGTCGCACAGTTGGTGCCAGTTTCTAAAATTAATGGATATTTTCACGGATATTCATGAAATTTCTAGCAAACTCCCCGCTAATATCGTCCAAAGCTTTATCACGGAGAGGCGGCATCAGCGATAATCGGGGATGGCCGTGGAGGCCAGGGCGGTCAGGTGGGAGGTGAAGATAGACCCGGGCAGGTGCAAGGGCTGCGGGATCTGCGTCGCCGCGTGCCCGATGGGCAACCTGAGGCTCTCGGACGCGGTGAACGGCCTGGGCTACCACTACGTGGAGTGGAGCCGCGAGGGGACGGTCGGCGCGTGCACCGGGTGCTCCGCATGCTACTGGGTCTGCCCGGAGTACGCGGTGCTCGAGGTGGTGGGGGCGGAGGGGCGATGGAGCTCCTGAGGGGGGCCGAGGCCGTGGGGCTGGCCGCCCTCATGTCGGGGGTCGAGGCTTACTTCGGCTACCCGATAACCCCCAGCTCGGAGATAATGGAGTTCATGGCCTCGGAGCTGGGGGACCCGAGGTTCCCGCGCTACAGGGCCTTCGTGCAGGCGTCGAGCGAGGTCGAGGCTGTGAACATGCTGATGGGGGCGGGGGCGGCCGGCCACCTGGCCATGACGGCCACGTCGGGACCCGGGCTCAGCCTGATGGCCGAGGGGATATCCTACGCGGTCGGCATGGAGGTGCCCTTCCTGATCGTGGACGTGAACAGGGGAGGGCCGGGGCTGGGGAACGTGGAGCCGGAGCAGAGCGACTACCTGTTCGTCACAAGGTCGCTGGGCCACGGCGGCTCGAGGGCCATAGTGCTGGCGCCCCAGGGCGTGGAGGAGGCTATGGAGCTCGTGAACAGGGGGTTCCGCCTGGCGTTCCGCCACAGGATCCCCGTGGTGATCCTGACGGACGCGATAGTGGTCCACATGAGGGAGACGGTGGAGGTCCCCGCGCTCGAGCCGGTGGACGCGGGCGACGCGGCGTGGGCGGCGCGCGGCAGGATGGGGGGCAGCAGGCACCTCCTGACGTCGATGTACCTAGAGCCGCACGAGATGAGGGCGCACAAGGAGGCGCTCGCGGCCAAGTGGAGGTCGATAGAGTCGGAGGTTCGCTACTTCGAGTGCGCGATGTGCGAGGACGCGGACACCCTGATGGTAGCGTACGGGGTGGCCGCGAGGAAGGCGAGGGGGGCGCTCAGGAAGCTCCGCGGGGAGGGGAGGAGGGTGGGCCTCTTCCGCCCGGTGTCCCTCAATCCGTTCCCGTGGGAGGAGCTCGAGGAGGCCTCCGAGGGGAGGAGGGTGGTCGTCGTCGAGATGAGTGAGGGCCAGCTGCACGAGGAGGTGAGCGCCAGGCTAGGGCCGAAGGTCGAGTCGGTCGCCGCTCCGGGAGGCGAGATCGTGGAGCCGGAGGAGGTGGTGCGATGGAGGCAACGCGCATCTCGACGATATACCCTGGGGTCCCGAGCCCCTACTGCCCCGGCTGCGAGCACGGGATCCTGCTCAAGCTGATCGCCAAGGCGCTCGAGGAGCTGGGCGTCGTGGAGCGCTCGGTCATGGTGGGATCCGTGGGGTGCTCGTCGCTCGCCTACGAGTTCATCGACGTGGACTACGTGCAGGCGCCGCACGGGAGGGCGCCGGCGCTCATGACGGCCATGAAGCTCCTGGAGCCGAACCTCGTGGTTTTCTCGGTCCAGGGGGACGGGGACGCCGGGGGCATAGGTATAGGCGAGCTCATTAGCGCGGCCAACAGGGGGGTCCCGGTCACGGTGTTCATGTACAACAATATGGTGTTCGGAATGACAGGAGGGCAGATGTCGCCGACGACCCCGATGGGCATGCGCACGACGACGACGCCCAGGGGAAGGGGGGCCGGAGCCGAGGGACCACCGGTCGACGTCTGCAGGCTCCTGTCATCGCTCGATGGCCCGGCCTATCTCAGGAGGGTCGTCATCTCGCCCAGGCCCATCAGGAGGAACGGCGGGATCTTCTACTCGTTCAAGCCCGTCGTTGACTCCTACAGGGCGATACTCGCGGCCCTCAGGACGCAGATGATGGGCGGCTTCTCGTTCGTCGAGTTCCTGGGCACCTGCAACGTCAACTGGAGGATGTCCGTGGACGAGGCCAAGATCTACGCGCACGAAGTGTCCGCGCGCGCGCACCCGCCGACGCTCTGCAGGGACAGGCTGGGGGTCGAGCGTTGAGGGCGTCGGTGCTCCTGTCGGGCAGGGGAGGCCAGGGGATCGTCGAGGCCGGCAACCTGCTGGCGCTCTCGTTCATGCGCGCGGGCATGTGGGCCACGGCGGTGCCCACCTACGGGCCCCAGACGAGGGGAGGGCGCGTCGAGAGCGCCGTGGTGGCCTCGGAGGATCCGGTCGACGATCCGCTGCCGCGCCTGTACTCATCGGTGGTGCTGGCCGACCCGCTGGCGCTCAGGAGGATCGATCGCCTGCAGCCCGGCGGCCTGCTGATCGTGAACGTCTCGCTGATCGACCCTCCGAGGGTGCCCGGTGCGCGGGTCGTGGCGGTGGACGCGACGAGGATCGCGGAGCGGGCAGGGGCCGCCGTGCGCGAGCCCAGGGTCCTGACGGGGATCGCCCTCCTCGGGGCCCTGTCGGGCGCGGGCGCGGTGCCCCGCGAGTGGCTCGTGGAGGCCGCGCGCTCCCGCTTCCGGGATCCCCAGCTGCTGGAGGCCAACCTGGAGGCGCTCAGCGCTGGGGCAGTTGCCATCCACCTTTCCTGATCACCGTCAGGAGCTCGCTGTCGGGCAGGCGCACCTCCTCGTAGGTGCCCCAGTACGCCGCCCTCAGGACCGCCCTCAGGTGCTTGCAGGGAGAGGGCCTGCCGCGGGATAGCCGGAAGGAGAAGTCGGGGCACGTGCACATGGGAGGGCTCAGGGAGACCAGGTACTCGAGCGCCGAACCGGCGAGCCACAGCGAGAAGCCGCTCGGCTCGAACAGGAGCCTCGCCGCGCGGACCTCGCCGGGCAACGCCGTCATGGGGGCCGGCGCCGGATTTAAGCTTGAACGGATGGTGGGCTGGGGGGCTTCGCCCCGGCGGCGCGGGTGATCGGGGTGGATCGCTGTCAGGGTGGGTGGATGGTGGGGCTGGCCGGATTTGAACCGGCGACCGCCGGCGCCCGAGGCCGGCAGCCTACCAGGCTAGCCCACAGCCCCACTGGTGGGGCCGGAGGGATTCGAACCCCCGATCTTCGGGTCGCCCCAGCTCCAGAGGTTCATCATCCCTCGCGGTCAATTCCCCCTTTGACCTCTGGAGCCCGACGCCTTGCCTGGCTAGGCAACGGCCCCGCTTTTCACACCCAGAGGCATTGCCCTAAAAAGGTTACCGCGGAGGACGCCGGCTGAAGATAACGATAATATACCAGCCGGTTTCGAGCGAGTGCGCCGCGGTAGCTCAGCCTGGGAGAGCGCCCGGCTGAAGACCGGGATGCCGTGGGTTCAAGTCCCACCCGCGGCACCAAGCGGATCCTATTCTATGGACGGACCGCCTGAGGCCCTGAGCAGCGACTTCGCTATGGTGAGCCTCTGTATGTCGTTCGCGCCCTCGTATATCGTCGTTATCAGCGCGTCCCTGAGGTACCTCTCCACCAGCGCCTCCCGATCGACCCCCACCCCACCGTGTATCGATACGGCGTCCCTGGCGACCCTGACGGCCGTCTCCGTCGCGTAGTACTTGGCGATGGAGGACGCCAGCACGAACCTGGGATCCCTGGATTCCGCCAGGTTCGCGGCCCAGTAGGTGAGGAGCCTGGCGGCGCTCACCTCGGCCAGCATGTCGGCCAGCCTGAAGGAGACGCCCTCGAACGAGGCCAGGGGTCTGCCGAAGGCCTCCCTCCTGATCGAGTAGCCGAGCGCGGCCTCCAGAGCGCCCTGCGCGATTCCCACGGCCTGCGCAGCTATCAGTATCCTCGAGTAATCGTAGGTGGTCACGACGACCTTGAAGCCCTCGCCCACCCTCCCCACGACGTTCGAGTCGGGCACCTCGACGTCCTCCAGGATGACCTCGCTGGGGTGCTCCCCCATGAGCCCGGTCACGTTGAACTTCTGGCCGACGCGGAGGCCCGGCGCGTCCCTCTCCACTATGAACGTGGTTATCCCCCTCCAGCGCTTCCCGGGCTCGGGCGGGGAGGTCCTGGCAGAGACCAGGAAGAAGCGCGCGCGGTCGGCGTTGGATATGAAGATCTTCCTACCGTTGATCGTCCATCCGGAGCCGGACCTCACGGCGGTCGTCGAGATCCCCGCGACGTCGCTCCCGGCCCCGGGCTCGGTGTTCGCGTGCGCCGCGAACGCCTCGCCGCGGGCCACGGGCGTAACGTACTTCACGCGCTGCTCCTCGGTCCCGAACAACATTATGGGATCCACGAAGAGCCTGTTGACGAGCAGGAGGGTCCCGAAGGCCGGCAGGACCCTCGAGATCTCCTCCGACATTATCGCGAGTTCCCTGAAGCCGCCGCCCTGGCCCCCGTAGTCCGGGGGAACGCCGACGCCCATGAGCCCGAGTGCCCTGGCCCCATCTATCAGCCCGTCCGGGATCGCGTCGCTGAATTCCACGTCCCTCACGCGGGGCCTCAGGGACTCCTCGGCGAACTTCTCGACGGTCCTGCGGAAGACCTCCTGGTCCTCCGTCAGCTCCACCCTGAAACTGCCCAGGCCCTCGAACGGGAAAACGCCCACGGAATTCCGAGGCACGCGGTGATATTTAACCGCGCGGCGGGCCGATCCAGCGAACGGTATCACCGATGGCGGCAGGCCTGCGCTACCGGCAGGGGGACCTACATGTACCTGGGGTGGCGCTAGAGCCTGGCCGCGGAGTCGCCGAGGATCTTCCTGGAGAGCGCCGTCATGTCGTCCAGGTAGCTGCCCGCTATCGAGGAGAGGGCCGCGGCATCCCTGTAGAGCCTCTCCACTCCCAGGTCCTCGAAGTACCCGTAGCCGCCGTGGACCTGCACGGACATCCTGGATGCCCTCCTGGACAGATCCAGGGCGAGCACCTTAGCTATCAGCGGGTCCGGGGACTCGGAGTACAGGTACTCCTCTAACGCGCTGAGCTGCGCGCGCATCTCCGCCACGTAGAAGGCGACTGGCTGGAACTCCGCCAGCTTGGAGCCGAACGCCTCCCTTTCCCTGGAGTACTGAGCCGCCTTCTCCACGGCCCTCTCCGCTATGCCGAGGGCCATGGCGGCGACGGGGAGCGCGGCCTCATCGAAGATGCCCCTGAGGGCGGAGGACGCCGAGTCGCCGAGCAGAACGCGCGCGCCGCCCCCGTAGCGAACCCTGCCGAAGCGCACTCCCCTGAAGCCGATCGCCGAGTACTCCTCCAGGACCTCCGGGGTTCCCGTGAGCAGCAGCGCGTCCGCGCCCGAGCTCGCCAGGACCAAGTGGTGCTCGGCGCGCGGCACGGGGACCATGTCGGCGGTTCCCCTCAGCGCGCCATCGTAGGAGACCGAGTTGCGCGTGCTCCTGAACAGGTCCTGCGCGAGCGTCCCCCGCGCGGCCCCCGAGGCGATCTCGGGCACCAGCTCGCGCCTCAATTCCTCGGGCGCGAGCCTCATCAGGGGCGAGATGAAGAGCGAGTTCTGGAGGAATACGTGGTACGCCAGCGACGTCGAGTACTTCGACAGCACCTGCAGCAGGACCAAGTAGGACCTGAGGTCGAGCCCGGATCCGCCCAGCTCCGGAGGGGCGAGCGCGCCCAGGAACCCATTCTCGGCCACGCGCCTGAGCAGGGAGTCCGGTACCCCCTCCCTCTCGATCCTCAGGCGCTGCCCCTCGACCTCGGACTCGCAGAACTCCGTGACCACGCGCCTGAGCAGGCGCTCCTCCTCCCTCAGCATCAGCCCGACCTCCTCCTGGATAGCTGCCTGTAGATCACGAGCTTCTCCACCTCGCTGGTGCCCTCCCAGATCTCGGTTATCTTCGCGTCCCTGTAGAGCTTCTCGAGCCTCCCCCTGAGTCCGTCCTCGCCCACTATGCTCATGACCCTCTGGGCCACCTCGTTCGCGACCTCGGCCGCGTAGTACTTCGCCATGCTGGTGAGGGCCGGATCGGGGTTGAACTGGAATATGAGGGACGCCGCACGGTAGGTGAGGAGGCGGGCGGCCTCGACCTTGGTCGCGCCCTCCGCCAGCACGAACTGCGCCCCCTCTGGAGGAGACGCCCATCTGCGCGACAGGTAGTCCCCGTAGAGGTCGAGTATCCCCTGCGCGACGCCCACCGCCTGCGCGGCCACGTATATCCGGCTTATGTTGAAGAACGTCATTATGTAGTAGAAGCCCTTGCCCTCCTCACCCACTATGTTCTCCGCGGGCACGCGGACGTTCTCGAACTTTATCTCCGCGGTGTCGGTCGCGCGCATGCCGAGCTTCCCCCTGAGCTTCGTCGGGATCACCCCCGGCCACCTCCTCTCCACTATGGCCACGCTCAGGCCGTGGTGCCGCTTCTCGGGCGACTCGGGCGGGGAGGTCCTGGCCAGCAGGTAATAGTGGTCGGCGACGGTCCCGTTCGTTATGAACATCTTCTCGCCGTTGAGCACGTAGCCGCCGTCCGGGGTCCTCTCCATGGTGGACTTGATCCCCGCTACGTCGCTCCCGGCCCCGGGCTCGGTGACGGCGACGCCGCTTATCCTCTCGCCCCTCAGGACTGGTTCCAGGTACTTGGCCCTCTGCTCCTCGGATCCGAAGAGCATCAGTATCTCGGACCCGAACATCGACGCTATCGCGGAGAGCCCCAGCCCTGGATCCACCCTGCAGAACTCCTCCATGGCTATCAGTACCTTCCATGGATCCGACATGTCCACGAAGCCGGACTCGAAGACCTTCCTCCTCACGTCCTCCGGGTACTCCTCGGTCTCGTCGTACCTGCGCGAGACCTCCTCGGTGAACTCCCTGAGGGCGAACTCCCTGGCGCGCGCCCTGGCCTCCTCGTAGCCCTGAGGCAGCGAGAACATCACTCGGCCGCCTCCAGGATCACGGCGTAGCCCTGGCCTCCCCCGACGCACAGGGTAGCGACGCCGTATCTCCCGTGCCTCTCCCTCAGTATCCTGGCCAGGGTCCCGATTATCCTGGCGCCGGTCGCGCCCAGCGGGTGGCCTATGGCTATGGCCCCGCCGTGGACGTTCACTCTCTCCGGGTCAATGCCCAGCTCCCTGATCGCGTAGAGCGTGACCACCGCGAACGCCTCGTTTATCTCCCAGAAATCTATGTCACCCACGCTAAGCCCCGCGCGCTCCAGCGCCCTCCTGCTGGCCGGCACCGGCCCCTTGCCCATTATGTAGGGCTCCACGCCGGCCCAGCCTATCGCCCTTATCCTGGCCATGGGCTTCAGCCCGTACTTATCAATCATCCTCTCCGAGGCTAGCATGAGGAGCGACGCGCCCGCGTTCAGCGGGGAGGAATTGCCCGCGGTTATCACCCCGTCCGGCTTGAACGCCGGGGGCAGGCTCCTGATCTGCTCAATCGTGGTGTCGGGCCTTATGCTCTGGTCCGTGTCGACGACCACCTTCCTGCCCTGGTGCTCGACCTCCACCGGCATTATCTCGCCCTTGAACCATCCCTCGGCGAGCGACCTGGCCGCCAGCCGGTGGCTCCTGAGGGACCACTCGTCCATCTCCTCCTTCCGTATCCCGCTGACCTCCGCCAGCTTCTCGGCCGTCAGGCCCATCGAGTAACCGATGTTCATCTGGTACTTCATGAACTCGGGCCTCAGGAGCAGCTTGTAGTTCGGCTCCACGTGCGGGTTGTCAGACATTGGTACGTGCGTCATGTGCTCCATCCCGCCCGCCAGCACGAGCTCGGAGTTTCCGGTCGCGATCTCCATGTAGCCTATGGCGGCCGCGTTCATGGACGAGGAGCAAGCCCTGTCGACCGCCATCCCGGGAACCTCCGGGGGGAGCTGCGCCATGAATATGGGGTGCCTCCCGCCGTAGAGCCAGTTCTCGCCGGCCTGCAGCGCGCACCCAGTTATCACGTCCCCTATGTCGAGGGGGTCTATCGAGTTCCTCCTCACCATGTCGGCTATGAGGAGGCCCAGTGCCTCGTCCATCCGGATCGAGTTGAAGACGTCCCTCTCCGGCTCCTTCGGCCTCGAGCGGGAGAACGCTGTCCTCCTGTAGTCCACTATGTAGACGTCCCTGAGCCCATCCATCGCGTCACTTCCCCCTGAAGACGGGCTTCCTCTTCTGGAGGAGGGCCGAGACCCCCTCCTTCATGTCCTGGGTGCTGAACAGGATCCCGAAGGCCGTCGACTCCATCTCCAGGCCCACGTCCTCCGGGACCTCCGACGCCTTGTTGACCAGCATCTTCGCGAAGCGCGCAGCTATCGGAGCGGAGCCGGTCGCGATGGACTCGGCGTACTTCAGAGCCTCGCCGTCCGGGTCCTGCCCCAGGAGCGACGCCACCAGCCCGATCTCGTGCGCCTCCTTGCCGCTGATCCTCCTCCCGGTCAGTATGAGCTCCATCGCCCTCGACATGCCTATGAGCCTGGGGAGCCTCTGGGTCCCGCCCCACCCGGGCAGTATTCCTAGGGTGACCTCGGGGAACCCGAGCGTGGAGTCCGGCGTAGCCAGCCGTATGTCGCACGAGAGGGCCAGCTCCAGCCCCCCGCCGAGCGCGTAGCCCTTTATCTCCGCTATGGTCACCTTGGGCAGCTCGACGAGCTTCCTGAGCACGCGCTCCCCCTTCCTGGAGAACTCGAGGAACTGCACCGGATCCGCCACGTAGACGCTGAGGTCGGCCCCCGCCGAGAAGACGTTGCCCTCGCCGGTCACGAGGACCACGAAGACCTCCGGGTCGTCCCTCACCCTGTCCAGCGCTGAGCCGAGCTCGTCCAGGAGGTCCGGGCTCATGAGGTTCAGCCTGGGCCTGTTGAGCGCTATCCTGAGGATCCTCTCCCCGACCTTCGTGACGCGCAGGTACTTGTACTCGCCGTAGGGCTGGGCGGCCGGCGCGGCGGGAGCCTGCTGGGAGGGCGTCGGGGGCTGGGCGGCCGGCGGCGGCCCGAGCCTGCCCTCCACGGCGTCCCTGAGCCTGCCCTCCCTTATCGACTTGGCCGGCGCGAACACCTCGCAGCCGAACTCCCTGGCCAGCGCCTCTAGCCTCTCGCGGGCCTCCGAGCTCGTCAGGGTCTTCGCGACGGTTATGGGGCCGAACGGCCTGTTCAGGCCGAGCTTGACTGCGGTCTCTATGTCGTCCGGCGACGCCACGCCCTCCTCTATCAGCTTCACGGCCTCGTTGACCTCCAGCAGCATCACGTCCAGCAGGCTCACCCTGTCGGTCTGCCTGCTCAGGTCGACCTTGGCCCTCCCGCCCTCCCACTCGTAGAACCCCCTGCCGGCCTTCATGCCCAGGTACCCCTTAGAGACCAGCTCGCCGATCGTCCTGCACTTGCCGTAGTCGGGGGAGAGCTTCTCCGAGTAGTACTTCAGGAGGTCGTTGACGACGTCCAGCCCGACGTAATCCATGAGCTCGTAGGGGCCCATGGGGAGGCCCTGCGACCTGAAGAAGGCGTCGACCTCCGGGGGCTTGACGATCCCCCTGTCCAGCAGCAGGCAGAAGAAGAGTAGCTCCGGGCCCTCGATCCTGTTCACCACGAATCCCACGCTGTCCCTGACCCTTATGGGCACCTTGCCGGCCGACCTCAGGAGTTCCACGACGGCGTCGACCACGGCGTCCGAGGTCTCGGGGCCCTTCACGACCTCCACGAGCTTCATGACGACCGGCGGGTTGAAGAAGTGCGTCCCGAGGAAGCGGTCCCTCCTGGAGAGGAACCGGGAGAGCTCCGAGATCATGATGCTCGACGTGTTCGTCGATATGACGGCATCGGGGGAGAGAGCGAGCTCGAGCTCCCTCAGGACCTGGGACTTCACGTCGATCCTCTCCGGGACGGCCTCCACCGCTATGTCGGCCCCCCTGGCACCCTCCGCTATCGAGGTGTGCGTGGATATCCTGGATAACACCTGGTCCACCTGATCCTGGCTTATCTTCCCCCTCGAGGCCAGGTGCCTCAGGCTGTCCGCTATCCTGGACATAGCCCTGTCGAGTATCTCCTGCTTGACGTCTATCAGGGAGACGCGCAGCCCGGCGAGGGCCAGGACCTCCGCTATGCCGTGGCCCATCTCGCCGGCGCCGACCACCACCGCCCGCTCGAACTTCAGGGGGAGCTCACCTCAGCTTCTTCAGGATGTTCACGAGCCCCTGCGCGGATATGATGTCCCCGGACACCTTCACTTTGCCTGTGAAGAAAGACTGGATGGCGTCTGCCCTGCCGGCCAGTATGTCGGAGAGCGCCGAGTCAGAGGCCCTTATCGTGGCGCTGGGCGACTGGGCAGTCCCACTCTCCAGGGACGGGCTGCCGTCGGGACCGACGGAGAGGACGAACGAGTCGCCCTCATTGGTTGAGAATTGGAACTTCTTCCCGGAAAGACGTTTAAATTCCTGTAGAACTTCTGGCATATTCCGCGCACGATTCAGAATCTCTTGGAGGAGATCACGGGATGACATTGATAGCTAGTCGGCGAGCCCGTCTAAAAAGGATTCCGCGCGGGGCCTCAGGCCGACCCGAGCCTCTTGCGGAGCTCCTTCTTGTCCACCTTGTTCGTGCTGGTCCTGGGCATCTGATCGATGAAGATTATCTCGTCCGGGATCCACCATTTCTGGATCCTCCCGGCGCTCACGTGCATCTGGAGGTTGGAGATTATGTCGGACTCGCTCACATCGCCGCTCCTGACGACGAACGCCACCGGCCGCTCGCCCCACTTGGGGTCGGGTTTCCCGACCACGGCGACCTCGCCCACGCCCGGAACCTCGCTTATCAGGTTCTCCACGACCAGGGTGGGTATGAACTCGCCGCCGCTCTTTATGGCGTCCCTCTCCCTGTCCACTATGTGTATGTAGCCGAGGGGATCTATTACCGCCAGATCGCCCGTGTGGAGCCACCCGTCCCTCCAGAGCTCCTTGGTCTTTTCCGGGTCCCTGTAGTAGCCGGACGTCAGCCAGGGGGCCCTCGCCACTATCTCGCCCACCGTGGCGCCGTCGTGCGGGACGTCCCTCCCGTCTGGCCCCACCACCCTGACGTGAGCCATGGGTATGGGCACGCCCGTGCTTATCATGTAGTCGAAGGCCTCGTCGTAGCTCATGTCCCTCGTGCGGTCGTTCTTCACCGCTATCGTGAGGACCGGGCAGGTCTCGGAGAGGCCGTACCCTCCCACCACGGTCATCCCGTACTCCCTGGCCCTCTTGGCCAGCCCCCTCGGGAGCGCGGCGCCACCGACGACCACCTTCCACCTGCTCAGGGCATCCCTGTACTCCTCCACCCTAGGGTGGTTCAGTATAATGTAGAGGATCGAGGGGACCATCGTCGAGAACGTCACGCCCTCCCTCTTCACGAGTTCGAGTATCCTCCCGAAGTCGTACCTGCCGGGCAGGACGTACTTGCTCCCCATCAGCACGGACACATAGGGTATCCCCCACGAGTGCACGTGGAACATGGGGACCAGGGACATGACGACGTCGCGGTCTGTGAGCGAGAGCGGCTCCATCTTCGTCTCCGCCACGAGCGCAAGCGTGTGCAGGGCGATGTTCCTCTGCGTGAACGTGACCCCCTTGGGCATGCCGGTGGTGCCCGACGTGTAGAAGATCGTGGCCCAGGTATCCTCGTCGAGGTCCGGGGGATCGCACTCGGGGGCCTTTGCCAGCTCCTCGTAGTCGTACACCGGGCTCAGCTTGGTCTCGGGGATCCTCCCCGTGTCGGAGTAAACTATCCACCCCTTCACGAAGTCGAACAGCGACGCGTAGTTCTCTATCAGCGGCACGAACTCGTCCCTGATGACCACGTAGCGATCGCCGGCGTGCGCCATGGTGAGGTAGATCAGCTCGGGCGGGTAACGTATGTTCACGGTGTGGAGGACGGCGCCGTACATGGGCACCGCGAAGTAGAGCTCCATGTACGTCATGGTGTCCCAGTCCAGGACCCCCACTATGTCCCCCCTCTGGACCCCCGCCTCCCTCAGACCGCCGCAGACCCTCCTGACCCTGGCGAAGAAGTCGCGGTACTTCACCCTCCTGTCGAGGTAAACTATCTCCCGGTCCCCGAAGAGTTCCTCGGGCGTGCGGAAGATGTTCCTGAAGTTCAGGTGGTATCTGTGGGGAGCGCCGTCGCCCATCGACATCGTGGAATATTGGACGGGCATGATAATAAACCTTCTCGACCAGTGCGGCGAGCTTCCAGTATTTATTTGTAAAATTTATGGCCAGAAGTCGTTATATTCTGAAGAAGGATGCGGGCCCCGTTGGAATCCGCGGGCCGTCCACCGGCAAACCCAGTGGACCAGCTTGACAGGCCTGAGAATCCGACCACGTCTTCAGCGACGGGGCAGGCGTGCGGCGCCATGAGGAGGCTCACCAGGTACGCGACACTCGCGGCCTCGATAGCCGCGCTGGCCTTCATCACAATATTCCTCTCCACGCTCGCCATCCGAGCGACTGGGCGCCGAGGGGTGGCGCCGCGGCCGGGATTTGAACCCGGGTCACCGGCTATCCGCCGGTCCGCGGCCGTCGACAGGCCGGCATACTGGGCCAGTCTATACTACCGCGGCTCGGAACGAGCCCCCCGCTCGGATCCTTATAAAGATGAACCCGACATTCCGGAGGAGGCGGGGAAAATCGTTATTCGGACGATTTCGGCGCCACCAACGTGGGCATCAGGGAGCTGGCGGGGCTCTCGAGCGAGGCCAAGCTGCTGGCGGCATACAACGGGGCGTACAACTTCGCGAGCGGCCTCTACGGCTTCATAGCGGTGTTCTACGTGACGGCGCTCGGTTACTCGCCGGCGTTCTTCGGGATCCTGTCGGCCGCTGGGGAGGCGGCGCTGGTGGCGTCGCTGCTGGCCGCGCCGCACGCCGCGTCCAGGATAGGCGCCAGGGGGTCGATGGTCGCCGGGACCGCCATGGTGGCGGCATCCGTCGCGTGGCTGGCGGCATCATCGGCGCCGGGGGCTCTCGCGGCCGCCTTCGTGGGATCGGGGGCGGGGCAGGCGCTCATCTCGCCGAACCTCTCATCGCTGATCTCGTCGTCGGAGGAGCGGGATAGGCGGACGGCCGCCTTCGTGGCCAGCGGTTTCATGGGGCAGGTCGGATCCTTCGCCGGCACGGCGCTCTCGGGCACCCTGGCCGACCTCCTGCAGCCGGGCATAGGAAGGGTGAGCGCCTACCGCGCGGTCGTGGCGGCATCCGCGCTCTCAATGGCGCCGGCGATTCTCGCGGCAACCAGGGTCTCTGTGGACCTGAGGCCCCGGGGGAACCCCTGGAGGCTGAGGGGAACTGGCGCGGGATTCGCCTGGAGACTGATAGTGGCGGCGACGCTGATAGGAGCGGGCGCGGGATTCCTCATACCTTACTTCCCTCTACAGTTCAAGTACAGGTTCGGCTCGAGCACCGCGTACATTTCGCTGCTCTTCTCCACGACGAACGCGATGATGGCGGTGATAATGCTCTACATGCCGGAGCTGGAGCGCAGGCTCGGGTCCCTCAACTCGATAGTGGGCTCGTGGGCCCTCGCCACGTCCCTGATGCTGCTGATGCCGGTCGCGGCCAGCGCGCCGTTCAACGAGGCCGCGTTCTCGGCGCTCTACGTGATGAGGACCGTGGTGATGAACGCCATAGGCCCCGTGCAGTCCTCGTTCGAGCTCTCCATGATTGACCCCAGCGATCGCCCGACCTTCTCGAGCCTGGAGACGCTGGCCTGGAACGCTGCCAACTCGGCGAGCACGGCGCTCGGAGGGGAACTGATGCTGCTCTCGCTCGACGCGCCATTCTACGTATGCGGCGCGTTCTACGCGGCGGCCGCCGCGTTCTACTACTGCTCCTTCGGAGCCAGGGGACGGGCCCGGCGGGATTCGAACCCGCGACCACCGGGTTAAAAGCCCGGCGCTCTGTCCTGGCTGAGCTACGGGCCCCACGGGGCGCGCGCGAACCCCGGCTTAAATCGTTGGTCCCCATCCGATCACGCCGAGGCCCTCTTGTAGTACCCGCGCTCGTGCTCGTAGATGTAGCCGGCGCGCCACAGCTTCTCCACAATCTTCTTGGCCTCCTCCTCGTCCACCTCGAGCTTCGCTGAGAGCTCCTGGACCAGCTGTCTGGCTGGTATGAGGCCCGTCTTGGGGTCCTCGAGCTTCCTGAGGGTCTCGATCGCGATCTTCATCCTGTTCCTCTCCTTGACAGGGTAGCCGTACAGCTCCCCCATGTCGACCTCGCCGGACTCGACGTCTATGCCCATTCCCCTCAGGGAGATCTTCATCAGCCTCACCGCGGCCTCGGCATCCTCCCTCGTCGCGTGCTCCCTGAGCAGCAGCCTCGCGCGGGCCGTGGCAAGCCTGGCCAGCGACTCCAGCTGCCTGGGGGTGATCGCTATGGCTTCGGGGGGAGCCCTGGACCTGAGGTCGGCGTAGAACTCGACGAGCACGTCCATCGCCTCCTCGGTGAGCTTGGGCTCCACGCGCTTCGAGTAAGCTATGTACTTGCGCAGCATGTCGAAGCTGAGGGGAGGCGCCTCCTTCTTGGCCTCCGACCTCGCGCGCAGCATGTGCCTGGCCAGCTGCACGTCCCTCTCCCGCTGCGGGACGTCCCTCACCACGAATATCAGGTCGAACCTAGTGAGCAGCGGTATGGGGAGGTTCACGTTATCGTAGAGGTACTTCTCCTCGTCGTACCTGCCCAAGTTCGGGTTAGCGGCGGCCAGTATCGATGTGCGCGCGTTGAGGGTGGCCACGATGCCGCCCTTCGCTATGCTGACGGTCTGCTGCTCCATCACCTCGTGCAGCACGGCGCGATCCTCCGGCCTCATCTTGTCGAACTCGTCGATCGCCGCGAGGCCCTCGTCCGCCAGCACGACGGCGCCGGCCTCGAGCACCATGAGGCCGTTCTTCTCCCTGACTATGGCGGCGGTCAGGCCGGCCGCCGTCGAGCCGCGGCCGGTCGTGTAGAGACCACGGGGGGCCGCGCGGGCGGCGTATTTCAGGAGCTCGCTCTTGGCGGTGCCGGGATCCCCCACCAGGAGGACGTTGATGTTGCCGCGCACGGTGCTCCCGTCCGGGAGCGTTATCTGCGGGGCGCCCGCCAGCATCAACAGTATCGCTTCCTTGAAGTCCTCGTAGCCGCTTATCGACGGCGCGAACGAGCGGACCAGCTTCCCGTACGCGTCGGGGTCCCTCGCGAGCCTCAGTATCGCGGCCTCGTCCTCGGGGGTTATCTCGAGCTCCTCGGGCTCCTTCCCCACGACCTCTATGTAGTTGGCCTCGAGGCGCGTGTCGAATATCGCGAGGGCGGCCGCGGGGCGGCCCCTGGCCTCCTCTGACTCGGGCTCCGCCCGCACTATGCCGGTCACGACCACCCTGTCGCCCGGGCGGACCCTGTCCACTATGTCCCCGGTCACCTCGACGTCCACGTAGTGCGGGAGCTGGCCCGGGGGCAGCTCCTCGGGCAGCTCCTGCAGCCGGATCACCTGGTAGTCCACGAACTTGGACGCGCGCTGGTCCAGCCTGAAGTCCGACCTCCTGTAGAGGCGGCCCTTCTTCCCGCCTCCCTCCCCCAGCTCGGCCTCGCAGACCGGGCACGTGTCGGGTGGCTGCAGCCTCCTGCCGGTGATCCGCACGGGTATCGCGTGGCCGGCGGGGCAGCGGTAGACCGCCTCTATCACGAGGGGCTTCACCTGCGAGGTCCTCACGACCATCGCGTTCACGGAGACCAGCCTCTCCAGCTTGGAGGCGTCTATGCTCCTCAGCGGGAGCCGCTCGGGATACCCCCTTATCCTGACCCTCAGGTAGTCCCTGGCGTGCTCCGCGTACTCCGGGGCCTCCACGGAGAGGACCCTGAGCAGGGCCTCCCTGGCGGCCTCCAGGAAGAAGTCCGGGTTCTCCGAGATGAGGGGCGCGACCTCCGGGATCCCGCGTAGGAGGTCCTCGTAGTCCACGACCAGCGAGTGCGAGCCCGAGACCGCCATCTGGGAGACGCGCCCGCGGTACTTGCCGCCCTCGTGCGCCTTCAGGAAGTACTCTAGGACGTCTATGAGCTTCTCCCTAGTGTACGCCACCTCCACGGAGATCCACCCCCACCATTATCTCCCTCCAGCGCCGGAAGATCTCGGAGGCGCACTCGAAGAGCGCCATCTCCTCATCGGTGGCGTTCGGGAGGGACGAGGGAACGCTCGTGTAGCCCAGCGACCTGGCTATCTTCTGGAGCCTCAGAGTCATCAGGTCCTGGTAGATCGAGAGCGCCCTGCGGGCCGCCTCGCCCATGCCCGCGAGCTCCAAGGCGTAGAGGGAGGCCGCCACCTTCTGGTAGAAGCCCGGCCTGAGCTGGGATAGCTGCGGGGCGCCGGACTGAGCGGACGCCCTCTCCTTGCCCTGGGCCCTGTAGAGCTCGATCTCCACGCCCTCGTCCACGGGCTCCGCGGAGCCCGTGGACACCAGCGCCATGGCGACTATCCTGGGCAGGTCCGCCGTCTCGCCCTCCCTCAGGGGACCGAGCCTGAGCCCGGCGATGGACGCCGCGGGCACCTCGGCCTTGGCCTTCACGCGCGACTGCTCCGCTAGCGACGCCAGGATCAGGGAGCGCAGCCTCACGGTGCAGTCGGACCTGAGCCACGCGGCCCGCGCCACGCCATCGCCGTTCAACTCTGGTGCAGCTTTCGGCGCTCCGGTATATCTGCGTTGACCCAGACCTCACGCGGAGTGGACAAGCGGGCGCGCACAGCTTAAAAACTCGGGAGGCGCAGGAGGAGCAGACTGGGGATGGCGACAGAGGCCGAGTTGATGTGGGTCGAGAAGTACCGGCCCAGGAGGCTGGAGGAGCTCGTGGACCAGGAGGAGGCCAAGAGGAGGCTGGAGGCGCTGCTCGAGCACCCCCAGGAGATGCCGCACCTCCTGCTGACCGGCCCGCCGGGCACCGGCAAGACCACGGTTGCGATGATAGTGGCTAGGACCGTGCTGGGCGATTCCTGGAAGGACTACACGCTGGAGCTCAACGCGTCAGACGAGAGGGGGATAGACGTCGTCAGGGAGCGCATCAAGTCCTTCACCCGCTACGTGGACCTGAGGGAGGGCGTCCCCTTCAAGCTGGTCATACTCGATGAGGCGGACGAGATGACGAGCGACGCGCAGACCGCCCTGAGGAGGATAATGGAGGAGTCGTCCAGGGTGGCCAGGTTCATACTGACGGCCAACTACTCGTCCAACATAATAGAGCCCATACAGAGCAGGTGCGCGATCTTCAGGTTCGTCAGGCTGGGCGAGAAGGACGTGGTGGAGTTCCTGAGCAGGATATGCAAGTCGGAGGGCTGCCAGTACGAGGAGGAGGCGCTCCACCTGATATACGAGTACACCCAGGGGGACATGCGCCAGGCGATAAACCAGCTGCAGGCGGCGGCCGCGCTGGGCAAGGTGACCGTGGACTCCGTGCGCCAGGTCTTCGGGGTCGGGAAGCGCGCGGCCGTCAGGGAGATGGTGCAGGCGGCGCTGGGGGGCGACTTCGCGGGCGCGAGGAAGAGGCTGCTGGAGCTCATGAGGGTCTACGGGATGCCGGAGAGGGATCTGCTGAGGTTCGCGTTCGAGGACGTGATGTCCTCGAAGGACGTGGACCACGCGGAGGCCGCAAGGATGTTCGCGGAGTACGACTACAGGCTGGGGCAGGGGTCCAACCCCGAGATACAGCTGTCCGCGCTCCTCGCGGAGCTCTCGGCGCTCAGGAAGGCGCGACCCAGTTGACCGAGCTGAGGCTCCCGAGGGGCCTCAGGGACTACTCCCCGGAGGACTACGAGCTGCTGGAGCGCGTGCGCCAGGCGTTCGTGGAGGAGGCGAGGCTCCACGGGTTCAGCATGATGGAGCCGTCGTCCCTGGAGCTCCTCTCCACGCTCGAGGCCAAGAGCGGGCCCGGCGTCCGCGAGGAGATCTACCACTTCGTGGACAAGGGGGGAAGGGAGGTGGGGCTCAGGTTCGACCTCACGGTGGGTCTCACCAGGTACTACTGCTCGGACAGGAGCCTGCCGAAGGACACGAGGCTGGCGGCGTTCGCCGACGTCTGGAGGTACGATGAGCCGCAGAGGGGGAGGTACAGGTGGTTCTACCAGTGGGACGTGGAGGTGTTCGGCCCCAGGTCCCCGCTCGCGGACGCGGAGGTTGTCCTGTTCTCGAGCGACCTGCTGGGGAGGCTGGGCGTGGACGCGGAGTTCATCGTCAACGACAGGAAGCTCACGGAGACTATGATAAGGGAGGCCGCGGGGGGCGACGTGGACGAGGAGGCCGTCGAGGAGGCCTTCAGGGAGCTGGACAAGCTGGACAAGCGCGGCAGGGAGGAGGTGCTCAGGGAGTACGGCGAGAAGGGGTATGACCCGGATGTGCTCGGGGAGGTCATCTCGCGCGCCGAGTCGGGGGACTACGAGCTGACGGAGCGCCTGTCGGCGGTCACGGGCATACTGCGCGAGATGGGCGTCAGGTTCCGCGTCGACCCCCGGCTGGCCAGGGGGCTGGACTACTACGACTCGTTCGTTTTCGAGGCCAGGTCCGTGGCGCACCCGGAGCTGGGATCGCTGGTGGGGGGCGGGAGGTACGACGTGCTCACACGCCTATTCGGGAGGCCCGATTCGGGGGCCACCGGGGCTGGGGGAGGGGTGGACCGCACGATGGACGTCATCAGGGGCGCTCCCCCGGCCGCGCGCAGGCGCGCGGGCGTCGTGTACGTCCGCGAATCGGAGGCCTACGCGATCAGGGTGGCCGAGGCCCTGAGGCGCGAGGGAGTGGCGGTCCACCTGCCCATCCACGACAGGGAGCTCGGGATGCAGGGCGCGTACCGCGAGGCGGCGGGGAGGTACGACGTGCTGGTGATAGCCGGGCCGAGGGAGGCATCGGAGGGCGTTGTGAGGGTGAAGGCCGCGGGCGAGGAAGTGGTCGTGCCGCTCGGGGAGGCCGCCAGGGAGGTCCTGTCCAGGCTGCGCTGAGGGCTCCCCCGCCGGAGACGCGGGGCGCCGTCGCTCGGGGACGCTCTCCGTCACCAGCTTCCCGTTCTCCACGCGCACGAAGAGGAACCGGTTGTCGCGGAATATCAGTATCAGCTCATTGTCCCTCTCCTCGACCTCCAGGAGCTCCTGCCCCTTCACGCCGTCGTACTTCGCCATGGCGATCCGGAGGAGGCCGGGGCCGAATATTTCCCTTTCGCGGCGCAACGCAAATATCCGGCCCGGGGCCGAACGGCGGGCGTGAACAGGTACGCTGCGATCGCAATAGCCGCAATAGTCATAGTGGCTGCGGCCGCGGGCGCCCTCTACTACCACTACTCGTACGGCAGCGTGGAGGTCTACCTGGTGGGCGACCCGTCCTTCGCCGTCTACGTGACGACATCGTCGATCATGCTGCACTCGAAGTCCGGCGCCTGGGTGACTGTCAGCAACTCCTCGAGGACGGTGGAGGTGACCGACGTCCCGCAGCTCCTGGCGTCGGCGCAGGTGCCGGTCGGGAACTACACGGAGGTGAGGCTTGTCATCTCCTCGGCTGAGGTGACCATAGGGCCGATCAACGTGAGCGCCTCGGTGCCCAGCGGCGTCCTCAAGGTGCCGATAGTTAGGGGAGGGCTCAGCGTGTCGGGCGGCTCAACGTCGAAGCTGGAGCTGCTCCTGGGCCCGCACGTCGTGCAGACCGGCAGCGGGCAGTACATCCTGTCGCCAGTCATCGTGGCCGAGCAGGTGCAGTAGGCGGAGCGGGCAGTAGCTCGCCAACCGTTATATCGACCCGCGCTCAACTCTGGCCGTGTACGGGCACGGCTGGGGATGGAGGAGGGGCAGGCCCCCGAAGCCCAGGGTCATAAGGTTCACCCCCAGATTCACGGCTTTCGCGCCGGCGCCCGCGCGCGACGCGGGGCCCGACGCCATCGTGATGACGCTCGATGAGCTGGAGGCCGTGAGGCTCGTGGACTACGAGGGGCTGCTCCAGGAGGAGGCGGCGGCCATGATGGGGGTGTCGAGGGGGACCGTGTGGAGGCTCCTCGAGAGCGGCAGGAGGAAGATCGTCGGCATGCTCGTGGAGGGGAGGCCGCTCGTGCTGGCCGGAGCGGGGGAAGTTGCTGGTGGGGGGACTTGATCCAGCAGCGTCGCCGAGGAGGCCGAGCGGCTTCGCCATCGTGGACGCGGCGCGCAGGGAGCTATCATCGGCCGGGGAACTGCGCGGGGACGATGAGATACTGTCCGCGCTGAGGGGGGTGGAGCTTGTGGCGGTGGACTCCCCGCTCTCGGTGCCACCGGGGAGGGCCTTCAGGGAGGTGGACGTGGAGATGATGCGCCTGGGATACCGCGTCCTCCCGCCCTCGTGGAGCGGGATGCGGGCGCTCGCGGAGAGGACCGGGAGGATCCTCGGGGCACTGGGGGCGCGGGCCATAGAGACCCATCCCAGGAGCGCGCTGATATCGAGCGGGTGCAGGGACGAGCGCGAGCTGCTCGAGGCCGCGGGGATAGCGCACCGCGGGCTCCCCGGCTCGAGGGACGCGCTGGACGGGGTCGTGGCGGCGGTCGTAGCGCTGGAGGCCGCGGAGGGGACGGCAAGGGTCGTGAGGGCCCCGGACGGTGAGATCTACCTCAGCGCCCGGCTGTGCCGCGGCCAACCGCGGCCAGGGCCTCCTCGACGTCCGATCTCATCCTCGACACGAGCGCATCCAGCGCCCTCCGGTCCCTGGCCTCCGCCCTCATCACTAGGGCGGGCTCCGTGTTCGAGGCCCTGACTATCCACCAGCCGTCCTCCGTGTCGACGCGGACGCCGTCTATGGCCAGGACGCTGAGCCCCTCGCGCTCGTACTTGCGCCTCAGGTAGTCCACTACCAGGAACTTGATGTCGTCCGGACAGCCGATCCTGGACTCCGGGGACGACTGGTACCTGGGCAGCGAGGACACGATCTCCGAGAGGGACCTGCCCGACCTCGAGACCGCGACCCCGAACCTGAGGGCGGCGTACACCGCGTCGTCGAACCCGTAGTAGGAGTCGGCCAGGTAGAAGTGCCCGCTTATCTCAGCCGCGAATGCGGCGCCCTCGGACTCCAGGGCGTCCTGGACGAACGAGTGCCCGACCCTGACCATGACCGGGACCCCGCCCAGGGAGCGGACGTAGTCCGAGACGGCCTTCGACATCATCACGTTCAGCACGACCTTGGAGCCGGGGCGGTGGGAGAGCACGTCGGCGGCCAGCACCATCGCGGCGGCGTCGCCGCCTATCGGGATTCCGCGCTCGTCGACGAACCCGACCCTGTCGCAGTCCCCGTCGAACACGATCCCCAGGTCGGCGCCCTCGCGGCGCACCGCCTCGGAGACGTCGACGTACGCCTCTTCCCTGAGCGGGTCCGGGACGTGGCGGGGGAACCTGCCGTCCGGCTCCGAGTTTATAGCCACCGCGTCGAACCCGGCGCGTGAGAGCACGTTCCCCGCGAACCAGCAGGACCCGTTGCTGGAGTCGGAGACCACCCTCAGGCGGCGCTCGGGGGCGGCGATCCTGCCCAGCACGTCCTCCACGTACTCGCCCAGGCGGTCCTCGCTCCTCATCGAGCCGGCGCGGTCCCAGGGCAGCGGTGAAGCGGACGCCAGCGAGGACTCTATGGCACCGTAGAGGTTCCCGTAGTGATAGGCCCTGCCGGCGTACGATATCTTGATCCCGTTGTACTCGGGTGGATTGTGGGATGCCGTGATCATAGCGCCCTCCCTCGAATCCTTGGCGGTCAGCCAGTAGATGAGGGGGGTGTGCACGAGCCCGACGTCTATGACGCTGAGCCCCGAGGCCATGGCGCCGGACGAGAAGGCCGCGAGGAGCGCGGGGCCGCTGACGCGGGCGTCCCTCCCCACGTAGATCTCGCGTATCCCCCTCGACGCGGCTATCGACCCGTAGGCCATGCCGATCCTCAGGGCCAGCTCAGGGCCGAGCTCGCCCGGGTAAATCCCCCGCACGTCGTACGCCCGGAAGATCCCCATCGGCGCCAGCACGACCGCCGGATCTAAAATATATTGCACCTGTCGGTATGAGGGGTGTGGCGAAGGTCGTGGTGACGGGCGTCAGCGGGAGCGGGAGGGGCGAGTACATATCGGCGGCGGCCGAGGAGATAAGGTCCTCCGGGGGGAGCGTGGAGGTCTTCGACGTCGGATCGCTGATGTTCGAGACGGCGGAGAACCTGGGGGTGGAGATCCCAGAGGGGAGGATACTGAACCTCGCGCCCTCCACGCTGAACTACCTGAGGACGACCGTCTTCGAGAAGATACTGAGGGAGGCGAGGGATCACGAGAACGTGCTGGTCAACACCCACGCGTGCTTCAGGTGGAAGAGGCACCTGCTGCAGGCCTTCGACTTCTACTACCTCAACCTGCTCTCCCCCGACATCTACGTGACGGTCGTGGACTCCATCGCCGGGATGAGGGCCAGGCTGGACTCCTCGCCCCACTGGAGGGGCAGGCTGGGGCTCAAGGACATGCTCGTCTGGCGGGACGAGGAGACCTTCCTGACGAAGTCCATAGCGGACTTCCAGAGGAAACCCTTCTTCATGATACCGGCGAAGCAGCCTCCGGGCACGCTCTGGAGGCTCATGAGGGATCCCTCCGCCCCCAAGGCGTACCTGAGCTACCCGATGACGCACCTCGGCGACAGGGCGCAGGAGTTCCAGGAGCGCCTCAGGGGGTTCGTGTCGGAGCTCAGGAGGAGGGGGCTCATAGTCTTCGATCCCGGGGAGGTCGAGGACATGGACCTCGTGGAGGGGAGGGTCAGGCTGGAGGGCGTGGACCCCGGGGAGGTCGAGTCCGTGAGGGAGGACGTGTACGACCAAACGGTCGCCAGGGACTACCAGCTGATAGACCAGAGCGACTTCGTGATCGTCTACTACTACGTGCCGGTCATGTCGCCGGGCGTGCTCTCGGAGATGACCTACGCTTTCTCGAGCGCCAAGGAAGTGTACGTGGTGTTCAGGGGACCCGAGAGCCCGTTCTTCCGCTACTACTCCACCAGGATATTCAAGGACGAGGATGAGCTCTTCTCCTTCCTCGAGGGGAGGCTCCCGAGGCCATGAGGTGGTACAGGGAGCTCCCGCACGCGTCGGACGCGCTCCTGGAGGCCTACGGGAGGACCCTGGGCGAGGCGTTCGCCAACGCGGCCAGGGCCATGATGTCGGTGATGATGGACATCAGGAGGGTGCGCGGCGAGCTGCGCGACACGTGCGAGGCCGAGGGGACGGATCTGGAGAACCTCCTGTACAACTGGCTGGAGTGCGTGCTGAACAGGCTGCAGATAGACGGGATCGCGTTCGTGAGGTTCAGGGTTGACCTGCGCGAGAGCCCCCCGGCGCTGCGGGCCGAGATGCGCGGCGAGCGCTACGACCCGACGAGGCACGGCATGGGGCGCGACGTGAAGGCGGTCACCTACCACATGATGTCCATCGGGAGGAGGGGTGACCTCTACTACGCGAGGTTCCTGCTCGACCTGTGAGGCGATCGGGTTGAGGCTCGAGGACGCGCTCCAGCTGCTCTCCGCGGCCGCGAGGCCCAGGGGATGGGAGTACGCGGAGGTCGCGCAGGGGATCGTGGGCAGAGTACTGGCGGAGGACGTGGCCGCGCCCTCCGACCTGCCCCCCGCGCACGTGTGCACGAAGGACGGTTACCTCGTGAGGCACGACGGGGAGTGGCCCGGGACGGCCAGGATCGTGGGCGAGTGCGGGCCCGGCGAATCGGTCGCCGAGCTCGAAGCGGGCACGGCGGTGGTGGCGTACTCCGGATGCTCCGTGGCGGACGACCGCGCGGCGCTGCTGCCGATCGAGGAGGTCGCCGTGAGGGGGGACCGCGTGGAGGTGGGCCGGAGGCCGAGGGCGCTGGAGAACCTGGCGCCTAGGGGCTCGAGCGCGAGGGCCGGCGAGGCAGTCCTCGGGAAGGGACGCCTGATCACGCCGCTCGACGTGGAGGTCCTGGAGGTCCTGGGCAGGAGGTTCGTCCGCGTGTACGCCAGGCCGCGCGTGTCGTTGATCTCCGTCGGCAGCGAGATATCCTTGGAGGGACGCGGCAGGACGACGCGCTACCTGACGGTCGGATCGATCGCGGCCGCGCTGGGGGCGGAGGTCCTGAATGAGGGGGTCGTGGAGGACTCGCCGACGTCCATAGCGGAATCCGTGAGGAGGGCGCTCGACTTCTCCGACATCGTCGTGACGATAGGCGGAACGGGGCCCAGCGCGCGCGACGTCACCTACCTGGCCCTGGAGTCCCTGGGGCCGTCGGCGACCTTCCGGGGGCTCGACGTGGCGGATTCGGCCATGAGCGGCGGGGCCGTCGTGGAGGGCAGGCCGATCCTGATGCTGCCGGGACCGCGCGCCCCCGCGCTCAACGGCGCCGTCCTACTGCTGGCGCCCCTCGTGCTAAAGGCCGGGGGTGCCACGGCGGAGCCCCACGTCAGCACGCGCGCCAGGATGGCCAAGCCGGTGCACATGCCAAGGAGGGGGATGCTCTGGGTGCGCCTCAGGGGTGCCACTGCGGAGCCCCTGCAGCCGGATTACCACGGCATATTCCCGTCGAGGGCGGACGGGTACGTGCTGGGGGGACCGGGCGACCTACTCGGGGAGGTCGAGGTGCGCCTGCCCAGGTTCCTCTAGCGTTCCAGGCGGAACTATGAGCGTTCCTCGGGATCCCTCATAAGGGGCCCCGGCGGATCCCTCCCCGCAATGAAGGCGTGGGAAATTGCGGTGGCCGTGGTAGTGGTGATCGCGGCGGTCGCGGGCGTCGCCTATTACGCGACCGTGATGCGCGC